>LIAL01000031.1 GCA_001437625.1 Nitrosopumilus sp. BACL13 MAG-121220-bin23
TGAAAAGTTTCAATATGTGCAGATGGATAAGTTGTACAATTATCAAAAATAACATTTTTAAAATTAGATTTATTTTAAAAAATTATGAAATATACTTTCTTACTACTATCCTTGCTACTTATTCCTAGTCTTGATGGAATTGTATATGGACATACAGTTGATGCAGTTGGAGAATATCGTGTAGAAATTGGTTGGATGAATGAACCCGTTGTATCTGGTGATACAAATGGACTTGAATTGTATATTAGTCCACTAGTATCTTGTCCTGATATTTCAATATCTTTGGAATGTGCAAATTCTCAAGAATTTCAAAATGGTATTGAAGGATTAAGAAAATTATTAAAAATTCAATTTGTATATAATAACACACAAACAATTACTTTACCTTTAGTATCTGATCATAATGTTCCAGGAAAATATTATGCTTTCATTACTCCTACGGTATCTGGATATTTTCAAGTAAATCTTATTGGAAATATTTTAGAGACGCCTGTAAATTTATCTATGCATCCACCTCCAATTAAAGAAAGATCTTATATTGAATTTCCTGAATTAACTAATCTTGCTTTAACTAAAGTCATTGATGATAATACAAAACTTGTTGAACGTATTATTTCTCTAGAAAATACTGTTCAAAATCTAGAAAATTTTAGTAATCAAGTGTATATTGGAATTGGAATGGGAATAACTGGTATTATTCTAGCCATAATTGCTTTAGTTAAAACAAGAAAAAATTAACTTTATGACTAATTTTGATAGAATTTTCCAAATCACTGATATCTTATAATGTAATAAACTACAAGTATAGGAAAATGAGTACTGATCCTAACTAGGTTGATAAAAAATGGCAGAATCTAATTATGATATTTTAGGAATTGTTGAAGGAACAACAGAGAAAGACATTAGGGACGCATTTAGAAGATTAGCTTTACAATTTCATTCTGATCGAGGTGGGGAAAATGAGCAATTTATTAAAATTAAACAAGCATATGATGATCTAAAAATTGGTAAAAAATATCCTGATACTGATATTGAAAAAATAAAAAATTCTAGAGTTTATTCTGATGAAAGTGAAGAAGATGTTAGAAGAAAAAATCAGATTTTAGGCCAAGAATTATCTAAAGAAATGAAAAGTGCTGAAGAATGGGTAACTGCATTAAATCAATCAAATTCTACAGCAACTAGATTATTTGGCTCAAAAACTCTTGGTGAAATTGAATTAGAAAGAAAAGCAACTGGTACTTTATCTATTAAGGGTAATTTTATGGCTGGAAGTTTAACTTATGATGGTCCAATAATCATGCAAGGGAGTATTACCAGTCCTTCTTGGACCCAGGAATTTAAAACTAATATTCATCTTACAAAAGGTGATTTCAAGTTCATTAATCCATTAGAAAATAAATATAAAATTGAAAATGGTGCAAGAATTATTGTAGATAATGGAAATGTTGTTGTAGGTAATATTTATGGTAGAAAATATAGAGTTGAGGATAAAGATGGTAGAGTAGGAATTTTTCAAATTCAAGAACATAGAACAAGTATTTCAGCTCCAAATGGAAAAATTATTGCTGAGGATATTTCAAATACTGTATCACTGGATGCTGATACTATTATTGTTCTTAATGTAGAACAAGATTCAATATTATTTGCACGTGAAATTTTATTTTATGGGGAAAAATTCACTTTTGATTCTCTAATTAAATTAAAAAAAAATGGTACAATTCGATTCTTTGAAAAGTTTTCAATACAAGGGTTAAGCGGTGATGCAATAATTGAATTAGAAAATGGTAAAAAAATTAGATTATTTGATCTTAAAACTAAAAAAATTAAAGATTTACCTGATGAATTTATTTCTCATAAAGAAAATTATGATAAGGGTGCTACTTTGGTTGGTAATGGATTTACAATTACATATGATATGTTAGATAATCTTTCAAAAAAACAACAAACTAAACAAAAAAGTAATTGGTCATCAAAATTTGAATTTTCTAAAAAATAATTAATTTTTGCTTATTTTGATTAATTGTATATGAACTTAGAAAAATAAAATAAGAAAAAGAAATTAAAAATTGTGTGAATTAATCTAATCGATTAATTCAGTCCAACCTTTTACGAAGACTGAGTTTTTGTAGAGTGGGACTGGTTGTCCAACTGTAAAGTCCATTGGTCTCATCCAAAAGATTGCTTTTGTTGGGCATACACCTATGCATGCACCATCAGAAATACATCTCTCTGGGTAGAAAACGAATGCTTTTCCTCTTTTCCAGCCTTCAACAGGTTTTACTCTTAGGACATCTGGACCAAGTGTTGTACAGATTTCTACACATAGTGCGCATCCGATACACATTTGTTCGCTGATGTCTGGAATTATTCCTACTGGCATAACAAAATTAGATCATGATTTGACGTTAATATAATTTTCTTAAATTTATGTATCTATAACACCGTTTGAAATTTTATAACGCCGTTTGAAATTAGATCGCTAGAAAACTTACTTGATTATTTGTTAAATTTATTCGTATTATTGTCTATTAATTT
This sequence comes from Nitrosopumilus sp. BACL13 MAG-121220-bin23, assembly GCA_001437625.1. Taxonomy (GTDB): domain Archaea; phylum Thermoproteota; class Nitrososphaeria; order Nitrososphaerales; family Nitrosopumilaceae; genus Nitrosopumilus. The sequence continues at coordinate 2,539 of LIAL01000031.1, forward strand.
GATAATTAGATCATTTTCAATTTTTTTAAGAAAATACACTCCTGTTTTTGCTGATTTCATAATGTGTTTTCCTCCTGGTGATAATATCCATTCACTATTTTCTTTTTTTCTACCCATTGCAGTTATCACAATTGTAGAATTAGATTGTTTTCCTAATGATGAGAGTAACATTATACATGAATTAACAAATCTGGCAGACTCTAAATCATCAAATAAATTGTAAATTCCATTAAATGAATCAATAATAATTAGAAATTCTTTTTCTGATATTTTAGTAATAATTTCTGATAGTTTTTCTTTCCAATTTAGCTTATTTGGTTGAAAAACCGTCAAATTATTTTTTTTTTGAATAATTTTAGATTCAATATATCCTGAATACAATAAATCCATATCTACAAAAATAATTGGTCTATCTATAGAGATAATTATTTTATTCAAAAATTCTATTTTATGAAAAGAATTTGAACATAATATTAAATTTGGTACATTTTTTTTAAATTCTTTTTGAATGTCATTAAAAATTATCTCAGGATTTTTATCCAACATCATAATACTATTTTACAGATATAATAATGAATTTAGCGTCAAAAGATATTTCTGATGATTTCCATTCATCAAAAAAAATCTATCTGAATAATGCATCTGTATCTTTGATGCCATCTCAAAGTATCGATGCTATGAAGGAATTTTTAATTTCATATAATACCATGGGTCCTGATTCTAAGGATTCAGAATCTTTTATTGCAGAAAAATTAGATAATGTGAGAAAAATTATTGCAAAAATTATTTCTTGTCAACCTGATGAAGTTGTTCTAACTCAGAGTACTACTGATGGAATTAATATTGTTGCAAATGGACTTTCATTTGATAATAAATCTAATATTATAATTCGTGGATTGACTCATGAACACCATTCAAATTTTTATCCATGGATTAAATTAAAAGATAAACTTTCAGTAAGAAGTCTTTTAATCGATAAAAATGGATTTTTTGAATTAGATAATTTAAAATCAAATATTGATGAAAATACAAAATTAGTAGCTTTAAGTCATGCTCTGTATAATACTGGTTTAATATTACCAATAGAAAAAATTTCTAAAATTCTTAATAATAAAATTCCATTTTTTATTGATAGTGCACAAACAATAGGATGTATTGGTGATCATGATGTTTCTAAACTAAAATGTAATTTTATGTCCTTTAATGGCTCTAAATGGTTGTGTGGTCCAATGGGTACTGGTTTATTTTATTGTAATCGAAAGTCTAGTGAATTATTAGAACCAAAAACAATTGGTGGTGAATCTGCAATTACTGATGCTGAAAATAATTTAATTTTTAAAGATTTACCTGATAAATTTCAAACTGGTTTTAGAAATTATGTTGGAATTGTTGGATTAGAATCGTCTGCAAAATATTTGTTAAATTTTGGTATGGAAAATATTCGTAAAAAAAATCAATACTTGTCTAATCTTTTTAGAGAGGAATTACTAAAAATACCTAAAGTTATTTTGTATGGTCCAGAAGATCCAAACCAACGAACTAGCATTGTATCTTTTAATATTCAAGGTTTAGATTCGCAAAAAATAGTAGATAAACTTGAAAAACAAAATATTATTTTAGCTGTAAGAGAAATTATGGAAAAAAAGATCATTCGTGTATCTCCTCATTTTTTTAATACTGACTCAGAAATGCTTCAAGTTATTGATGAAATTAAAAAATTATAGATTTTCTTGTTCTTCGATTACAATCATAGTTAATGTTGATTGAACTCTACTGATTTTTCTAATTTTATGGGTGATTAATTCACGTAATTTTTCAGCATTATCTGATGTTAATTTTAAAACTATGTCATATACTCCGTATACTCCTCTAACCTCAAATTTTACATTTTCATCTACTAGTTTTTCTTTTATTTCTGCAATTATTGATACATCTGATCCTAAATCTGAATTTAATAAAACATATGCTGTAGCCATGATAGATTTTTTATTAAATGAGTATTTAACTTTTCATAATTTAAAATTTAGATTTTTTATTTTTTTATAAAAATATTATTTCGCAATGCTAAAAGTATAGTAAATATGATTATATCTTAATGAGTAAACCTGGTAATATTTGGAGAAAAGTTCATGGTAAAATTACAAAAAAACCTACTAATTTTTCTTGGTTAATTGAGGAGAAATTAGCTGGTTGTGGAATTCCTACATCTTTAGATGAATTTGAGTGGCTACTGGATCAAGGAGTAAAATCTATTGTAACTATGACTGAAAATTCATTACCTGATGCTTGGACTCAAAAAATTGATTATCTACATGTACCAACAGCCGATTTTCATGCTCCAAATATGGAAGAAATAGATTCTGCCGTTGAATTTATTCAGAATCAAATTCAAAATAACCAATCAGTGATGGTTCATTGTGCTGCTGGATTGGGAAGAGCTGGAACAATTCTTGCATGTTATTTTATAAAATATAAAAAACTTTCAGCTATTCAAGCAATTAAAAAAATTCGAGATGAAAGGCCAGGTTCGATTCAATCTGATGTACAAGAATTAGCAATAAGTTATTATGAAAAATATGTGAGAAATTAGTTTAAACAAAATCTGAAACTAATTTTCCATCAACGTTTTTAATTTTTAACGTTTTGTTCTCTTGAAAGTACAAAGTTAATCCACCTTCAGCATCTGGATCTTCAACCTTTACCAATTCTAACATTTTAATTTGATCATATTTTTCCATTCATAATCACTCATTCTGGAATTGATATGGTTTCAATTTTTCCATCAACTGGTGTGATAAACATAAACCTGTTATCTTTAAAGATAAAAGTAATACCTCCATCTTTATCAGGTTCTTCGACTTCAAGAATTGGTTGTCCTAATAGACCGTCATATTTTGCCATTATTGATTCAAGAAAAAAGTTCCTTATATCCCTAATTGATTGTGACTTCTATTTCATTAGAACTATTTTTGACACTTCCAGGTTCAGTATAATCATGTTTTTGCCATGATGAAAATACTTCAGCTCCAATCTTGTGTTTACCTTTTCCTAAATCAGATGCTTTGAAAACAAATTTTTCATTAAAGTCAAAGAATTCTTCTCTTACTTCTTCTTCAGAAAGTCTGATAAATGGTTCAAAGTTTTTTGCTATTTGAACCCAAATTCTTCTATCTTTCATTGGATTGACTAATTTTGGATTCCTTGTCCAGAAAATTGCGGCTTTTCGGTATGAATCTATAATTTTCCCTAATGCCTTCTTTCTGAATCCGCCTGATGTCAATTTTACACCGTATTTGAGCTTTATTGAAACATCATTGTTATTGTATGCTTTAGTCCAATTTGCTTCATTGAACGAATCTCTTATCCCACCTTGAACTGAAAATTGAACATTTATCTCAATATTTTCATCAGATGAGTATTCCTCCTTGGATTTTACTAGTATTATTTCTGAAATTTTGCTTTCTGTCATTGTTCCTGTTCATATGATTTATATCCGCAATAAGTGCCTTTTCTGAATACATGGATGCACAAGTTATCAGTTCAGAAGCTAAAGAAATGACTATTTCTATCACAGAAACTGATATTGGAATATTATACATTATTCAGCATGAGCTTCTAAAGGCTTCAAATGTTGATTTTGCAGGCGTAATTATTAAACATCCATTAACAAACGAATGTTGGATGCGAATTAATTCTAGCACAAAACCGTTATCTGAAGTTAAAAAATCAACAGAATCTTCAATAAAAATGGCAGAAGAATTTAAAGAATTATTTATTTCAAAATTAGGGTAAATTAGATTGAAATTTTGCCCCAAATGTGAGGTTAAACTAAAAAAAGGTGATTCTGGCCTTGAATGTTCAAAATGTGATTATACTGAAGGAGTAAAAATAGTACAAAAGAAAAAAATTATTGCTGAAGAAGAACCTGATTTTTCACTTCTTGCTTTTGAAGGAACTGAGGGAGAAGAGACTGAACCAACAGTGAAAATAGATTGTGAAAAATGTGGCCATGATCAAGCTGTAGGTTGGATGTTTCAAACTAGAAGTGCAGATGAACCAACAACTCGATTTTATCGTTGTCAAAAATGTAAATACACTTGGCGTGATTACACATAAGGTTTAACTGGAACTTATAGTCAAGAAAAATGAATTGACTTTTGGTGCAAAAACAAATGGCTCAGATGATCTAAAAGCCATAATTTCTGCAATCTCTACACTAGTTGAAGAAGCAACTTTTGTTGCAACAGCTGAAGGAATTACTTTTCGAGGAATGGACCCATCTCACGTTGCTCTTATTGATATATCCTGGCCAAATTCAGCATTTGAAAAATATGAATGTGATAGTGATATTAAATTTGGAGTTAGAATAGATGAATTTTCTAAACTTATCAAACGAGCAGATAAAAAAGATAGTATCGAAATCAGTATTTCTGAAGAAAAAATGTTACTTGTAACAGTTGGAAAAAATAAAAAATATAAAATTCGTTTAATTGAAAGTTCTGCAACTGATACACCATTACCAAAAATTCCATATGATTCAAAAATCGTTTTAACTTCTTCAAAATTTGATAAGATTCTTGGTGATGTCCAAGTTGTATCTGACTATCTAACTATCAATACATCTGATTCCAAGGGTGATTTTTCAGGAAAAGGTGATTCTGGTGAAGTAATTATTGAATTGGATAAAGATGCTGAAGATATTGAAGAAATTTCTTCAAAAGCAGATAGTGTTGGTACTTACAGCCTTGAATATCTTAATCCTGTAGTTAAAGCCGTAGGTAGTAATGCTGGATTTATCACATGTGAATTTTCAAGCGCAAAACCACTTAGAATTGAATTTAAGGTTGCAAATATAGGCAGAATCCACTTTTATCTTGCTCCACGCGTAGAAAGTTAAAGCATTTAAAGATTGGATAATTCAGTTAGTTTGAATTGAAACTTGTTTTAAAATATGGTGGAACCTCAATCTCCAATACAAAAGATATTCAAACAATATGTGAGCATATTAGTACACTATCTAAAAAACATCAAATTGTAATAGTTTGTTCTGCAACAAGTGGAACTACTGATGATCTAATTGAAATATCTGAATCTATAAAAAAAGAAAATAAATCTAAAGCAGAACAACTTGCATCAAAAATTATCAATCGACATAATCAATTAGCAAAACAAACTATCAAAAAATCTGATATTCAAAAAACATTATTAGTAAAATTAAATGAAGATTTTACAGAACTACTTGCATTAATAGACGGTTTAGTTTTGTTAGGAGAAGTAACATCCAGATCAATGGATTATTTAATTTCATTTGGTGAAAGATTATCTATAAAATTAATTGCCGCTGCAATTAATGATATATCAAAAAAATCAATTTCTTTGACTGGTAAGGAAGTAGGCATTGTAACTGATTCTAATTTTGGTGAATCAAAACCACTTATGGATACAACTAGATTGAGAGTATCAAAAAGTATAGATAATTTATTTTCTAAAAAAATAATCCCTGTAATTGGAGGCTTTGCAGGTGCAGATCAACATGGACATACAACTACATTTGGTAGAGGGGGTTCCGATTATTCAGCAACTATCATTGGTTCTTGTATCAAAGCAGATGAAATTTGGTTAATGAGTGATGTTGATGGACTAATGACTGCAGATCCAAAAATTGTTAAAAATGCAAAGTTACTCAAAGAAGTTTCATACACTGAAGCAATTGAAATGGCTTTGTTTGGTGCAAAACAAATTCATCCAAGAACATTTGAGCCTTTATTGACAAAAAAAATCCCTATGAAAATTAGAAGTTCTCTTATGACCGATAATGAGGGAACTTTAGTAACAGCATCACCTTCTGCATCTGTAAAAAATACTGTAAAGTGTGTCAGTAGTATTCGTAACAATGGACTAATAGATATTCAGAATGGCCAGATTGGAACACCTGGAACTGCAGCTAAAATATTTGCAACTTTAGCAAAAGCTGAAATTAATGTTATGATGATTTCTCAAAATCCTTCTGAATCAAGTATTACAATCGTAGTAAAAAATACTGATCTTGACAAAGCTGTTAGCATATTGGAAATGGATCTTTTAGGAAAAATCATTAAAAAATTAGAAGTTACTACTGAAGTATCTATTATTGCATTAATTGGCTCTGGAATGAGAGGAACAGTTGGTGTTGCATCAAAAGTTTTTACGGCAATTGAGAAAAATAAGATCAATGTATCTATGATTACTCAAGGTTCATCTGAACTTAATCTTGCATTAGTAGTAAAAAATTCTGATACAAATACGGCAGTGCGTGCAATACACGATGCATTTACACTTGATAAAATCAATTAGTAGACGCTAAACGGATAAATTAGTTAAGAAAAAAATTATTGTGAAATTGACTGGTAAACTCTACATTGTTGGCGTTGGTCCTGGACATCATGATCATATGACGTTTAGAGCTAAAGAAGTAATCACAGAAAGTGATACAATTGTTGGCTATGAAACATATGTAAATTTAGTTCAAGATCTAATCAAAGGCAAAACTATTCATCGTTATGCTATGACGCAAGAAGTTGAAAGGGCTCATCAGTGTATTGATCTTGCAAAATCTGGAAAAATTGTTTCACTAGTGTCTAGTGGAGATCCTGGAATTTATGGAATGGCTGGATTAATTTACGAAACACTTGCTGCCACAGGTTGGGATCCTTCTGATGGTTTGGAAGTAGAAATTATTCCTGGCGTATCTGCTCTAAATTCTTGTGCATCAATAGTTGGTTCACCTTTGATGACTGATTTTGCTGTTGTTAGTATGAGTGATCTGATGGTACCATGGGAAATAATTCAGAAACGTGTGGAGTCAGCTGCACAAGGTGATTTTGTACTTGTAATTTATAATCCTAAAAGTAAAAAAAGAATTCATCAATTGCAGGATACTCAAAAAATTCTGCTTAAACATAGAAAACCTACAACACCTGTTGCAATAATTAAAAGTGCTTATAGAGAATCTGAAACTGTTGTTATGACTGATTTAGAAAATTTACTTAATTTTGATGAAGAATTAGGTATGACTAGTACTGTAATTATTGGCAATTCCTCAACATACACCTACAAAGATTTAATGATTAATCCAAGAGGATACAAATCAAAATATAATTTAGAAGAACAAACCAATCCAAATCTTAAAGTTTAGAAACTTTTCTTTATTGCTTCAGATAATTCCTCACTAAGATTTAGTTTTTCTCTAATTGGAGATATAATTTCTACAAGATAATTTCCTATAGTTTGTTTTAAATCTCCAGGATGTAATTTCTTTTCTCTAAAATCCTCTTCTAACTGTTTATAGTTTGAATATGATACATTACCTCCAAACTCATCAGGTCTCTCAATATTAATTTCATTAAATTTACTAAAAATTATTGATTCTGCAATTGCTAGTACGGGATTATTTTCTATGATTCCCTCATCACACCATGCTTTGTTGATTTTCTTTCTAATTTCATCATCTGTATTGTGGATAAATATGCCTGAATTTGGATCTGATTTGCTCATTTTACTAAATTCACCACCAGACTCTACATTTTCTTGTTTTTTTAATCCTGGAAGTAATTTATGATGAACAGAAACTGGAACTTTCCATTTCATTTTAGGAAAAATTTCTCTAACTAACATGTGTATTTTTCTTTGATCCATTCCTGCATGTGCTATATCTACATCCAAATAATGAATATCCACTGCTTGCATTGCAGGATAAAGTAATCTGGCAACATCAATTTTTTCATCACTTTCTGAACGCCCCATAATTGTTAGAGTTCTCATAGTTCTTTTCAATGACATGTGTTTTGTAAATTTTACAAGATCTGACCAGTACTCTGGATTTTTTTGATATAATTCTGAACCTAAAACAATTTTTGCATCTGGGCAAACTAATTTGAAAGCATCTTGATAATATTTTGAAACTTTAGAAATTGTATCCCAGTTACCGCCTAGTTTATCATTGATAATTGTATGCCAATCTGCAAGAAAAATTGTACAATTTACTCCAGCTTTAATAAAATCATTAATTTTGAAACCAGTACTGATTAAACTACCTAGGTGTAAAAAACCAGAAATTTCTAAACCGATGTAGTGGTTTGGTGAAGAATTTGTTTTAAATAATTCAATTAATTCCTCACGAGTTACAATTTCTTCTGTTGGAGATTTTTCAATTAAATTTACTTTTTCATTAATGTCCAAATCAAAACAACTTTTAAAATCTAAACCTATAAAGTTATTCAAAACAATTAATTTAAAATCTTTGAATATGGGATAATTTTACAATCTATGTGACTCTTGAGGAAGGACTAGAATTAATTAGTAATTATAAAAAAGGCTTAGAGAAATTTTTAGAAACATTACCTGAACAATCTGTTCAATTAGGCTCTGAAATGATTAAAACACTTACATTGAATTCTAAAAATCAAATTGTAAATTTGGAATCAATTGAGAAATCATTAAAAAGACCAGCAAAAAATTAATTTTTAAAATTATTATTTACAATTTTTCTTATGTTTTCTTAAACCTTCTTCATAATCAAATTCAGCACCACATGTTCGACATTTGTCTTTTTTCTTATTATGAGCTTTTTCTTGATGTTTTTTCAGTCTTTCAGAATCTGGCAATATGGTTCCACATTTTTTACATTTTAATTCATTTTTACTGGATCCAAATAACCCCATACTATACTGTGAATACAATAGTATAAAAAATAATTTTTGTTGTAATTTTTTCAAAATAATTTTAATAAATTACATAAATATTGATTATAATTCTTGATCATCTAATGTTTTTCTATGTTTCACACTTAGGTAAAATCCATGTGCAGTAATTATAAATGCTGCAAGGAAAATTTTTGTTGCAAAAATTAAATTCCATGGTCGATCAGGATCTGGATAAGCTACTGATAACATATCAATATCTGGAACCAATCCCTCGATTATTCCTGCTGTAATTTGTGCATTCAAAACTGTAAAGTTGTATAATACTTCATAAAAAGAAATTATTGTAAATCCAAGTAACATTAATTGAAGTAAAGCCATTTTTGTTCCAACAATTTTATTTCCTGCAGTTCTTTTCCAACCAATTCTAGTAACACAATACCATCCAATTATTGTGGAAAAAAATATCCAAGTTGAAATTCGTGCAAAATTTTCAAAAGGAATAGTTGTATTGTGAATTACTTCACCCATAACATATGTTCCATTTGCTAACCATTCTAACATTGTAGCATAAACACCAAAAATTAATGCTGAAACCATTATAGCTCCACAAATATAGAAAATATACAAATACACTTTGTAACCTGCATCTGTTTTTTCTAAATATCGTGGTTCCATTCTATCATTTGCCAATTTTTGAAATATAAAAATTCATAGATATTAAATGAGATTTATAGCGTAGTTGTTATCAGATTAATTATTGAAAATACCCATAAACATTCCTTTTGTAGGTAGGGAAGAAATTTCAGTAGTTACTTCTATTCTAAAAAATGGTGCGTTAACTTCTGCCTCCAATCAAGGTGGAAAACATGTTCAGGCTTTTGAAAAATCAGTTTCTTCATTTGTAAATGCAAAATATGCTGTAGCTGTAAATTCTGGTACTGCGGCGTTACAAGCAGCACTATATGCACTAGACATTAAATATGGTGATGAAGTTCTAATTCCATCTTTTACTTTTGTTGCAACTGCAAATTCTGTACTTTCTACTGGTGCAAAACCTATCTTTGTTGATATTTTAAAAGAAAATTATACAATGGATCCTGATGATCTTCAGAAAAAAATTACAAAAAATACCAAAGCAATAGTTCCTGTACATCTTTATGGAAATGTAGCTTATTTAGATAAAATTTCTGAAATTGCTAAAAAATTTAACATACCAATTATAGAAGATTCAGCTCAATCACTAGGTTCTACTTTTAAGGGAAAACATACAGGAACTTTCTTTGAAATGGGATGCTTTAGCATGTATCCTGCAAAAGTGATGACTGCTGGGGAAGGTGGATTTATTGTTACAAACAATAAAAAATTTAGAGACAAATTACTAATGATCAGAAATCATGGAATGGTAAAAGGATATGATAGTAAAATATTTGGACTTAATCTAAGATTGCCTGAAATTAATGCAGCAATTGCAACAGTACAAATGAAAAAGTTACCAAACTTTTTAAAAACTAGACAAAAAAATGCAGAACTTTTATCAAAATTACTTTTAAAATCAAATCTTAATCTTCCACAAGAAAGAAAAAATGAAAAAGTTAACTGGTATTTGTATACAGTTACCACGCCAAAACGTAATGTTCTTTTGAAAAAACTTAATGCAAAAGGAATAGGTGCAGCATCATACTATCCAATTCCTGTACATAAAACACCATTTTATAAATCAAAAATAAACTTACCAGCAACTAATTGGGCTGCTTCACATGTACTTTCTTTACCAATTCATCCTAGAGTAACTTCAAAAAATATTGAATTTATTGCAAAATCTATTCTTAAAATACTTTGAATAAACTAGGTGAAACTATTGGTAAGATTTGTAAAATTTTTCTACCAATTACTGAAGAATTCTATATTGGAAATCTTAATTCATCCGTTTGTATCTGTACACTTTCAAGCATTAAATTACTAAAAGAAATTAAAAATTCTAAAATAATTGATAATGTTGCAATTGTTGGACGATTATTTACTGAAAATAAAGGAATTGATTCAATTATAAAAAATGTAAATCAAAATAAAAAAATTAAAACAATAATTGTATGTGGAAAAGAAGTTTGGGGTCATAAATCTGGACATTCATTATTTCAATTGCATAAGTATGGTATTGATGATAATAATAGAATAATTAATTCAACTAGTCCTGATCCTTTTCTAACCGTATCAGAATCAGAAATAAAATATTTTCAAAAAGAAATAACTCTTTTAAATTTAATTGGTGAATTAAATATTGAATTAATTATTGAATTAATTATTA
>LIAL01000032.1 GCA_001437625.1 Nitrosopumilus sp. BACL13 MAG-121220-bin23
TTCCACCTAGAACAGTGAAATCATATGCATAAACGAAAATTTGTCTTCCAGATACATTCCCATAACCACCAACCACACCGTCAGTAAAAAATTTCTTTTTTTGCATGTTATATTCATGATAATGATGAGTTGTTAATGGATCAATTTCAACAAAAGTTCCTGCATCAAGTAAAAGATCAATTCTTTCACGAGCAGTTAGCTTACCCTTCTCATGCTGAGCACTAATGCGATCTTGACCGCCTCCTTGTAATGATATGTTATTATTTTTAGTATATTCATCAATCTTTTCAGAATGCATAATGGTGATCTAAAAACAGATTGTTTCTCTATATTAATTTAGATTGAAATAGTATGAATTGTAAATTATTATAAAAAATTAAGAATTTAGAATGGAAAATTTCTTTTTAGATGATTTTTGATATGAATCAAAAGCATTCTTTTCATCACTACATTTCTTACATATACATAATTGAGATACATTTGGAATATCACAAATATCTTGGAATTCACATTGAGAGCACCCAGCAGAAGAACCACAAACAATACATTGTAATTCATTAGTTTGGGCACATTTTTCATGTTTGACACCAGAACCTTTTGACCAGAGTCCAATTTCATTGATTTCAATTTTACCATTACAAACAATACACGTTCCTGGAAATTTCATTGGAATTTTTATCCAACTCATTGTATCAATTCAATCTCCTTATCAATAATAGTACTAAAAGTCTCCTCCAGTTCTAATTCCAAAGTTTTATTTTTAATACAAAATAAAACATATGGCAAGCACAGCGTTACAAATGCACTAGAAGAAAGATGTAGTTTTTTTGCCATTATAGAAGACAATGATTTAATTTTTGCACCATCCCAACGAATTCTATTTAGTAAAGGCCAGGATAAATTATATTTAGAATATCGTATACGATCATCTTTTTGATATAAATTAATTAAAATATCATTAAGATAACGTAATAATCTCCAATTTTGAGTTTTCATAATTTTTCCAAGTAACATATCAGCATTTGAAATAACTTCTAAATATTTTGCAAGTGCATCGCTATCTATATCACTAGTTACAATACTAGAATAAAATGCATTAATTTTATCTCTAGGGGCAATTTGTATTGAATACAAAACACCTCTAGCTTCTTCAATAGAATTTGCTTTGAAAAATGCATTAATTCCATCTTCAACATTGATACTTTCAAAAGAAGTTTCAGTTGAAGGATTAAATCCAGTGAGCAAAGCCTGAGTTAGATTAATCATTGAACGAATGTCACCTCGAGAGTTATCGATGACTTTGATTAATGAGCCAGGACTTAGTTTTGTATTTTCTTTTTTTAAAATATTATCTAAATAAACACGCAAAAGACGTGGCGGTATTTTTTTGAAAGAGATTGTTGTTGTTACTTTTTTAATGCTCTTCATTTTATCTGAATCGTCAAAATTTGCAGCAAGCAAAATAGGTACATTTGGTTTTTTTAAAATATCAACAAGTGCTGCAGCACCACCATAATCCCCACGACCATGAATACCATCAACCTCATCAATGAAGATCATTGGAATTCCTAAAACAGTAACATTACCTAAAACAGGAACAAGAATTTCATTAATCTGAGATTTACTTCTAACATCACTCGCATTAAGACCAATCAAATCATAACCAAATTGTTTAGCCAAAAGGTATCCAATGGTGGTTTTTCCAATTCCAGGAGGTCCCACTATCAAAAGAGGTTTTGTTCCTTTTTTCCATTTTGCAAACCACTCCATTATGGCTGCACGAGGTTCCTCATTACCCACCATATCAGAAATAATCTGAGGTCGATATTTTTCAGACCACATCAATTTTATCACTTGGTTGGAAGATTTTTGTTCAAATCTGACCAGATATTTTCTTGTTGTAATTTTTTATACCAAAATTGGTTATAATGCTCAACAGTAAGAAATAGAAATTCTAAAAACTTTGTGTGTGAAAAATTATCAGGTAATTTTTCAAGTGCAGATCTTGCTTCACTTAGATAGGATTCACTATGGTTCATTGTTTCTTCAAATCCACTTTTTGCATCGTTCATTTTTAATGAATAAAATAACGGCCAAGAAGGAATTTTTGCAGCTCTATCTCTAATGCTATCTTCAATTTCATTGCCACATCCAACAGATTCAGCTGCTTTTGCCATTCCAGTGTAAAAGATATCAGCTAAAGGTGCACGATTCAATGCCATATTTCTGCCAGCAGTTCCCATTACAGAACGATATTTTTTGTAACTTTCAACTAATTCTTCTTCGGTAATCTCCGTAGGTTTATCTTTTAATTTTGTATCAAGATATTGTCCAATTCTTGCTTGTTTGAAACCTTCTTCAAATTCTTTGAGTACATCATCACCACCTTTTGAAATTTTTTCTCTAGCAAGTTTCAAAATATAGGGATTCATTAATTTGTAATCATCCAAATATTCTAAATCTTCATCTTTGTCTACAATTCTATCCATGGGTTCACTAAGATCAATTGCAATGATATGACCATCAACAATATCTTCACGCATTGTGGGATTTTTATCATCTTTAAAATAATCTGTAGATGCATCAAAAAGACCATTAAAAACAGGAAATGTCATTTTAACAAAATTTGAATTTAAAATTCTAAGAACTCTATCATGTAAAGTATCAAAGTCTTGTAATTTAGATTTTATAGGCTCAATTTCAGACGCATTTAAAATAATTTCTGTAGAACCAACTTCTTCTCCAAATTGTTGTTGAGTTGTATTTGGAGAATCATCAGCATTAATTTGGGCAAAAAGATTTTTTGCAAATCTTTGGGCAAATGCAGGGAATGTGTCTTCAGCTTCTTGTTTGTACTGATTAAACTGCTTGAATCCTTTTGATTTGAATAAACCTTGTTTTATGATTTGTTTTCCAGGTTTAGTTCCCATCAAAGCACTTTTACTAAAAAGTGATTCGTCTTTTCCACTCACAAACACGATCTTATTTGTTGTTATTTATGCTTTCAATACAAAAATTTTCTTCACTTAAATTACGAAGAGAGAATTATTTTTTGTGGAAGTTGTAGAAATTCTTCGAGAAGCATCAAATCAAATTTATCAAAATGTAAAAGATCTTGCAGGTACAGAAGATGCTGCAGGTGATTTTGGAATAGGTGCAGGTGGAGACATTTCACGAAATATAGACATTGTTGCAGAAAAAACAGTTTTAGATTATCTAAAAAAAATTAATTTTGGATGTGTTGTATTAGGGGAAGAATGTGGAAGAGTAGAATTATCAGATAATCCAAAAGGTTACATCATAATGGATGCAATTGATGGTTCAGCTAATGCAGTACGTGGTGTACCATTTTTTTGTAGTTCGTTAGCATTTGCAACAGAAAATAAACTCAGTTCAATTACAGATGGAGTGATAACAGATTTAACAAATGGGGATATGTATTGGGCTTCAAAAGATAAAGGTGCATTTTATAATGAAAAACAAATCAAAGTTCAACAAAAAGAACCAATTTACAAAATAGTTGGAATTAACACATCTGGTGGTTCAAATGAATTAATGAAACGAATGTATCCAATATTTCAAAATCATAACCATACGAGACATTTTGGTGCGAATGCATTAGAAATGGCATTATTTGCCAGAGGTTTAATGGATATTTTTATTGACTTTAGAGATAAAATTAGAATTCAAGATATTGCTGCAGGGTACATAATTGTTAAGGAGGCAGGAGGTTTATTACTAGATTCAAATTTGAACCCACTTGACGCAGATCTAAGTTATGAAACTAGAGTTTCATTCATTGCTGCAGCAAATCAAAAAATTCTTGATGAAATAATGTCACAAATTAATTAGAATTGTAAAATTTATCAAATTTTCATAGTTATTTTGTAAGAGAAATATATTTAACCAAAGTAACGAGAAACCTCCTTGTATGGTATCTGAAATGAAGGCAAAAGTTGTCTACAGAGAGTTACTAAAAGAAGATCTAGTAATCATACGATTAGTTCCTGAGAATGGAATGCCAAAATATCAAACTGGACAATTCTTAACAATTGGTCTGCCAATTCCAGCAGAAAAAAAAGTAGTTAGAAGAGCATATTCAATTGCATCACATGCTGAAAATAGAGATTATTTTGAATTTGTAATTAGATGGGTTAGAAAACCACTTCCAGGTCGTGTAACAACTGAATTATTTTATCTTAGTGTTGGAGACGAAGTTACACTCGGAGAACCAACTGGAGCAGCATTGCTCATTAGTGATAAATTACACAATGGTAAAAAAGACAACAGAAGAGTAATTTGTGTAGGTGGCGGAACAGGTCTAGCTCCATTTGTTGCATTTGCAAAACATTTCCATGATACTAGCGATAGTAGAGAAGTCATAGTTTTACACGGTGCAAGTTATGTGGATGAGTTAAGTTACAAACGTCTTTTAACAGATATGGAATTAGAAAGTGAAAAAAATGGAAGAGATAAATGGAATTTCAGATACAGAGCAGCAATTAGTAGACCAAAAGAATTCTTCAATAGATCGTGGAATGGTCATGTTGGTAGAGTTGAATCATTTTTTAAACCAGATAAAAAAACAGGGTTATCACCAATAGAAGAAATGGTAGGTGAGGCATTGACACCAGAGAATTCAATTATTTACATTTGCGGATATCAAGGAACAATTGATGGTGTAATTGATCACTTAGATTCTAAAGGTTTTGTCACAGAACATGAAAAGAAATCAGACGGTAGTTTTGGAATTAAATACGAATCCTACGGATAAAAAGTACTTTTCATCCATTATTACTATTAAATTAAAAGTCTCATAATTTTTATACGGATATTATTTTCATCAAAATATGTCAAAACTAAAGTGTAATGATTATGGTTTTGAGTGTGATTTTGAAGTAGAGGGTGAACAAGAAAAAGTAATAGAAGATTTTAGAACTCACACCGAAGAGGTTCACGGGATTGATTATTCAAAAGAAGCAGTAATGCAATTTCTATTAAGAAAACAAAAATAATAAAAAACTAAGCGTCTAGTCTTTTCATTCTAGCAGACAATATAGGTAATTCTTTTTCTATAATTTTTTCAACTGCTGGAATAACATCAGATTTAGATTTTATACTTTCTTCAAAAATTTCTGTAATTTGATCTCTAAACAATAATTTAATGCCAGGTAAAGCAGAAATCCCTTCATCTACAGTTCTTGGATCAGACAAATCTAAAATCAATGTACCTTTCTTCTTTTCCTCCATTACAAGTCGAATTCTTTCAAATGTAATTAGGAAGTAATCAGCAGTTGTTGCAACAAAAATAATATCATATTTATCAAAAGTTGATAAAGCATCATCAAAATTTATAGGATTTCCACCAACAATAGTACTAAATCCAGTTGCACGTTCTAAAGTTCTACTTGTAACATCATAAGAGAGTTCTTTTTTATTAAGAGTTTTAGCAATTAGAGCAGCAGAATTACCAGTACCAATTAGCAATATTTTTTTCTTTGAATCTAATCCAGCTTTTTCATCAACTAATTTTACTGCAATGTCTCCAAGTGAAATAACGTCTTTTGCAATTCCAGTAGTATCCCTCATTCGAGTAGATAATCGAATTACATTTTCAAATAATTTATTGAGAATAGTTCCTGAAGTACCTGCAGATTTAGCATGAGATAATGATTGAACTATTTCATCAAAAACTTCATGTTTGCCAATAACAAATGAGTCTATACCAGATCCTAAGCGTAGAAGGTTAAGATACACATCATCACTTTTGTAAACTTCAATAGTTTGATCAAAATGATCAATATCAATTTGTTCTAACTGGGTTAATGAAATCCATTTATTTTTAACTTGATTTAAAATCAGAGTTTTGGCCTCAGCTCTTCTGGCATCAGGAGAATCAATAGTTTCAATATTGCTTACTGTAAAAATTTCAATTCTACTTGCAGTCTGAATAATAATACATTCATCAATACCAGGAATTTTCTTAAATTCTTCACATGCAACACCAACATCTTTGAAAGCAAATTTAGATAATTCATGTATTGGAATATTCTTGAAAGTTACTCTCGTATTCATTACATCAAAAATTATGTTGTTCATATCATAACACCTAATTATGCACTAAGCTTATCCCGTCCACCTTTTGCTGTTCGAAAGACATTCATTCCAATATAGAAATTTTCATGTATTGATTCTAAATAAGTAATTTCATTTTCTGTTGCAAGTATTTCTTGTTTAGTTGATTCAGGATCATTTTTTTGTGTAGTAAGTTTAGATTTTAATTCATCTAAGAAAGAATTTACACCATTTTCATAATTTGAAACACCACCATATTCAGGACTAAGAATATGCTGTGGATCATATTTTGGAGTTTGATCCTGAGGAGTTTCAGCTACTCTTGTAATAGATTCTTGTTGATCTTGTGTAAGTATAGGTCTTGGAAATCTATCTTTTTTATCTAACCAAAATTCAGGTTCGCCCATTTCTCGTCTAAAAATTTCTTCATCTTTTCGTTTGAATGTAAAGTCAGATTTTTTTGCAGTGTCAGCTTTAACTTCAGCAGCAATTGCTTTGTACTCATCCTCTGCTGCTGCTTCTAATTCAGATCTTGCAGCATTTGCTTTTTCAAGAGCTAATTCTACTGCAGCCTCTGCTTCAGCAAGTATTCGTGTATTTGCCTCTACCTTAGATGCTGCTTCTTGAGATGCTTTAGATTCTGCTTCTATTTTTGTATCTTCGGTTTTTTGAGTATCTTCAACTGATGGTTTTTCAGATACAGAATCTTCAGTAGGTTTTACTTCTACTCCAGACTCTTTTTTTTCTTCCGACAACAAATTCCCCTAAAATTGCCTGAATTTTAATATTCTTGTAGTATAATTCATGAGATATTCTAAAATTAAAAAATAATGGCGCCCTCGGCGGGATTTGAACACGCGTCTCAACCGTGACAGGGTCGAATTCTAGACCGGACTATACTACAAGGGCACTAGCAGTATGAATCAAAATCCTAGATTAAAAGTTTCTGGCAGAAGTCATAGATTTGTAAAAGACTAAATTATACAGGTTAAATATTTTTTGTGTGGGTTTATGGCGCAGCCAGGTAGCGCACCGGACTTTTAATCCGGTTGTCGAGGGTCCGAATCCCTCTAGACCCGCTTTCCACTTTATTCATTAAATAATTTCATCAACTAATTTTTGAAGTTCATCAATGGAGGACTTGATTTTATTGTCTCTTTCAGACATATTTGATCTCCAAATAGTAATTTTCTCAGTTCTATCGGAAATCATTCTTTTTTGCTCATCATATCCAGAAGAACCAAACGATTTTCTATCTTTTAAAGAGGAAACAACACTAGTAGTAGAAATAATCTCAGATACAATTTTAGGATCTACGGTAGTTCCTTCTACAGATTTTTTTATTTCTAAAGCAGTTAATTTTGAAATAGGTTTTTTTGAATTATGTGCCAATTGAACTAAAACTCCTGAAATTTTGTGAGTTACTCTAAATGGAATTCCTTCTTGAACTAATTTTTCAGCTATGTCCAGGGCAATTAAATTACTAGATTCTGTTACTTTTTTCATTTGTTTTGTATTTACTTTCATAGTTAGAACAATTGATTTTATAATTAATAATGCACTGATAGATATTTTTGATGTAGACCAGATAGAGGATTTTATTTGTTGTAAGTCACGTCCATATCCAGAAGCTAAACCTTTGATAGTAGTTAAAATCGCAGTAAGATTTCCAATAATTTCTGCAGTCTTACCTCGAGTTAGTTCTAAAATATCAGGATTCTTTTTTTGAGGCATTACACTTGAAGGTGATGTAAACTCATCAGATAATTCAATAAAAGAAAATTCAGATGTAGACCAAATAATAAAATCTTCAGAAATTCTACTTAAGTTAGTCATTAAAATTGAAACCATTGCAACATACTCTGCAACAAAATCACGTGTACTAGTTGCATCAATAGAATTTTCAACAACACCATCAAAACCCAACATTTTTGCAGTGCTATGTCTATCAATTGCAATACTAGTTCCTCCAATAGGTCCAGCTCCGAGAGGACTTTGATTAATTCTTTTAAAAGTTTCAAATAACCTTTGAAAATCTCTTGATAAAATATCGGCTTGAGCTAAAAGATAATGAGAAAATAAACCTGCTTGAGCTTGCTGAAGGTGAGTGTAAAAAGGCATAATTGTTTTTTGATGGTTTTTGGATACGGATACAAGTGATTCAATTGCATCTAAAAGACAATTACAGATAATGTTAATGTCATCTCTAATTTTCATTCGAATATCTAAAACAACTTGATCGTTTCGAGATCTTGCAGTATGCATTTTTCCGCCACTTGTCATACCTGCTTTTTTAATTACTAAAGATTCAATTAATTCATGAATATCCTCTGCACCAGACGAAGTATCAAATGTTTCATTTTTCATATCCTCTAAGGAAGATAGAATTTTTTTTGCATCATTTTTTGTAATAATGTTATTTTGAAATAGCATTATTGTATGAGCTTGACTTCCAATAATATCGTATAAAGCAATTTCAGAATCATCATTTATTGATGAAACATAATCTAAAGTGATATCACTCAAATCAGTACCAAGTCGTGAGCGATACATCAACTAAGGTTGTAAAATGGTTATATATAGCATAAATGTTTTTGCCGTTATGAGTCAAGATATCAAATTACTTAGAGTAAAAATTTTTGATGAGTTATCAAAGATTGTAGATCCAGAAATCAACACCTCAATTGTAGAATTAGAGTTAATTGATGAGGTAGATATTAGCGATAGTAATGTCAAGGTAGATTTGCATCTAACTAGTCCTTTCTGTCCAGCAGTATTTGGTTTTAAAATTTGTCAAGATGTACACGATTATCTTTTAAGAGTAGATGGGGTAAATGATGTTAAAGTGAATGTATCAAATCATTTCATGGCAGAACAAATCAACAATCAGGTTAACAATAGTCCTAATCCTAAAAAATTGGATCAAGTTCCTAAAAAATTGGATGAAGTGCCTAAAAAATTATAGTATCTTAAGCCTTTAAAAAAATTATTTTAACTTCTAAATCCTAGTAAATATCCTCTAAGGAATTGAATTCCCATTGCAGGATCAACACCTTTTGGACATACTTGACTACATGAGCCAGCAAAATGACATCTCCAGATTCCATGAGATTCATCAATTATGTTTAATCTAGTATCTTTCCCCTTATCTCTGCTATCAGCAACATATCGATATGCTTGTGCTAATGCCTGAGGTCCAACAAAAGAAGAATCAGTAGCCATGGTAGGACATGCAGAATTGCACAACCCACATTTAATACAATTAGCGAATTGGATGTATTGTTCTACTTCTTGAGGTGATTGTAAAAATTCTCGTTCATCAGATTTCATATCAGCATCATCACGAATGAGATAAGGTTTGATTTTTTGATGTTTTTCAAATAATTTTTCAAATCCAACTGTTAAATCACGAATTACTGGAAAATTATTCATAGGTTCAACTGTAACAACATCAGAATCTAATTCACTAATTTTTGTAAAACATGCAAGTTTTGGTTTTCCATTAATCATCATGCCACATGAACCACATGTAGCTTGTCTACAAGAATAACGAACAGCAACAGAATGATCAAAATGTTTTTTGACATCAAGAATTGCTTCTAATACAGTAGTCCATTTTTCATAAGGAACAGTAAATTCTAGAAATTTACTTGACTCATCTAATTGTGGATTAAATTTTGAAATTCTTAAAAGAATAGATTTTGAAGAAGATAACGGTGTTGATACTTGTTCATCTGCAATACTAGATACTTGAGCCATTTCTATACCATCCCCATATTTGTCATAATAATTGTTCTTGAGCCATATCCAATTAATACAATCATTGCCACTACACAACCATATGAAACAGCTTTCTCATATACTCTGCCTTGTTTTAATTCCAACAAGATAACTCTTAATCCATTAAATCCATGTACTGCAAGTAAAATCAAAATTAGTTCAAGCATTATAACATATGGAATAGATTGATAATTAGCTAAAACATTTTCATAACTTAAAGAATCAGCAAATCCGGTTGTTAGACGCATCAAAATATGAACTGCAACTAAACCAACTGATGCTAAAGCTGTTCCATAGTGTATTTTCATTATTGTACTTTCTTTCATATCATTCACCAAACATTACTGCCATTCCATACATCATTGCAACTGCTGCAAGAACAATGGAGGAGTAAATTCCTATTTTCTGTCTATAATTTTGAGATGCTGGTTGATATGGATAATCAGGCCTAGCAGGTTTTCCTACACCAACACCGCCATGTCCCAACATAATTCTAATTCCATTTCCAGTATGAAAAACACACATTCCAATTACAAGTGCTAAAAAGATATGCCCTTCAGTGGTTTGGGTCATTGCTAGAAAGTCATCCCAACCCATTCGTCCCCGTAAAATATTACTTGTTTCATAAATATGGGCAATAAAATATCCCAATAATCCCAATCCAGTCAAACGCATTAACAAATATGCAATACGTTCAATTCCATAACGACCAGGATTAGCCATTCCTTTGATGCCTTCACGGTGTTCATCTTTAGTCATCTAATATTTCCTCTCTACGGGTTGATATTTAGTAATTGTGACAGGATGTTTTTTCATAATAGGTCCGTTTGGATCATAATATGCAAGTGTATGATGTAAGAAATTAGTGTCATCACGTTTAGGGTAATCAGTTCTTGCATGTGCACCACGAGATTCTTTTCGATTAATTGCACCAACTAAAATTACCTCTGCAACTCTAAACATAGAATCAAGTTCCATAACATTTGCGAAATTGGTATTGTATTCTTTTGCCTTATCATCAACGTGCTTCCAAGCTTGTTTTTTTAATTCTCTAACTTTCTTTAAACCGTCAACAAGATCAGTTTCATTCCGATAAACATATGCCTTATTGTTTAAAGTATCAGTAAGTTCTTGTCTAATTTCATAAGGATTTACATCTCCATTTCCTCTAAATATTCCATCGTAGATTCTTTTCTCTTCTAAGGCAACTAAATGATGTGGCCATGGATTGGATGTTGTCTTATTTTTAATATAATCAATTGCTAATTCACCTGTAATTTTACCCCAAACAATACATTCTGAAGTTGAATTTGCACCTAAACGATTTGAACCATGAACACTGTTACATGCAGCCTCACCTGCAGCCCATACACCTTGAATTTCAGTGGCACCATCAATATCTGTGTGTAATCCACCCATCATGTAATGGCAGACAGGTCTAATGTCAAGCAAATCTTTAGCAGGATCGATTCCAGAAAATTTAATAGAAATTTCTCTAATTCCACCTAATTTTTCTTTAATTTTCTCATCACCGAGATGTCTAATGTCAAGTTTTAAACAATCAACACCAGTTTCATGTTTGAAACCATTGCCTTGTTCAATTTCAGTCATAATAGATCTTGAAACAATATCACGCGGAGCTAATTCCATTTTTCCAGCAGCATAATTTTTCATAAATCTCTCTCCCTTGTTGTTAAGCAAATAACCACCTTCACCTCTTGCACCTTCAGTGATCAATATTCCGGAAGGTAAAATTCCAGTAGGATGAAATTGTACAAACTCCATATCTTTTAGTGCCATGCCAGCACGGAATCCCATATCCAAACCATCAGGAGTTGAAGAAAGGGCATAAGTTGAAAAACTATACAAACGCCCTGCACCGCCAGTTGCAATGATCAGAGCTTTTCCTTTAATTGTGTAAAATGTACCAGAAGATAATTCAATTGCAGTAACTCCCATGAATGTTTTTCCATCATGAATAATTGATGTTACAAACCATTCGTTAAGATATTCAATATTATCAAATTTTTGACATGTATCATACAGAGTTTGCATTTCAAAGAAACCAACTTTATCTGATGCATATGTTGCTCTTGGAAAACTGTAACCACCAAAATTTCGTTGATCAATTCTACCATCATCACGTCTAGACCAAGGCATTCCCCAATGATCCAGTTGATGAATTTCTTGTGGCATCTCAACACATAATCGTTCAGCTACATCTTGATCTGCAAGAAAGTCACTGCCTTTCACAGTATCATAAATATGAGATTCAATTGTATCCCCCTCATCTTCAAAAAGTACTGCAGCAGTTCCACCTTCTGCAGAAACAGAATGAGAACGCATAACTTGTACTTTAGAAACAACTCCAATCTTTAGATGTGGACCTTTTTGTGCAGCTGCTATTGCAGCTCGTAATCCAGCAAGTCCAGAACCACAAATAATTAGATCAAATTCACGTGTGTTAACCATTTTAAGATAAATATACTATTTTTGGGTTAAATATGAAGTAATATCAGTCATATTAAGAAATATTAAAATATATCACTAGTGATATCACTAGTGATGATTTCTGAGTGGTTTCAAAGAGTAGGGAGTTCGATTCCAAGAGGATTTTCACGATATTTTGTTTTGGAATTATTAAAAGAAAAAACATACACTGGAAAAGAAATAATCGATTATGCAGTAGAGCAAAGTAATGGGATTTGGAAACCATCACCGGGATTAATTTATCCATTATTGGGCCGACTCTTAGATGAGAATTTAATTGAAGAAACAAAAGATGGAAGATATCAATTAACAAAAGAAGGTGAAGAGACAGCAAAAGATGTTGATAAAAT
Organism: Nitrosopumilus sp. BACL13 MAG-121220-bin23; assembly: GCA_001437625.1. Taxonomy (GTDB): domain Archaea; phylum Thermoproteota; class Nitrososphaeria; order Nitrososphaerales; family Nitrosopumilaceae; genus Nitrosopumilus. The sequence goes on from LIAL01000032.1 coordinate 12,696, forward strand.
GAATGATATTATTAAAAATCAATTAGAGGTTCTTTTTAGATTAGGGAATGTTGGAAGATTTGTTGCATTAGATATACTTGAAAAAATTTCTTCGATGGGATCAATTCTAAGCTCAAACATAACAAATATGACAGATGAAGAAACGCAAAAATACAAAGAATTCCTTCAAGGAGAATTAGATAAAATGAATGAAAAGAAAGTAGTAAAAAAAATTAAAATAGAATAATTAGAAA
>LIAL01000033.1 GCA_001437625.1 Nitrosopumilus sp. BACL13 MAG-121220-bin23
TTTTGCTTTAGCTGCTGGTTTTGCTTTAGCTGCTGGTTTTGCTTTAGCTGCTGGTTTTGCTTTAGCTGCTGGTTTTGCTTTAGCTGCTGGTTTTGCTTTAGCTGCTGGTTTTGCTTTAGCTGCTGGTTTTGCTTTAGCTGCTGGTTTTGCTTTAGCTGCTGGTTTTGCTTTAGCTGCTTTTTTTACGGGTTTTGCTTCAAGAATTCTTGTTTTCTTTTGTAATTCTTCAATTTCCAGTTTAATTTTATTTGCTTCATCAATTTTTGTCATTTAATCACCATATTTTTTAAATTCAATTTGTCACTTAGGATACAATAATTTCATTCCTATTTAACAGTAAATATTCCACTAGTAGAGATATTTGATAAATCTTTTGAGACCATATCTACGACTAAGTCATATGAACCAGGTGTATTAATGACTTTAGAAAATTTATCGTCAATAGGAATGAGGTTGGATTCACTGTTAAAACACTGTTCAAAAAATGCACCCTGAGTGATTACATTGCTTTTTTCAGAGTTGTAAATTGTAATGTATAGATCCCCACAATTAAAAGAAGAATCACTAATTTTGACGTTAATTTCTATAGATTCTGAAACTGAATATTGACTTGAAAGGCCAATTATCTGTATGGATGAACTATGAGAGGTTTCAGAGTTAGACATAGGCCACATGTTTAGTTCCCTATCAGGTTTTTGAAGTATGTCAGCCATAACTATAGAGCCAACAATGACAGAGAAAATTATAGGTAAAATAAATACAACAAATAGTCTTTTAGACACCATTTTATTATAAATTAAGGAATTGCCTTATATCTATTTAGCAAAAATTTAGCATAAAAAGTGAATGTGACGAATAAGTTAAATCGTATCTATGTAATATCGCTATATGCGACTTAGAAAATTTAGAGCTAGGGCATACCGCTGTATTCATGATTCTGGTGAAATTACAGTAGGAGATTTAGCAGCTTTTGTGGGGAGAAACGAAAGTGGAAAAACCACCATATTACAGGCTTTAACACTATTGAACAGAGATGAGCAGGTTTCAGAGTTAGATCTTTGTGATGAAATGTCAGAGGAGCTCAAAGATGAAATCAGACTAGCTGAAGGTGAATTTGAAATGAACGAACATGAAACAGAGATATTAAAAGAGAAATTTCCAGGATTACCAAAAATTAAAAAAATTAAATTATTTAGAACAAATAGAAATCAAAAAGTCCAATATGAATTTGAAGACATAGAAATCAGTGAAATCAAAGATCAAGGGCTTAATTCATGGGAGAATTTTACAAAAGAAATTCTTGATTTTTTAGATACACTTCCAAATCACATAAGAATACAAATTAACACTAAATTATTTGATGGTTCAGTTCCTAAAAATCAAGAATCATTTGATAGTGGAATGGCAGAATTTAGTAATGAATTTCATGTAATAGCAATTCAAGAACCAAAAGTAATCGAAGAGTGGGAAAAGATTTATCATAAATCAGAAAATCAATTTTCAAATTTACTAAGTGGTGAAAGTCAAAAAATAGCTTTACAAAATTTTATTGCAGCAGAATTACATCCAAGATTTGTTTATTTTTCAGATTATAAAAAAATCTATGGCAACATAAATCTTAATGAATATTTACGAAAAGAGAATGAAGAAAGAGTAGATTCAATTGAATTTGTAGAAGAATTTGACAAAGCAGAAACAGTCAGAAATTTATTCTATTTAGCAGAATTAGATATTAAGGAATTAGATGAAGTAAAAGGACAACCATCTAAATGTATTAAATTACTAAATACAGCAAGCAACAGATTAACTAAGAAATTAAATCCAGCATGGAAAGGGGATCCCATCCATGTTGACTTGAGATACAATCCAGGGAACATTATGAGTGTGGTAATTTCAGACGTACACAAGGATGGAACAATTACAAACACAGGATTGTTAAATCGACGTGCAGAGGGTTTTAAATGGACATTTTCATTTATTGTAAACTTTGCAGCAGAAACACAAAGATCAGAATTAAAAGAAGCAATATTACTTTTAGATGAACCTGCAAGAAATCTTCACCCAACACAACAAATGGGTATTTCAGATTTATTAAAAAATTTAGCAGGTTCAAATCAAGTACTATATGCAACACATTCACCATTTATGATATTTGATTACACACCAGGAAATTTATTAGTTGTAGAATTAGATAAGAGAAAACATCTGAGCAGGATATTTTATGATTATTGGAATGCAGATGATAAAACACTAACGCCGATCTTATATGGATTATGTAGAGGTCAAGTAGAGGCAATTGTAGATAGGGAGATAGGTACAAACTCCAGACCAGTAATTATTGTTGAAACAATGTCAGATTCAATGTATCTAAATGCATTTGATAAATTTTTACAAGATCCAAATATTTCAATGAATCCACTAAACGTAATTGCAGCGTATAATAAAAATGCAGTATTACCTTTAGCAATTTTTTATAGAAATCACGGTTACAAAACATTTGTTTTATTAGATAACACTGAAGAATCCAGACAAATTTCAGCACAATTAGAATCAAATCAATTTTCAGCAATTCAAACAATATTTTTTGAAAGAGAAGGTAAAAAACTAGAATCGATAGAAGACTATGTTGTAGTTGAAGATTATCTACATGCAGTAAATCAAACTTATGAAATTAAATTAAGGCAAGAAGGATATTCAAATCTCACACATGAAAATATAAACTCTAAAGAAGGTAAGGGGATTTTAGAAAAATTAAAAAAAATATGGCAAGAGCGTAGAGATGATGATTGGGGTGAATTTAACAATGAAGAGATTACAAGGTATATTTGTGAAAAAATTGCATTAGAGCAAACAGATTTCTTATCAGATAAAACTAAAGACCAATTTAGATCATTATACAGACTAATCGCTGAAAGAATCAGACAATATCAAAACGCAGCCATAAAACCAGAAGTAAATAAATTTCAAAAAACAGGAAAACAAGAATAGGTATGCTAAACCACATGTTTTCAATGGAGAGAATCACGGTTCTGGTCATAAAAGGGAGTAGGAAATATGAATAAATTAGGAAATAGAGAAATTTCTATTTCAATTATAATACTATTTTCAATATCTTTAATCCTAATTCCATTAGAAGCCTATGCAGATGAAGTTAATGTTGTAAGTATAGGATTAGACGAAACAGTAATAGTTACAGCCACAAATAATTCTGAAAATGAAATTAAAACTTTCAGAGTATGGTTAGGGGAGGAATTTAATTTTAAATCATTTAAAACAGAAAAAGGATGGATAGGTGAAAAAAACCAACAAGGAGTAATTATTTTTACGTCATCGGAAACAGTCAAACCAAATGAACTAGTAAAATTTGGACTTAAAACAGATAAAATAAATCCGATAATTAATTGGAAAGCGTTAGATCAAGAAAACAAAATAATAGATACAGGGATAGTTAAATTATCTAAATTATCAAAGGTTAATCAAAATTTAAACATAGAATTAAATGAAAATTACAATAATAATGGAATAAGTATATTTTCAGAATCAACATTCAGAGTAATACCAGATAAACCAAATCCAGGATCAACAATTAGAATTACAGGAGATCAATTTGCAGCATCACAAAAATTTGATTTTTATATGGATGCCGAAAAAATTGGAAATTTCATAACAAATAGTAAGGGTCATTTTATTACAACAATGCAAATTCCAAATATAGAAAAAGAAAATAGTGTTGATTTTAAAATTATAGGTTATGATCAAATAGAGAAAAAATTAAGCGTGAAATTAGGAGAAAATGAAAATAGAATTATAGTAGATAAAAATATTAGATTGGAAATTAAGGGAATGCCAGATACAGCATATCAAGGAGACGTATTGGAAATTAATGGAATAGGAATTCCAGGGAAATCCATCACAATAGAAATTATCAATCCAGAAAAAATAACAATCAGTAGTAGAATAACACTAATAGATGAAATTGGAAATTGGAAATTATTAGAACCAATCAATATACCATTGAATGCAGTCTTTGGAGAATATAGCGTAACGGTTTCGGATGGAAGAACTCAGGTTTTAAAAAAAATTAATATTGAAACAAATAAAGTAATCATAATCAATCCAGAAAAAATAAAATTTGATGAAGGAGAATTAATTAAATTTAGTGGAACAGTCATGCCAAACATTCCATTAGAACTGATTTTAGAAGATGGTTTAGGAAATGAAATGGCATCAGACATCATAGAAGTTTTAGATTCAGGAATAGTAGAGTTTGAATATCAAACAACAGAAAATGAGGATGTAGAAGGAACATGGACTTTAATTGCAACTCAAAATAAGGATAAAGAGTTTATCTATGTAGGGTACAATGTATCGCCAGTAATTCCAGTGGGCATAAAACTTGATAAAACAAATTATAAAAGTACAGAAACGGCAGTAATTAGTTTAGCAGGTGAACCATCAGAAAAAATATCGCTGATAATTATAACACCTTCAGGGAGTGTTTTAGGCAAAGATGTGGTTATTGAATTAAAATTAAATGGTAGAGAAAATTACAATTTAGATTTATCAGGTTATGTATCAGGAATGTATACAGCAGTAATTAAAAAAGGAGGTTCAGAAAATAGCGAAAACTTTTCAGTAGGATTAGTAGCAGGTTCAGGAGAAATCAAATCTGAAATAACACAAACAGAATACAAACAAGGAGAACAGATATTATTATTGGGTAGTACAGCAAATGCCAATTCGTTAATGATTGTAACTTTAATTGATCCTAATGGAAAAGAGATCAAATCATTAGAAATTGCATCAAATAGTAAGGGTATATTTTCTGAAAAAAGATTAAAAATTCCTTCAACTGGAGAAATAGGATTATGGCAAATTAACATTAAAAGTGGTTCCAATTTAGATAAAATAGAATTTAGCGTGTTTCCTATAATAGTAAAAGGAATGACAGTAAAAGCAACTGAAGAAGTCAAAGTAGGGAATTTACTTGAAATAGATATCTTGACATCTCATAAAACATCCATAATAATTGAAATATCAGATATGAACGAAAATATAGTACAGAAAATGACATGTAATACAACAAAAGAATTCAAATGTGAAACATTTTGGTCTGTTCCAAAAGATACAATCCCTGGAACATATACGATCAAAGCATACGACCCAATTAACTCAGATGAAACAACATTTGAAATAATAATGAAATAAAACAATTTTATCTGAGGTAATAAGACAAGTTATCATGAACCTTAAAGACAAAATTACAGAATACCCAAATTTTCCAAAAAAAGGAATATTATTTAGAGATTTTAGTCCAATCTTAAAAGATCCGTCATCATTATCATATATTGCAGATGAATTTTCAAAACATTTTCATCCAAAAGATGTAGACGTCTTTGCAGGAATTGAGTCAAGAGGATTTCTACTAGCAACAATTTTGGCATTAAAATACAATAAAGGAATAGTTATGATTAGAAAAGCTGGAAAATTACCAGGAAAGACTACAAAATTAGCATATACAATTGAATATGGAAAAGATACAATAGAAATTCAAAAAGACATTATTGACGAAGGTCAAAAAATTGTAATTTGTGATGATTTACTTGCAACAGGCGGAACAGCAAAGGCATCTGCAAAATTAATTGAGAAAGTAGGTGGAAAAATCACAGGATTTGCATTCATCATAGAATTAACAGGTTTGAATGGAATTAAAGGACTTAGTAAATACAATTGTAAATCATTGGTGAAATATTAATGGAAAAAGATGTAGAAATTGGAATTTTTGGGGGAACGGGAATTTATGATTCAGGGCTACTTGAAAATACACAAGAGATAGAGATAGACACCCCATACGGTAAGCCATCAGATACCATAACAGTTGGGACATTCAAAGGACGAAAAATTGCATTCCTTCCAAGACATGGAAAAAAACACACAATCCCCCCACACATGATTAATTTTAAAGCTAATATCTGGGCATTCAAAGAATTAGGAATTACAAGAATAATAGCACCATCAGCAGTAGGGAGTTTAAAACAAGAATTAGCACCGGGACACTTTGCATTACCAACGCAATTTTTAGATTTTACAAAATCAAGAGACGGTTCATTTTCAGAAAAGGGAAAAGTTATTCACATCTCAGTAGCAGATCCATTTTGTCCGGAACTACAAGATTCAATTCTAAAAGTAACAGATGAACAAAATATTGGAATTCATAAAGATTGTACCTATGTCTGTATTGAAGGTCCACGATTTTCAACAAGAGCTGAATCAAAATTTTATAGAACAACAGGAGCAGACATTATTGGAATGACACTAGTTCCAGAATGTCAACTGGCAAGAGAAGCACAAATGTGTTATGCGTCAATTTCAACAGTTACAGATTATGATGTTTGGGCAGATAAGCCAGTTACAGCAAAAGAAGTGTTAGAAACACTTTCAAAAAATGTAGAGATAACAAAGAAAATACTAACAGAATTAATTGATAAAATACCAACAACTAGAAGTTGCTCATGTGCTAAAGCACTAGAAGAAGCACAATTTTAATCATCTACAAAAGAATCTTTTTTGAGGCCTTCTGGCAGTGTCAAATCACCTTGAAGTAAATTTTGCTGAAGTGTCATTATTACTTCTTCAACATCATAACCTAATTTCTCTAATTCAGTTTCAGTGTTTTTAGAAAGTTTTGCACCAATATTTTGTCCACCAATTCTGCCAAATGCTATCGCAGTAAAATGAAATTCATGATCATTTAAAGTACAAACACCATTAATTTTTGCAGCCATCTGGCTACCATGAATATTATTAATGTGAACTTTAAGATCCATTATAGATGTTAAATTTCTACAGCCTTGTTAACATTGTCTTCAATTAAAAAGCTCCAATGTTGATCATCTACAATTTTAAAATTTTCACTTTTAAGCGAAATTACCTTTTCTTCAAGACATTCATGCTGAATGTTATCATTTTCTTTTAATTTCACTAATTTCCATTTGTATCTACTCTTTTGTAATTTACATACACAAATTGCCCATTTTGAATCAGAATCAATTCTAGGCATACCTACAACTTCAGCAATTTCTTCAATACCAAGTTGTTTTTCTTCACAAAATTGTTTCTTACAAACAGCACATCGCCATACATCAACGGAACCAATAGTTCTTTCATCCACGTTGATGTTTATAACACCAAAATATGTAATCTGAGGATTATCACAGCATTTGTAAACTTCAGGAGTTTTTGGTTGCTCTTCATCAGATTTACCTAGAGTTTTTTCAGTATCACTAGGAGTTTTTACTGAAGATGTATCAGAATTACTCAATGTTGTTCAGCAATTATTAGCATTATTTAGTTCTTGCATCATCATATGGTTGTTCTAAAATTACCCCTATACTGTCAACGATTTTGTTTCGCTTAAATTCAATATGCTCACGTTCACACATTTTTCGATACATGTTAACTGCAGTAAATCTAGGATGCATTGCCTCAAATTCAGTTTCAGAAATATCAATAAAACCACCAAGGGTCATAAGATCAGTAGCAGTTTTTTCAGCAACCGTAGATGAAATTTTCAATTTTTCTGCAATTTGAATAGAAGACATTTTCCCATACCAAGTGACTAACAAAAATGTTTTAGCCTGAATTGGAGTTAATCTTATTTCAGAAATTAGATCATTTTCAAGTTTGGAAGAATCCATTATTTTTAAAGAAAATAACAACTACATAAAACATGAGTAAATGAGTTATTTTTTAAGCAATATTTTTTTTGAGATTTTTAAAGCAAATCCCATAGCAATAAAATGTACAACTCCACCTATGATGCCAGCGGTTATCAAATCATCAAGAATAACCCAACTTAGTAAAAATGCAATAATTGATGGAACAGTTAGAATTGCAGCCATAATAGTTCCTCTCAATGCAATCTCACGAATATTAAGTTTAGATTTTGTCGTATCAGACAACAGGGTTATTTTCAAAAATGGTAATAAAAATCAAAGATACTTTATATTTGGTAAACGTAAATTTGTATTGTTTGTCAAGTTACAAAAAAACATATTCAAATGAGCAGTCATTAAATTTTGTCATACCGATAATTGTTATTTTATTTTTAGGAATAATATACACAATGACTCAAAGAGTAGATTCAGGGTATGTGAGTTTTATTTTGATTGGCGGAGCAGCAATTACAATGATCTACTGGATAAAGGTTATTAAAAAAATGGCAAATGATCAAAAACCAGTAACATACAATCAATCAAAAGAGCAGGAAACAAAGAATTGGGTTTATGATCTAATCAAAGGAGAAGGGGAATTTGTATTTGTAGCAGAAGTTCCAGGACCAGAAGATAAAATTTCAGTCAGATTGGTAGACGGTACACTGTATGTTCGTGGAACAAATGGATTTTCAAAAGAAGTCCCAATTGAAGGAGTAAATGAAATGCAAATACAGGATTTCAAATATAGAAACGGCGTACTCACACTAAGAATAAAATAACTAAAGGCTTTTTGCTAATTCTAATTTTTGAGGCAAATATTTATCAGTAATATTTGTAAGACCATATTTTGAAAAGGCTTCCAGTTCAGCTTTTCTCTTTAATTTTAAAAATACGTCAAGCTCTTTTTTCCAAATTCCATCTTGATATCTAGGATCTTTTTGTAAATCATAACATCGCTTAATATCAGATTCAGTCATAGGGATTGTAGGTAATTTGTATTTTTCAATATCAGTAGCCCACACTCCAACCCATTTTGCATCTGGAACGGTTAAATCTCTAAGGTGTGCAGCGTTAGCTGAACCAGATTTAATTACCATTGCAATATGTTCCCCATACACATCACCGTCAGTAAGACAGATGACAGGTAATTTCATTTCATCATGAAGTCTTTTTAATAAAGTTCTAGTAGAACGTGGTGCTTGTCCTCCAGTATTAATGATAATTGATTTGAATTTTTTATCAACTTGTTCTTCAACGAACCTTGTAAACAGACCACCCTTCTCAATCGCAATTACAATTTCAGCACTTGTGCTAACTAGTTCAGCAGTAGTCAAACTAGGACCTATAGAATATCCATCAGGGTGATTAGCCAAATTCATAGTTTTTCCCTCATAACCAGGAATAGTATATTCAATATTCAAATCACCAAAAATAGAACTTCGCTCCTCAGGGAAAATATGAAAATCTTCTCTAGGCCTAGAAGTAACAGCTTCTAAATCTACGATAATATTATCAGATTCAGATTGATCCTCAAATTCAACAGCAAAAGCCTGTGAAGAATAATAAATATCTCTTAAAGTAGATGATTTTCGTTCAGTAGTTAATCTATTTGCAAAAAATGCTAACCACATCAATTGAGTGAATGATCTTAATTGTGCAGAATTTCTAGAACTTCTTAAAGCAGAATTATTGCCTAAAATGTATTGTCGAAGTTGCTTATCATAAACAATATTACTTACAGACCTGCTAGGAATTGAAAATTTTGGAAATTTACCATTTTCTAAATCATCATAGATTTTTGCACCATGAGTTTTTAGTATTTCAAGAATAAGCTTTTGTTTATCGTCTGCTTTTTTACTTCGAGACTTAATTTTATTTTCTTGTTCTTTTTTAGTTGTTTTCAATTTGATTTTCCTCCTCTTTTGCTTTTTTATTTTCTGATGCTATTTCAGTTTCTAACATTTTCTTATAATTAGGTTCTTTTTTCTTTCCAGATAATTCTGTACAGAATTCTGCAATCATTGGAATGTATTTTGCATAAAGATTAGCTCTTTTTTTTGCCATTTCAGCTTGACCTCGTTTAGACATGAAAGACGATAATTTTCTAGATAAAAATTGTAAAGCCAATCTTAACTCTCGCTCTATTTCTTGTCTATCAGCAACATTTTCTTTTCCTGCAGTTTTATACGGAATTCTTGTTGAGCATATATGAGAAACAATGATGAATGGAGGTTCTCCTTTTATCTTGTATCTGCCCCAATCGGTATCATTAACAACTTTAAGAACTACATCACTACCCTCATCATAAAGTAGTGGGATTCTGTTAGCATATCGATAAACATGAGGTCCACCAGATTTAATATCGCCACCATAAGCTATTCCCATCTCAATAATGAAAGGAAATCCAGAGTAGGCAGAAGCTGGACGTTGAACTACAGCAACAAAGTCAGGATTAAAAAATTTCTTGATTCCCTTTTCTAAAGGTTCTGCACCTAATGGAGCCAAACAACTTGAATCAGGAGCCATAAAATCTTCAAATTTTTGAAGGGCATCACTAAGATTCACAAGTTCTTGATTAGTCAAAGTACCCATTCTTTTTTCAGGCTTAAATTTTGCAAATTCTGCAAATTTTACTGCAGTTGTAGGACCTATGCGTTGGAATCTTTTAGTCAAAAATGTAGTAAGAGGTTCTCCCTGAACAGTATTTGTCAATTGTTTATAATATTCACTTTCAGGATCCATGTCAACAGATTTTGATTGTGAATCACCAAAGTCCCAGTAAGATAATTTTTTGTTAGGCATATCAATATCTTCAATTCTAATTTTATTGAGTTTCTCAAAATCCATTTTTAAAAAAGACATCAAAGATATTACCACCCTAACTTGACGTGGAAGTGTTTTCCATTTCTTTTTTGCTTTATCCATAATAGAAGTAAAACTAAAGTTTTTTACAGACAAACCCAAATCTTTTCTAATTTTTTCAATCATCGCATCATCAATAGTTGGAATTTCAAATTGAGATTCAACAATCATTCTACGTATACGTTCAACATCAATTCCATGTGGATGTGGCCTAATGATAGTTGGAGGTGGAGGAATTTCTTTCACAAATCTAGGATGACTAAATTTTTGATCTTTAGGATCATCAAAAGTTATGGAAGCATATGGCGTAATTAGAGAAGTTTCATAAACATAATCACGAATTTTATTTCCTGCCTTAGAATAATCACCTTCTAAACAAATACTTACAGTAAGTCCTGTTTTAGAAACTTCTTTAGTTGTGTGTTTTACAATTACAGGTTTATTTTTTTGAATATCCAATAATATTTCAAATTGATTTTGAATTTTTGCATCAGAAGAACTTTTTACAGTTACAGGTTTATTTGTCGTAATTTGTCCATATAGAATTGCCATTGTGGCACCCAGTCCAAACATTCCTCGAGCCTGTTTAAGTCCAAATTTAGAACCATACAATACAGTTCCAAAAGCAAGTGGAATGTGTTCGGCATCTATTCCAGGGCCATTATCTTTTACAGTCAAAATATAGGGTTTAGGATCAGGTTTGTCAGGGTCAACTGCTTTAATTGTAAGATAAACATCAGGAAGGATTCCTTTTTGATCACATGCATCTAGTGCATTCTCAACAAATTCACGAACAGCAGTATACAGCGATCTTGTAGGATTACTAAATCCAGCTAAATCACGATTACTATAAAAAAACTCACTGGGAGATATTTGATTAAATTTTTCCTTAATAGAGGACATCTTGATTTTCCCACAATAGCATTTTTTCTTGTTTTGTTCTTCTGTTTGCAGATTCTAGTTTATCATAAACTGCACCATGCATACCTCCACTAGAAATAGCACATATTGCATCAACAGCTAATTTCAATTTATTTGAATTTCCAATAATTGAAACAGTTCTTCCATAAACTGAAATGTGTGTACTAGTTAGATTTTCCATATTTATTCTCGCTCTACCTGCATTTCCAATGATCCTCCCTTTTATCCTTTCAACATTTGCGTTAGACTTTCCAGCAAACTCCCTAATATCAATAACATGTAGCATATTTTCATCTTCTAACAAAGTCATTGCATTTTCAGGAGAAAAACCACGTCCAATTGCACTAACAATTTCCATTGCTTTGAATGGCTGCATTTTTTCAATAGAACCAATAGATTTTATAAAAACTTCTCCAGTGTCACCGTCAACATCAATTGAAACATAACATGCTTCCTCAATTTTGGATTTTACACTTCCAGATTTTCCAATTAAAGCACCAATTCTATCATTAGGTATACGAATTAATTTTTCAAAACTCATTTACAATATCCTCAAATACATTAGTAGAATCATCAACAATCATTCCTCTTTTTTTAAAGAATCGTATAATGTTATTAATGTCTCTCTTAAGAAATTCTTTAGAATTTGGATGTCTAAGATCAACAGCAGATCCTAGATCAAAAACAACTAAACCATCATCAGTCTTAAAAATATTATATTCTGAAAAATCACCATGAACTAGTTTTGCTTTATCATATAGATCTTTAATTAGAGATATTGCTTGATCATAATCATTTTGATCCACATTTGAAGTTAGTAAAGAGCGACAAGGAGCACCATTTACACCTACAAAATCCATTGCAAGTACATTATTTGTAACATAAAGAGGTCGAGGTACAGGTATACCGGCATTATAACATTGAGTCAAATTACGATGTTCTTTTTTTGCCCATAAATATACCAAATTTTTAGTACCTTTTTTTACATGTCGAAATCGAGGATCACCTGTGAGATATGGTTCACGTTTTTTAAAATTAGAAGTAGTAACCAAATAAATTTTTAAAGCAACATTAGAATTATCTTCAGCTACACCCCAAAAAACAACAGATTCTTTTCCAGCACTTACAGAGCCATTAACATATGCAATGATATGGTCTGTAATCATTTTATAAAGAGTCATGACGGTAGGCTTGTCTAAAACTTCATTGACGACTTTTCCTTTTTTGAATCCGTCAGGTAAACTTTTTCGTTTAGATTTTGCATTTAATTTATTGTCTAATTTCCATTCTAATTTTCGACTAATAGTATCAGCCATCAGTTATTATTTTCTATACTAGATAAAAGAGATTGCTTTTCAATTAAAATATAAAAAATATTAAATCAGAAATTTATTTTATGTAT
>LIAL01000034.1 GCA_001437625.1 Nitrosopumilus sp. BACL13 MAG-121220-bin23
TTCATGGTCATCCTGGTCCACTTGGTGAGCGAGGTACTACTGGCCCATCTGGTGACAAAGGTCCATTTGGTCCACAAGGCCCATCTGGTGACAAAGGATTAACTGGTCCCGTAGGTACACTTGGTGACAAAGGCCCACTTGGTCCACTTGGCCCACTTGGTGATAAAGGACTAAGTGGTCCTGAAGGCCCACTTGGTGAAAAAGGCCCACAAGGTCCACAAGGACCTGGAGGCGCTAAGGGATTAACTGGAGTTCCAGGACCCCAAGGTGAAAAAGGTGAAAAAGGCCCACTTGGCCCACTTGGTGATAAAGGACTTTCTGGTCCATCTGGAATGCCTGGTGACAAAGGCCCACAAGGCCCACAAGGCACTCAAGGCGAACGTGGTACTACTGGAATTTCTGGTGACAAAGGCCCACAAGGCCCACAAGGAATTCAAGGCCCACAAGGTGAACGAGGTCCTACAGGACCTATTGGCTCTATTGGTGAATCTGGTCCCGTAGGAGGACAAGGCCCTGTAGGTCCATCTGGTCCAAGAGGTCCTCCTGGCCCTCCTGGTGAGCGAGGTCCATCTGGTGGAATGTCTTCTGAACAAAAAGCAATTTTTAAAGAACTTTTAGAAATTTTGACCAACAAAGATATCATTAACACTGAAGAACAAATTAAATTATTGAGTTATTTGTACTAACTATTTTCTAAAACTATTTTCTAAAACTATTTTCTAAAACTATTTTCTAAAACTATTTTCTAAAACTATTTTCTAAAACTATTTTCTAAAACTATTTTCTAAAACTATTTTCTAAAACTATTTTCTAAAACTATTTTCTAAAACTATTTTCTAAAACTATTTTCTAAAACTATTTTTTTAGAGTTAACACTAGTAGATTAGAAAAAGGAAAACAATTCGTCGCCTATATGACGATTGTTAATTTACAAATACGTTTATCGTCTTTTAGCTGCTGCTTTTCTCTTTGGAGCTGCGCTGCGTTTTACTGCTGCTTTTCTCTTTGGAGCTGCTTTTCTCTTTGGAGCTGCTTTTTTTACTGCTGCTTTTCTCTTTGGAGCTGCTTTTTTTACTGCTGCTTTTCTCTTTGGAGCTGCTTTTTTTACTGCTGCTTTTCTCTTTGGAGCTGCTTTTTTTACTGCTGCTTTTCTCTTTGGAGCTGCTGCTGCTTTAGATGATACTGCTTTTCTCTTTGGAGCTGCGCTGCGTTTTACTGCTGCTTTTCTCTTTGGAGCTGCTTTTTTAGTTGCAGTTTTTTTAGTAGCTGTTCTTTTTGGTGCTGCTTTTTTTACTGCAGCTTTTCTTTTTGTAGCCATGTTAAAATCGATATTTTCATTGTTTTTCAGTGGTTAAACTAAAATTTTTTACACAATGTGATCATAATTTGTAAAGTAATTTTATGTTTGAAAATCCTCTGTGATCGTGTTTTATTGATATTACTCTTTATTTTTTTTACTTTCATCAACACTTTGATTTTTTTTAGAACAAACGATATCTTTTTTTTTAAAAATTACGCTCACTAATTTGTATTTCTGAAATATTTTTTACTTTTTTTTAAATTCAATTAATTTCTATTTTTTTGACCTGTTTTTGTTTTTTAATATATTTATGGTCCTGGTCTTTTAACTATTGTAATTACATCTTCATCTAACATGATGTGTGTCAATCCTACTCTTTGCCCTCCAAATTTTACACTCTTACCCCAAACTAATCCATATCTAAATTGTCTTTTCAATCTACGATGCATTTTGTTACAAATATCTTCTACTGTATCTCCTTCTCTTGCAATAAATGGTTCTTTGAAATCTGCATCTTCACCTTTAGGTTTCATGTATATTCTAATAAATTTTAATTTTTCATATATTTTTTCTTTTAAAACTTCTATGTTGATGTCTGAGTTTGCTGATACTTCTATTACGTTTGATTTTATTTTTGTTTTTAAATCTGCTAGAAATTTTTTGTCTACTAAATCTATTTTATTTAAAACTGTAATTGCTTTTGAATAACTAATGTTTCCTGCAATATGATCTGCAATTTGTTCTGATGTAATATCTTCTCTAACAACAACGCGTGCACTGACTAACCCGTAAAGATGTAAAATATCTTTGAGGTGTTTTTCTGTAATTTTTGTAAGCTTAGTTTGCTGTGCAATTGCAATGCCTCCCATCGATGCTTTTTCAATTGTTATGTTTGGTGGTAATTGATTTAATCTAATACCTATGTTTCCTAATTCATTAGTTAACACATCTTCGTGATATGGTTGGAACACATCTAGTATTAGTAAAACTAAATCTGCTGTTCTTGCAACTGATAAAATTCTTTTTCCTAATCCTTTACCTGAAGATGCTCCTTTGATGATTCCTGGAAGATCTAAAACTTGAATATTTGCACCACGATAATTCATCATTCCTGGGACCACTGTTAATGTAGTAAATTGAAATGCTCCTATTGTAGAATTTGCACCAGTCATTTTATTTAGTAATGTTGATTTTCCAACACTTGGTAATCCTATGAACACAACTGTTGCGTCTCCTGTACGCCTTACATCAAATCCATCTTGTTTCATTCCAGATTTTTTTGTAACTTCTGCTTCTTGCTCTCTTTTTAATTTTGCAATTTTTGCTTTTAGTAATCCTATGTGATGTTCAGTTGCTTTGTTGATCTGAGTTCTTGCCATCTCATCTTGAATGGATTTAATTTTTTCAGGAATTCCCAATATTGTTCACTTCTTTCGATATTCTTTTCCATTAAAACCGTAGCACTTTGTTATTTTTTGCTAGGTTTAACCCGATTCTTGTTTTGGTTACTTTGACATGAATTATTTCTAATTGATGAAACATGTTTCATTTTTTAATAGTGACTTTTTATGAATTTATATGAAGAAATTTTTGATTTATTTGAGCGCTTTTGTAATTTTATCATTA
Source organism: Nitrosopumilus sp. BACL13 MAG-121220-bin23 (assembly GCA_001437625.1). GTDB lineage: Archaea > Thermoproteota > Nitrososphaeria > Nitrososphaerales > Nitrosopumilaceae > Nitrosopumilus. Next base: position 2,927 of record LIAL01000034.1, read on the forward strand.
TATTTTGTTTTAACTATATTCATTTTACCGTCTGAATTCTTAATGACTGAACAATTAGTTCCTGAACCGTCTTTTACAGCCATCCTTTCTGAAACCAATATCACTTTGGGTGATTCATTTCATCTTGACATTGTTTCGATGAATAATGGTGATTATGCTGATATTCATATTGTTTCTGTAGCCTTTCCAGATCTAAATATTATTGACGATGTCGTAAAAATTACTACTTATGATTTTACACTATCTCCATCTTACATCTCTGTTGATGATGAAATTGGTTCAAAATATAGCGGAGGTGTTGAAACCACTCTTGCACAATACCCTTCTATTGAAGCAATGAGTAGACCTCTAAAACCTGATGTACAAACCCATTTTGATCTTCTTATTACTCCTCAAGAATTAGGTCTTTTCAATATCTATGTTAAATCTATTGGAATTCCTCACACCAGTGATATTTCACATTACCCTTATTCTGGATTTTTGGATCATCAAAATGAATATGTTTCAGTTTATTCGGTAAGTGTAAATCCCTAATATTTTGTAAATAATAATTGATACTATGACCATTTCAACCTCAAAACCATCTGAAACTTTTCTAAAATCTAAATCCGAAATCATTTTTCTGATTGGAAGTATTTTGACTAGTCTTGGAATTCTTTTAGTTACTGTTGGTGGAAGTTGGGATATTACAAATCATTTACTTAGTAAACCTGAAACTTTCTCCTCCCCCCCTCACGCTTTAATGTATTCTGGAGTTGCTGTAACTTTATTCGGTGTTGTTTTATCTTTTATTGGTTGGAAGAATTTACAAAAATTTAAGACATCTTATTTTTTATCACTTAAAATTAAATTAATTGGTATTGGATTGCTTACTGGTGCTGGACCTTTTGATTTTATTTGGCATTCTTATTTTGGTTTAGATGGATTACTAAGCCCTCCTCATTTTACTTTGATTACTGGGATGTTCTTATGCAGTATTGGTGGGATGGTTGGAATTTCTCGATACCTAAAATTCCATAATTCTAAATCTGTTTCAAAACACTTGTTAATTTTAGCTGTTATTCCTGTATGGCTATCTGCTTCTGGAATAATTTCTTCTTTATCTTTACCTTTTTCTAGTACTGATTTTTTTCAATTTAATCCTGAACCTACATTTGCTTTTATTGTTGCATCTTTGGCATATCCTTTTTTAATTTCATTTTCACTCTTTATGGTTTTTAGATTATCTAATTACCAATTTGGACTTGTGAGTATTTTGGGTGGTTTGTTTTTACTAATTTATAGCTCTACTGCAATTGTTCCTAATTTTGCAATGATTGATACCGTTCAATTTTATTCTCTTAACTTGATTCCCTTTGTAATTGCAGATGTATTTCTTAAATTAAGTCGTTCTAAACTTTCTCTATTTTTTAGTGGTGGTTTGATAGGTTCTGTATTCTATATGGTGTATTATCCATATGTGATGTATACCTATAATGAAATTTTGTTGGGTAAATTGGTCTCTCCAAGTTTGATTTATTTTGTTTATTTTGAATTAATTGAAACTGTATTACTCTATACTTTAATTCCGTCTATTGTGATGGGTGTTTTAGCTGTGATAATATCTGCTAAAATTGCAAAAAAGATTTTGATCACCTAATTATTACATGTAGTCCAATTTTCATAACTACACGAAATGCTTCACGACTAGATAAATAAGCAAAAAAAATTAAAGGGTTATGACAAAATCATTTAGTTGTAAAGATGTAGGTATAGATTGCACTTGGTCAACCACCCATGAATCCGAGGAAGCAATAATGTCTATGGCTAAAGAACACGTTTCATTAGTACACAAAGAAATTGAATTGAGTCCTGAAAATTATTGCAAATTCAAATCACTAATCAGAGAAGCAGATAAACCCCGAAAACGGGTAAGTAAAGATTCAAAAAAAGTGGCTTAATGTAGTCCTAAATTAAATATCAAAGCATGAATGTTTATCTACAAAGGTATACATGAACGATATGGAAATCATAGATATGACTAAGAAATTACCTCAAGGACATAATATTGGTGGCGGAAATAGACAAAAAAGACGTCAAGCCTACAAATTAGAGAAAAAAAATTCTGAATAAAATTACTAATTTTTATTAAATTAGTTTTTTCATTTCTGTTTCGTTAAATTCTATGTTTCCCCATTCTTACATTACCTGAATTTACCATCTATTGATACAAAGTTTTACCTGTTTAGTAACGGAATATGCGAAACATGTTATTATTTAGTTAGAACAATCAGATTTTATGAAAAAGAAAACCTTTGCAGTAGATATTGATGGAACTATCACTGAAAATGGCGGCGGTAGAATTCATTTGGATGCATTAGAAGCACTTCGAAGATTAACTAACATGGGTCATGATGTAATCTATGTAACCGGTAGATCTTCTGTTGAAGCCTATTTACTTTCAGTCTTTGGTGGAACTAAAAAAATTGCAGTTGGTGAAAATGGAGGTTGTATTGCAATGGATACTAATGATCATGTTTTGTTGGGAAATATTGATGACTGTAATAGGGCATTTGAATTAATTAAAAATAATATTGAAGGTGTGCAAAAAAAACATGTATTTCCTAGATTAACTGAAGTTGTTTTAGAACGAACTTTTGATATGGACGCTGCACGAAAAATTCTTTCTGAAAATAATGTTGATGTTAATTTATCTGACAGTCAATATGCTATTCATATTAATTCAAAAGGTATTGACAAAGGAACTGGGTTTACAGAAATAATGAAAAAATTTAATATTTTAAAAGATGATGTTATTGCAATTGGAGATAGTGCTACTGATGTTCCTTTGTTTAAAGTTGCAAAAACCAGTATTGCTTTAGGTAATGCCTCTGATGCAGTAAGATCTGAGGCTACTATGACTGTGTCTGGGTGCAGTGGAGATGGTGTTCTTGAGGCACTAGATAAATTAGCACCTAAATTATCTGAGATATAGTATGACATTTCAATTAATACTTGATGAAATTAAAAATAATCTTAAAAAAATACTCAATGATCTTTCTATCTCTAATGTACATTTCTCTGTTGAAGTTGCAAAGCCTGGCTTTGGAGATGTCAGCTCTAACATTGCATTTTTACTTGCAAAAGAACTCAAAAAAAATCCAAAAGAAATTATGCAAATACTATTTGAAAAATATTCCCAATGCTCCAGTACACTTGTTTTAAAAACTGAAGCACATCCGTCTGGTTATCTTAACTTTTTTGCTGATTGGACAAAATTAGGTAAATTAATTCTATCTGAATCATACCTTGATACCTTTGGTGCTGTTGACATTGGAAACAATTCAAATATTATAGTTGAACATACAAGTGTAAATCCTAACAAAGCATTACACATTGGCCATATTAGAAATATTGTGGTTGGTGATACTGTTTCTAGAATTTTAACTAAAGCAAATTACAATGTTCATGTTCTTAATTATATTGATGATTCTGGTTTACAAGTTGCTGATATTATTGTAGGTTTCAAACATTTTAAATTTGATGAAGAACCTCCCAATGGAAAAAAGTTTGATCATTACTGTGGTGATGATGTTTATGTTAAAACAACTCAAAAATATGAACTTGATTCTTCTTTAGAAGAAATTAGGAAAAATACTTTGAAAGAACTTGAAGATGGCAATTCTGAAACTGCAGCATTTGGTGATATGATTACTCGTAAAGTTCTAGCAGGACAATTAGAAACATGCTGGAATCTGAATGTATCTTATGATTGCCTTAATTTTGAATCTCAAATTATTCGCTCAGGGTTGTGGTCAAAAATCTTTGAAAAACTCAAAGAAATGGGGCTCATAGAATTTGAAAATGAAGGTAAAAATGCCAAATGTTGGGTAATTCGTGGAGATAACAATGAAGATGATAAGGTAATTGTTCGAAGTAATGGCACTGCTACCTACATTGCCAAGGATATCCCATATGCTGCATGGAAATTAGGATTGTTAGATGATCCGTTTTATTATCAAAAATATGATGCCAATCAACCTAATTCTAAAACTCTCTGGCAAACTAGTTTGAATAACGATGCTGCTACTCCTCAAAATTTTACTGCTCAGAAAGTTATCACTGTAATTGATTCACGTCAAGAACGACTACAAAAAATTATTACAACACTAATGGAAAAGTTTAATTCAATTCCTGATAGCTATATTCATCTTGGCTATGAGTCTGTAACGTTAAGTTCTGACACTGCAAAAACCTTGGGATTGGAAACTGATGGAAAGCAAGCTCAAATGTCTGGTAGAAAAGGGGTGTATGTTAGTGCTGATTCTGTATGTGAACTTTTAAAACAAAAAATTACCGAAGAAACTAAAAAGCGACATCCTGAAATGGAAGATTCAAAAATTGAAAAAATTGCACAATCTGTTTCAATTGGAACTTTGCGTTATGAAATGATTAAACAAGATTTGGACAAAATAATTACATTTGATTTAGCAAAATCTCTTAGTTTGGAAGGCGATACTGCACCGTACATACAATATGCATATGCTAGAGCGTCAAGAATTTTAGAAAAATCTGGAATTAAACCAACTACTGATGTTGATTTCTCATTACTTCAAGAAACATCTGAACTTAATTTAGTTAAAACAATTGGTCTTTTTAATTTACAAGTTCGTGATGCTGCAAATAATTTTGCCCCTAAGGTAATTGCTAGATACTGTCATGATTTGGCAGTAGCCTTTAATTCATTTTATGAACATGTAAAAGTTTTAGATTCTGACAATGATGAGTTAAAATCATCTCGCATCTGTTTGGTTAATTCTTTTAACATTACTCTGGAAAAGGCACTTGATTTACTTGGGATCTCTGCTCCAAACAGGATGTAATTTTTAGGTGAATTTGTGCCTATTTTGATCATTTTATTGTAATTCTAATCCTTAATTTTTTGTAAATTCTTATTTCTCAATATTCATAAGTCTAAAATTTTATTAAAAAAATTGTGAGATTTATTTTAATCATTCCTATAATTGCTTTAGTTAGTATTGTAATTGGGACTGTTGGTTTTGAATATTACAATCAATATACTCAAGAACGTGAACTAGAAAATTTGATTGTTTCCTGTATGGAACAATTTGGTCATTACAGTGATAAACTTGTAAATTGCTTAAATGATAATTCTTTATCTAATCCTTAAATTTATTTTTACCACTAGCAAATTTTATTAATATTCTTGATATACTTTTATTTTGAAATTAACTCATGGTGATGAAATTAGATGACAAGAAAACTTTGTTATTGGGATTGTCCCTTACATTGGGTATTACTGTATTTGGTGGGTTTATCATAATGTCTTTTTTAATGCCTCATTGCAATGATGTAATGTGTTGATTGTGAAATATTTCTATTTCATCATCATCCTTAAGTTATGATTGGATATATTATATACATGAATTGTTTTGTTTGTGGAAAAGAAAAAAAAGATTTTGAAGTGTGGTCAAATAAATTAGTTATTGGAATTACATTTGATTCTGATTTTCAAAACAATGATATCATATCAAACATGTCTGATAAATCTATAATTTGTCATCAATGTATTGTGGATATTCAAAATAAAGTGAAAGATAATTTGGATTGCAAATAATATTCATTAGATGGAGATTGAAAAATTTTGTACTATTTTTTATATTTTGATTTTAATTCTTAATTGTTCGTTTATGTTTTCTATGACACTTGACATGATGTCTATGTTTGTTGTAAAGAATCCTCTATACTGTCCATCTCCAATATCTTCAGCAACCAATCCAAATGGACCGTTTTCTCCCTTTGTGACTACAATCCACATTGGTGAGATATTTGTTCCGTCACAACTAACCACTTCTGCAGATGCTGGGTGAACAACTAAATCTGGATTATTAAAATTTCCAATTATCCATGCTTTTGAAATTTTAGTAAGAATTTCTCTATACCTATCTTCAACATACTTGTATCTAGCTTCAGTCTCAAAAGTTGCTAATAGTGGAGTGTTATGTTTGACTGCATAATTTTCTAATAGTATACTAAGTCTGTAAAGTTCTTTTTTACCTGTTTTAAAATTAACATAATTTGCTTTTTGATATTCTTCTAAAGTCCATAATATGTTGTGGTCTGTAAGATCTGTATTTTTTGTTTCTAAACCTGTAGGAAATTTATGCCATATTTCATCTATAAAACTCCCATAGTGTTGCTCCATGTAATTTCCACTTTTTTTTGAAATATAAGCTACGGAAGATTTTTTTAATAGTGCTAACCTTTTTTTAATTTTTATTTTTGTGATTTAAAAATTAATTTTGTTTTTTCTGCTTCAATTTTATGGATCAACATTGGTTTTGGGTATTCTAAATCTTCTGGAAATTTTTCCCATAACTTGTGAATTATTTTTGGTTCTACTTTTTCTAATTCTGGAATCCATTTTTTAATATAATCACAATTCAAATCAAATCTTTCTTGTTGTCTCCATGGATTAAAAATTCGAAAATAAGGTACTGAATCACACCCTGTGGAAGCTGCCCACTGCCAATTACCTGAATTGACTGCTGGATCATGATCAATCAATTTTTCTTCAAAATATTTTTCTCCTAATTTCCAATCCATGTGTAGGTCTTTAGTTAAAAATGATGCAACAACCATTCTGACTCTGTTGTGCATAAAGCCTGTTTGGTTTAACTGTCTCATTCCTGCATCCACAATTGGAAACCCTGTTTCTCCTTCACTCCATTTTTTAAAAGATTCTTTGGATTTTGACCATGGGATTTTTTGAAATTTTTTTCTAAATGTTGTTTTTTGTGCGTATGGAAAATGAAACAAAATATGACTAAAAAATTCTCTCCAGTATATTTCCCCCATTATGGTATGATTTGAGCCTAAAACTTCCTTGATTTCTTTATGAACCTCTCTAACTGAAATGGTTCCAAATTTATTATGTGCTGAAAGCATTGTTGTCTGATTTAACCCTGGAAAGTCTCTGACTTTATCATAATCTCTAAATTTATCTAAATCCTTTAAAATCTTTAATGCCTCTTTACGCCCTCCTATGATTTTATTATTTTTTATTTCAGACTTTTTAATTTCATTATCTGAGATAACTTCATTCGAATAATTTTTTTGAATATTTTTGATAATTTTTTTAATTGGAAACTGTCTTGCTTTTTTATAAAAAAATGAATAAATTGTATATGGTGAACCCTCATTTGTTTTTATTTCGTTTGGATTATGAAGTAAAAAGTCTAATGTGCTATGAAATGAAATTTTATTTTTTTTACAAATTTGAAATATTTTTTCATCTCTACGTTGTGCATAGTTTGTGAAATCTGTGTTTAGAAATATTGCATTTAAGTTGTACTTCTTAATCATATTGTCTATTATTTTTTCTGGTTTTCCTTCTAGTATTTGTAAACTTGTTCCTTTTTTCTTTAATTCATTATCTAGATCTACTAATGACTCATTAAGAAAATTCCATCTAAATTTTGAATCTTTCAATTTTTTTATTATGTTTTCATCATAAATGAAGCATGGAATTACTTCTTTTGAATTTTGAAGAGATTCTATCAGCCCAATGTTGTCTTCTATTCTTAAATCTCTACGAAAAATAAATAATGTTTTTTTATACATCGGATTTTTTAATTTTTACTAATTACTGTATGTTAAATTTAGTTCCTAATGTGTTGCCCATTACATTTAGGGCATGTCTACATACGTTGGAATTAAGTGTAAAGAAACCTCTAAATTTTCCATCTTCATATTCTTCTGCTATTAATCCAAATGGACCATATGGTCCTCTGGTAATAACTGACCATACATTTGCCAAGTTTGTATTACTGCAACTTAGAAATTCTGAATTAGGTAATACTACGTCTGCTGGTATTACGTCATTATCAAAATCTGCAATTATCCATACTTTGGGCATGTCCTTGACCATTTCTTGATACCTTTCTTTAACATATGCGAATTTTGCAATTTTTTCAAATGTTGCTAATAATGGTTCTTTGTTGTCTTGAGCATATTTTTCAATTATTTTACTTAGATGGAATAGTGGTTTTCTATCTGCATCAAAATTATGATAACCTGCTTCAATAAATTGATCTAATTTCCATATTGGTAAAATTATGTTATCTATATTATGCCATTCAGCTAATTGAGGAAATTCTTCCCATATTTCATGTACAAAATCACCATAAGGATTTTTCATAATACACTTCATAATCAAATCTGATATAAATTAATTTTATTGATAGATACTAGTGCCAATTATTTTTTAAATTAACGATTCTTTTTATTCTATGATCATATCAATTAGATTATGTCTAGATATGAGAAACTTCTTCATATGTTGATGGATTATGATGTAACAATTTTGTTCACTGCCATTGGTGATACTTCTGGAAATATTCTATGGAATACTACTCGCAATGATTCTAAAGTCAAAGTTCCTTTATCTGAAATTAAGAAAACGCTTTTACGCGAATCTGCAGATTGGATTGAACGTTGCAAAATTGAAGATTCAGATGATCTTGGAAGGGCATTGTATCATATTGCATCATTTCAAAAAATTAAACAAATTACTGTTCCTCTTGATGCTTTTCATTTGTTAATGATATATGTTGATAATACTCCACTTGATAAAACAAAAACAAAAAGTTATGGTCGTTATGTTGAAATGGGTAAAATCATGTCTATTATTGACTTTGTTAATACTTTTGAAGAATGACTTTATTATGAAATATTACTTGGCACTAGAATTAAAAATTTCGAATATTTTATTAAGTAAAATCTTGGTAAAGAACTAATGGAAAAATATCAAGAACTTTTGAACATGATAATGGATTTTAATGAATCTGTTAGATTTGCAGCTGTATCTGATGGAGACGGTCAATTACTTTGGAATAGTCAAAGAAATGGAGTTACCAATATTGTTCCTATGGAAAAAACAAAATCCACTATGTCTAGATCTAGATCCGAATGGGATGAGTATGCATCATCTTCTGAAAATATTGGTAATGGATTGTACTCTATTACATCTTATTCAAAAATTAAAAGAATTACTATTCCTCTTTACGATGGCAATATGCTATTCATCAGTGTTGATAACAAACCTATGAAAAATGCAAAAAATACTAGTTACGGCCATCTTGTTGAAATGGGTGAAATTCTTTCAATTGTTGAATTTATTGAATC
>LIAL01000035.1 GCA_001437625.1 Nitrosopumilus sp. BACL13 MAG-121220-bin23
TTCCAAATATGATTTCACAATCAGCTAATGTGAAACTATTAGGTGTCAGAGTCAAATCAGGAAATCAAGAATTAGAAATTCATGGTAATGAATCAACAATGATTGAAATTGAAGGTGGAAAAGAGGCAGAACCAATTATTGCTAGAATTTTATCAATTGTAGTAACTGAAGCTGGAAAAAATATGATTATAGCAGCAGATAGTAAAAAAAATATTTACAATATTAGTGATTTTTCAAATTCAACGAGTGACTGTGTTGAAGGAGATGTAATTGAATGCATGCCATCAAAAGTTTACAGTAATTTAATTACATTAGATGAAAATTCATTTGTAAGAAAATTAGATAATGATGAGACTATTCCATCATTGGCTAAAATTCGAACAAAAATTAGTGATGTAAAAGTTGATGGAACATATTGTATTGAATCTATAGTATTGAAAGCTCCTGAAAGACGTGAGGTACAAACTAAATCAGGTGAATCAATTGCACTTTCAGAAATGTTTGTTGAAGATGATACAGGTCAAATTTGGGTAAAAGGATGGAGAATTCAAGCAAAATTAATCGATAAATGTGAACAAGGGGAAATTATTTCAATTACAGGATTAAATGCAAAAGTAAATAATTTTGGAGAGGGCAGAATAGAATTATTCCTAACAGCGCATTCAAAAATTAAAAAGAAAAATTAAAAGATTTTATCAGATAGACCTAATTCTGTAATCGTATAAGAAAAATATTCTTTATTGAAAGGTGAATAGATTTGTCCATTAAATATTGATGAATTTTTAAAAAGATGAATTTTGACATGTGTAAAAAGATCAATTGCAGTTGCCATATTTTCAACTTCTTTGTTATCCATATTTCTAATCATATTAGTAATTACAATAGGAATTTTGTTAGTAATAGCATAAAATGATAATTCATGCATATATTTCATAAATAAAGAATTTTTTTCAAATATAGATTCATCATTATTGTATTCATAAGAAAATAAATCAGTGATATTATCAATTACAATTAAAGAAAAATTATTTGTACAAATATTTTTGATTGAATTAATTTGTTCAGACGTATTTGTTACTCTAGATACTGTAATCTTATCAAGTAAATTAAAATCGGTGTTAGATTTTTTTTGAATTTCTAATATTCTTTCAGGTCTAAATCCACCAGTAGTATCTAAATATAAAACATTTCCTCCATTTTTAATTGAATTTATTGATAATTGTAATAGTAATTGGGTTTTTCCAGTTCCACTTCCACCAAAAATATCTACAATTAGACCATTAGGAATCCCTCCAGACAAAAAATTATCTATTTTTGTTAAACCAGTTTTAATCATGTATACAGTTTATACAAATACGAGAAAAAATTTAAAGAATTATAATTTTAGCAACTGTGACAAGGCTTTTATGCTGGAGAAGAAATTTTGTAAATAAGTGAATAATTAGTGTCCCAAACAAACAGTGCAAAAAGACCATTAGCAGTACTTCAAAAAAGCACAAAGAAAAAAGTTTTAGTCAGATTAAAAAATGAGGTTGAATATAAGGGTAAAATGGACAATGTTGATTCTTACATGAATTTGATAATGACAGATGCAGAAGAAATCCATGATGGTAAAACCATTGCACATTATGGTAGAGTAATCGTCAGAGGAAATAATGTATTATTTATTAAATTAGAAAATGAACTTTAGTTAAATTACTAGTGTACTTTTATGACTAATAATTTCCTATTTACATCAGAATCAGTAACAGAAGGTCATCCAGATAAAATATGTGATAATATTTCAGATGCATTTTTAGATGAATATCTAAAACAAGATCCAAATTCAAGAGTAGCAGTTGAAACAATGGTAACTACAGATTTTGTAATAGTATCTGGTGAAGTTACATCTAAAGCAATTTTTGATAAAAAAGATCAAGAGGAATTAGTTAGAAAAACCATTAGAGATATTGGATATAACGATAAAGAATTAATGTTTGATGGCGATACTTGTAAAGTCGATTTAAGATTACATTCACAAAGTCCAGATATTAGTCAAGGAGTAACAGCAACAGAAGAAAAAGAGCAAGGTGCAGGAGATCAAGGATTAATGTTTGGTTATGCAACAAATGAAACTGAAGAATTAATGCCTATGCCAATATTATTAGCTCATAAACTTATTCAAAAATTATCCGAAGTTAGACGAAATAAAACATTAGCATGGGTAAGACCAGATGGTAAATCACAAGTTTCAGTAAAATATGAAGACGATAAACCAACAAAAATTGAAACAGTTGTAATATCAACACAACATGCACCTGAAATTTCTCAAGAAGAAATTTCAAATCAAATTATTGATAAAGTAATCAAACCTGTGTTAGGAAATCTTTGGAATGATAAAATTAAAATTCACATTAATCCTACAGGAAAATTTGTGATTGGAGGACCTCACGGTGATGCAGGTTTAACTGGAAGAAAAATAATTGTGGATACTTATGGCGGATTTGGAAGACATGGAGGCGGAGCTTTCTCAGGAAAAGATCCGTCTAAAGTAGATAGATCAGCATGTTACATGTGTAGATATATTGCAAAGAACCTTGTTGCAGCTAAATTTGCGGACAGATGCGAAGTTCAATTAGCCTATGCAATAGGTGTAGCTGAACCAGTATCACTTTATGTTAATACTTTTGGAACAAATAAAATTCCAGAAAATCAAATAGAAGAATTAGTTAGAAAGAATTTCGATATGAAACCATCAGGCATTATTTCACAATTAGATTTGAAAAGACCAATTTACAAAAAAACAGCATCATATGGTCATTTTGGAAGAAATGAACCAGAATTCACTTGGGAAAAAACAGATAAAGCAGAAATATTAAAGCAATCTGCCGGACTTTAATAATTCCATAACAGATTCAAATTTCATTTGTGTTATTTTTTGTAATTTATTATAATTTCCTTTGAAATCACCAATTAGAATATTCAGATCATCTACTCCAAAATTAGAGTTTGAATTAGTTATAGCATCATAATATGCATTTTCTAAATTAATTTTTTTTATTTTTGTCTTAGTATCTTTAGAAAAAAGTTTCACATATTGTTCAAATGTAAGATAGTCAGGACCAACAAGATCAATTATTTTATTTTTAAATTTAATTTGATCAAGAGATTGAAGAAAAACTTTCACCACATCATTGATAGAGATTGGTTGAATAGAATAATTTCCAGAACCAGGAATTTCAATGATTTTAAGTTTAATCTGTTTTTTTAAAAATTTTGTAAATAAATCATCTTTTCCAACAATATATGATGGTCTAAAAATAGTGTAGTTTAAACCAGAATTAATAATAATTTTTTCTGCTTTGTATTTAGAAATAAAGTATCCTACTGAAGTTTTACTAGAAACTCCAAGACCACTATTATAGATAATTTTTTTGATTTTTGCTTTTTTAGCTAAATTTACAATATGTTTTGTAAATTCAACATTTATCATTTCATAATCAATATGGATAGACTGCTTTCCAATCCCTACAAGATGAATTAATACATCAGAATTTTTAATTTTATCAATAATAATTTTTTCGTCATAATTTTTTGAAATTATTTTAAGTTCATCTTTATATTCTTTAAAATCATTTCGTGAAATTGAAATTAAATCAATATTATTTTTAGATAAATATTTCCTAAGATTTTTTGCAACAAATCCATTTGCCCCTGTAACAACCACTTTGATACGTTTAACCACAATTATCTTAATTTACTTTTAATTTTAAATCTATTCAGAGAATTTTAAAAATAATGAAATAAGAGTTAATACTAGAAAATGAATTAAATAATCATGGTAGAAGAAAAAATAAAATTAAAAACAGGATATACTACTGGAAGTTGTGCAACTGCGGCTGCAAAAACTGCACTATTATCAATTATTAATCAAGAAAAAATTCAAAATGTCAGTATTATTTTACCTAGAAGATCTTTTATTCAAATTCCAATACACTCTTGTGAATTTAAAAAGGATAAAGCAAAATGTTCGGTTATAAAAAATGGTGGAGATGATCCAGATGTAACTCACGGTGCAGAAATTATTGTTGAATTATCATTTACAGAAAAAATAAATGAAATTGATATTGATGGAGGTGAAGGTGTTGGGATAGTTACAAAACAAGGTTTGGGTTTAGAAATAGGAAAACCGGCAATTAATCCCGTACCTAAAAAAATGATTAATGAGAATTTAAGAGATGTTGGAAAAGAAATCCTTAAGAAAAAAGGAATTAAAGTTGTAATTTCAGTTCCAAAAGGAAAAGAATTAGCACCAAAAACTGACAATCCTAGATTAGGTATCAAAGATGGAATTTCAATTTTAGGAACTAGTGGAATTGTAATTCCATTTTCTACAGCATCATATGCAGCATCAATTAGACAAAATTTGGATGTTGCAATTGCAGCAGGAAATAAAATTGTAGTATTAACAACTGGTGGAAGAAGTGAAGAATATGCAAAAAAAATTGTTGACTTGCCAGTACATTGTTTTGTACAAATGGGAGACTTTTCAGGATATACAATACAACAATGCGGTAGAAAAGATATCAAAAAAGCATATGTGGTTGGATTTATTGGAAAACTTGCAAAAATGGCTGCAGGGGTTAAACAAACTCATGTTAAAGGATCAAAAGTAGATATGAACTTTTTATCAGAATTAGCAAAGAAAGCAAATGCAGATGAAAAAGTTATTGAAAGTATTAAAAAAGCAAACACAGCTAGACATGTTTCAGAAATTATTAAAGAAAATAGTATAACTGGATTTTTTGAACTAATTTGTAGTGAAACTTACAAACACATGAGAAAACATTCTGAAGAAAAAGTTCCAATAGATGTAATATTATTTGATTTTGAAGGAGAAATTCTTGCTAGAAAATCACAAGAGTAAGGTATTTTATTAAAGTGAGAAACTTTTGAGTATGGAAAATGTATCAGTTCTTGCAATTACTAAAAATGGAGTCAATATTGGAGGAAAATTAAAAGAATTATTCCCTAATTGGAATATTTTTGCACCAAGTAAATTATCAAATGAAAATAAGAACATTATATGGTATTCTGAGCCTACATCAGATAAAATTATTGAACTTTTTAAAAATTCTAATGCATTAATTTGCCTATTTTCTTTAGGTGCAGTAATTAGATTAATTGCACCTCATTTGAAAGATAAGAAAACAGATCCTGCAGTAATTGTTATTGATGATAAAATGACTTTTGTAATCAGTGTATTATCAGGGCACATTGGAGGAGCAAATGAATTAACACAAGAAATTTCTGAAAAATTAAATGCATTACCTGTGATAACGACTGCTGCAGATGTAAACAAAACAATTGTGGTTGATTTAGTAGGTAGGCAATTTGGCTGGAAAATTGATGATGAAACAACAGTAACTAAGATTAGTGCACATATGGTAAATTCAGAACCAATTGGTGTTTTTCAACAAACAGGTAATACAAAATGGTATAAAGAATTACCAAAAAATGTTACAATCTATGATAGTTTAGAAGAATTAAAAAAATCAAATTCTAAAGCACATCTCATAATCTCTGATGCAATCATTGATAATGAATTATCTCAAGAATCTGTAATATATCGTCCTCAAAGTTTAGTTATTGGAATTGGATTACATTGGGATACAACAAAAGATACAATCAGGGAGGGAATAGAATATTGTTTAGAAAAATTTAATCTAAGTTCAAAATGTATTGCAAAGTTAGTTTCAATAAAAAAACCTGAAGATGTTCAAGGATTAATTGATCTTGGAAAAGAAATGAAAATACCTGTGGAATATGTAGATAGAGAAGAACTTTCTGAAATAATAACTCCAAATCCTTCTAGTACAGTTAAAGCATTTGAAGGAACAGCAAGTGTTTCTGAAGCTGCTGCAATTAAAATATCAGGTGGAGAATTAATTGTAGAGAAGCAAAAATTTCCACCAAACTTAACAATAGCAATTGCGAGGAAAGTAGAATGAAACGAGGATTATTAATTATTGATAGAGGAAGTCGACAAAGAGAAGCATCTGAAGAATTGGAAATGATATGCAAAGGAGTGAAGGCTAAAGGCGACTATACTTTTGTAGATTTTTGTTTTTTAGAAGTTGAACCACCATATATTGAAGATGGAATTGAGAAATGTCTAAAACAAGATATTGATTCACTTACAATAGTTCCATATTTTCTATATCCAGGTAAAAAAGTAAAAAATGCAGTCACAGATGTAATGAAATTTCAAAAAGATACCAAAATTAAATTTGTAGTTACAAAACCAATGATGATGCATAAAACTTTGGTAGAAATAGTTCAAAACAGAATAGACTCAACATTAAAAGAAAATCAAATTACTCTTGAAAATAAAGATGTAGACATAATGATCATTGGTCACGGAAGTGTGGATCCTAATGCACAAAGATCATTAAATTACATTGTAGATGCATTAAAAAATGATTATAGAAATGTAAGTAGAGCATGGCTAGAAATAGAGCAACCAGATATTTTTGAAGGAATTAAAAGTTGTGAAAAAAATAATCCCAATGTACTAGTGAATGTATTTTATTTTCTTCATGAAGGAGCACACGTAAAAACAGATATCAATAATGATTTGATACCAGCATTAGAAAAATCTATGATTAAAAAAAGCTATATTACAAAACATATTGGAACAGATCAAAAAATGATAGATTTAATATTAGAAAGGGCAAAGGAGGTAGAGAATGCAAACTAAGAAAGGCCAATCAATTGAAGATGCAAGCATGAAAATGATTGAAGATGAAATTGGATCACATAATTATAATGAAAAAGAATGGCCAATTGTAAGAAGAATAATTCATTCTACCGCTGATTTTGATTTTGCTGATAAAAATAGACTCATTTTTCAAAAAGATGCAATAGAAAGTGGTATGAGTGCTTTAAAAAATGGATGCAGCATCGTAGTAGATGTTAATGGGGTAATAGGTGGTCTCAATAAACAAAATCCAAAAGATTTTGGTAATAACATAGTTTGTAATATATCAAAATCAGAAGTTATGCAACAAGCAAAAGATGAAGGTAAAACACGTTCTCAAGTTTCAATGAGAATTGCAAAAGATGATATTGATGGAGGTATAGTAGCTATAGGAAATGCACCAACTGCATTGATGGAAGTAATTGAAATGGTAAATGAAGGAATAGTAAAACCGGCATTAATCATAGGAATTCCAGTTGGATTCATCTGTGCCCCAGAATCAAAAGAAGCATTATCAAAATTAGAAGGAACTCCGTTCATTACTAATTTAGGAAGAAAAGGTGGAAGCTCTTCAGCTTCAGCAATAATTAATGCAATTTTTAAATTAATTAGAGCAGAATCATCTACGTAAGATTATTGCTCTAAGTCATAAACTAAAATATCTTAAAAAAATGATCTAACCCATTTCTTAAAAGAATCAAAAGCGAGATTGGAGAGCTTGAAAGGCTCAACCAACCTCATGAAGAATGGAGAGTTCCGTTCTTCAGTTATACGTTTTGTTAGTAATTTTTCAACTAACGCGATTTTGGAATCAAACGTAAAAGACTACAGACATAGTGACCTATAAAATAAACGGTAGCGCGTAGTAATTGTGTCCAATATAAAATCAAAAAATAATTTATATTATTTACTTCCAGCATTTGGAAGTATAATTGGTGGACTCATTGCCATGATTATCTTAAGAAAACAAGGTCGTCAGTATGATAAACTAGGTAGGAATTGTGTTGTTCTTGGAATTATAGCCTCAGGATTTGCTATTGGTATGGATTATGTCAATAGCACATATGACATTCCAATGATTGAGGATTACCTAAACCCTAATGGAATGTTTGATATTCTAGATTGGTTTGGCGGTACAAGTGTCTATGTCTTTCCTCCAATGGTAATTGTATATTGTATAATTGCTAAAATAATAAACAGAAATTAAATTATCTACGTAATTCACTTAGACAATTCTTTACAAAAATTTCAGCATAATTAGAACTATCAAAGTAAAGATGACCATATGAGGCAAGTGTATTATTTTGAATTAATCCATCTTGATGATTTATTATTCCTTCTCCGATCTCTAAATTAAAAGCAAATTTAGAGTCAGATGATACAGATTCTAATTGAGAATAATGAAATTCATGACCACGAAATGCATGTAAACTATCAGATAAAATATTTTTAGAAGATAATTTTCCTTTTGTGTAATTTAATCTCATTTTTTTTGTCATTGTTGTTTCTGCATCAAATAGACCAACCATTTTGAATTTTTTCTTATCATTAGTAATAGATTTAGTCAGATACATCAAGCCTCCACATTCAGCATAAATAGGAAAGTTATCTTCAGATAATTTTTTAATAGATTTTTTCATAATTTGATTTTTTGCAAGATCATTTCCTAAAATTTCAGGAAATCCACCTCCGATGTACAATCCGTCACATTTTGGAATTTTTTTATCTTTTATTGGACTAAAAAAAGTTAATGATGCACCTTCGCGTCTTAATGCATTCAAATTATCATCATAATAGAAATTAAATGAATTATCTAAAGCAACTGCAATTTTTACTTTAGTTTTTTTATAATTACTTTTAATATTTTTATGTAAAGGAATAG
The DNA here is from genome assembly GCA_001437625.1 of Nitrosopumilus sp. BACL13 MAG-121220-bin23. Lineage (GTDB taxonomy): Archaea > Thermoproteota > Nitrososphaeria > Nitrososphaerales > Nitrosopumilaceae > Nitrosopumilus. The sequence goes on from LIAL01000035.1 coordinate 8,622, forward strand.
GATTTTTGATAATTTTAATAATTTGATCAACATCTAATGATTCTGAAATAATTTTTGAAGTTTTTAGAAGTTTATTTTTTAAAGTTTTATTATCATATGTAGATATCAAACCAAGATGTCTAGATTCTAAATTTAGAAGAGGGTTTTTTGGAATTACGCCAATAATAGGTAGCTTTGTTTTTTCTAAAGCATCTCTACAAAGAATTTCATGTTTTTTACTTCCAATTTTATTTAAAATGACCCCTACAATTCTTGATGTGCTATGAAATTTTTGAAATCCTAGAGCAGTTGCACCTATAGAGCGAGCAGTTTTACTTGCATCTAATACTAAAATTACAGGAGATTTTGTAATGGATGCAACATGATGAGTACTAGCATAATTAGAAGATCCCTCAAATCCATCATAATATCCCATCACACCCTCAATTATAGAAATATCAGAATTTGAATGAGAAACAAAACTATCTAAAACTTGTTTTTGACCCATTAACCATACATCAAGATTATATGTTTCATTTTTTGAAATAGTTGAAAGATAACTAGGATCAATATAATCAGGGCCTACTTTGAAAGGTTGTACAGAAAAACCTCTTTTTTGTAAAGCATAAATAATTGAACATGTGATCGATGTTTTACCAACACCACTAGTTGCACCTGCTAAAACAATTCGAGGTATTTTCAATGCATGTTTAGAATTTTTTTTTTATTTAAATTAATACATTAGAAGAATAACGAATGTTTTTACTGATAAAAATTAATGACTAATTATGGAAAAAGATGGATTAACTATTGTTTATACAGGAAAAGGGAAAGGGAAAACAACAGCAGCACTAGGAATCGCATTAAGAGCTACAGGGTATAAAAAGAAAATATGTATGATTCAATTTATCAAAGGTTCATGGCATTATGGTGAAATGGATTCATCAAAGAGACTAGAACCAGAATTTGAAATGATTGCAATAGGTAAAGGATTTGTAGGCATTATCGATGATAAAAGTCCAAAAATAGATCATCAAGAAGTTGCTAAAGAAGCAATTAAAATTAGTAATGAAAAAATTCAATCAGGCAAATATGACATAGTAATTTTAGATGAGATAAATTATGCAGTAAATCTTAATTTAATTTCACTTGATGATGTTTTGGAATTGATTAAATCAAAACCCCAAAAAATGGATTTGATATTAACAGGTAATTATGCAAAAGATGAAGTAATTGAAGCTGCAGATTTAGTAACAGAAATGAGAGAAATTAAACATCCATTTCAACGTGGTATTAAAGCAAAAGAAGGAATTGATTTCTAACGAGCAACATTAATTTACACATTGGGAAGTTTTAGAAGAATTGTCTACTGAAATTCAAGAAATGCCTGAGCAAGGTGAGATTATTCTAGCCACAGTAACTAAAGTAATGGATCATGGAGCATACGTTACATTAGATGAATATGACGATATTCAAGGATTTTTACACATTTCAGAAATAGCACCAGGTTGGATTAGATCAGTAAGCAGATTTGTTAAAGATGGTGAGAAGAAAGTTTTACTTGTAAAAAAAGTAAAAGCAGATGATATTGATTTATCATTAAAACAAGTTTCAAAAGATCAAAAAAAGCAGAAACTAAAAGAGGTTAAAAAATATGAAAAAGGTAAAACATTATTAGAAAATCTTCAAGAAAAAATAAATTTAACAGATGAAGAAATTGAAAAATTAGAAGATAAAATGTATACACAATTTGATTCAGTTTATGATGGGTTTATGGAAATTGCAAGAAATGGAATTAGTACAATTACAGATCTTAAACTAACAAAAAAAATTACAACTGCAATTGAAGAAATTTGTTCAAAAATTAAATTACCTTCAGTAGAAATTAGAGGGATTATGGAAATAACTAATAATAAACCAAATGGAGTTGAAATAATTAAAAAAACATTATTGGACATAATAAAAAAAGATTCAACAATGGATATCACATATTTAGGAGCACCAAAATATAGAATATCAATTATTTCTGAAAATTTTAAAGATGCTGAAAAATTATTAAAACCAATAATTGAAGAAATTGAAATAGAGATAGAAAAGAAAAAAGGTTTATTTAAATTTACAAGAGAAGATTCAAAGAAAACACGAGAAAATTAAAATGAGATTTCTATTACGTAAATGCTCAAAGTGTAATCATTATACATTAAAAGATAAATGTCCAAAATGTGGTGAAGAGACAAAATCTGTTCATCCAGCTAAATTTTCACCAGATGACAAATACATGAGATATAGATTAGCAGAAAGATATTCTTAAAGGTAATTTCTTAGATTATTAGTAAATCTTTAGTAAACTTGTGCATTATAATTGGTCTATATTTTACAATAAGTGAATCTTCAATTCTAATTCCAAATTTATTTGCTAAGTATACTCCAGGTTCTATAGTAATTGCCATATTTTCTTTTAATTTAGTATTACTTCGATAAGAAATCGTCGGAAATTCATGTACTTCTAAACCAATCCCATGTCCAGTAGAATGAATAAAATATTGGCCATAATTTTTTTCTTCAATGTACTTTCTACATGCAAAATCAACGTCCTTACATTCTACATCTAGTTTAACAGACTTAAGACCAAGTCTTTGTGATTCTTTAACAATTTCATATGCTTCATTTGCTTGAGAAGAAATTTTTCCAAGCGCAAATGTTCTAGTTGCATCTGAAACATATCCTTTGTATCTTAATGTAAGATCAGTTACAACAAGATCACCGTTTTTAAATTTTCTTTGACTTACTTGTGCATGTGGAAGTGCACCGTTTGGACCTCCAGCTATAATTAAAGGATTAAGTGTAGAGGCATAACCAGTATCAAACATTCCTTGTTCCATGGCATATGTCATCAAAATTGTTTGTAATTCAGATTCTTTTTGTCCAACTTTAAGTTTTTTTGAACAAATTGTAAACATTTCATCAATAATTTTAGAAGCTTTTTTTAAGATTTGAATTTCTTTTTCATCTTTTATAATGCGGGTATTGTAAAATGGCTCTACAGATGATTTAATATGTGGAATTGATTTTTTTAGGCTTAACATAGTTGAATAATTTTGGCAATCAGTACAAACATGATTTTTCTTAATTTTCTGTATTAGTGTAGAAATTAATCCAGATCCACGTTCAGCAGTAATTACATCACAATCTTCTGATTCACTTATTGCTCTTCCAACCTCCAGTTCTGGAGCAATAATAGTAGC
>LIAL01000036.1 GCA_001437625.1 Nitrosopumilus sp. BACL13 MAG-121220-bin23
TTTCCCATTCGATGTACTCTGTTGAGGCACATCTTAGGATCGACTACCTCCAGGCTGATAACGCATTGCCTGGAAACCCTTGCGCTTGCGGTGGTATTGTTTCTCACAATACTATGCTGTTACTGCCGCCAAGATCTGCAATAGAAATCGGTCCACAGGACGTCATCGCCCTGCTTCGACCCAATCACTACGCCAACCTACCACGAATTATCTAATGATAATTATCTAAAGTATCGGTATTTTGCTTTAGCCCCGTCCGTTTTTGAGGCATCCCCCCTCGGCAGGTAAGTTGTTACACATTTTTTAAAGGATAGCTGCTTCTGAGCTTACCTCCCTGCTGTCTTGGCGAGAACACGCTCTTTCGCTTGACACTTAGCAAAAATTTGGGGACCTTAACTTCAGTCTGGGTTAAACCCCTTTCGGCCATGAGCCTTACGCCACATGAGCCCGTGTGCCTGCTTCTACGATGCGTATCCGTTCGGAGTTTGAATGGAGGGTGAGGGATTTCTCCCCCGCGCCCTTCTATCAGTGCTCTACCGGAAACGCTATCTCCACAAACCACGCCCTGCGAGACGCTTCGGTTGGAACTAGCGAGCGCCAGTCTAGATTGGTTTTTGACCCCTATTCCCAAGTCACAACAACGATTTGCACGTCAGAACGTCTTAAGACCTCCAGGGGGCTTTCGCCCCCCTTCATCTAGCTCAGGAATAGATCGACTGGCTTCTAGCCTAGCCGCCATGACTCTACGCACTTTCACACGCCTCTCCTGACTTCTTACGAAGCTGCGAGAGCTCGGTTTCCCTTCGCCTGCACCTTTGCAGGTTTAAGCTTGCCATGACGGTTAGCTCCTTGGCCCGTGTTTCGAGACGGAACGCGTGACACTGATGATTTGAACATCAAATCTTCAACTCTATTGCTAGAATCTCTAATCTGAAAAAATCACCTTTCATGCCACGCACGTCTGTAAGTAATAGGTTTCATGCACTTTTCGCCCCCCTTCCGGGGTACTTTTCAGCTTTCCCTCACGGTACTAGTCCACTATCGGTCTTGAGAAATATTTAGCCTCGGATGCTACTTTCACCCATATTCATTGCCCACTACCAAGGACAACTACTCGGGTATGAATAGGACTCTCCACACTTCGCTTACGGGGGTATCACCCTCTATTCCAGAACTTTCCAGATCATTTCAGCTGTGCTTTAAGATTCCATATTATCATACCAAAACACCACATCTCCCGAAGGATTCAGTTTGGGCTCTTTCCTTTTCGATCGCCTCTACTTGGGAAATCTCTATTGATTTCTTTTCCTCGTGGTACTAAGATGCTTCAATTCCCACGGTTCGACTTCCAATACTAATGTACTGGAATACACAAATGTGTAAGATTCTCATTCGGACATCTCGGGATCATAGGATGCGTGCGCCTACCCCGAGCTTATCGCAGCTTGCCACGTCCTTCATCTCTTCTCAAGCCTAGCAATCCACCTATTACCGTCTGTATAACGGTGTATTCAGCCACATATTACACGACTATGCACGACGATCATTGCAAGTCGCCGGTAAGCGACCCACTACATCCTTCATACATCACTTTCGTGATGCATTGCATCGATGATTTCAATGTGAACATTATGTACACCCGTACACTTTCCATGTCTAAGGAGGTGATCCGACCGCAGGTTCCCCTACGGTCACCTTGTTACGACTTTTCCCTTGTCACGAACCTCAAGTTCGATAACGCCAATCAGACGTCACCTCGCTAAAAGCTCACTTCAATGAAACGACGGGCGGTGTGTGCAAGGAGCAGGGACGTATTCACCGCGCGATAATGACACGCAGTTACTAGGGATTCCATATTCGTGAGGGCGAGTTGCAGCCCTCAGTCATAACTGTGGTAGCGTTTGTGGATTACCTCATCCTTTCGGATTCGAAACCAATTGTCGCTACCATTGCAGCCCGCGTGTGGCCCCAGAGTTTCGGGGCATACTGACCTGCCGTGGCCCCTTCCTTCCTCCGCATTAACTGCGGCGGTCCCGCTAATTCGCCCCACTACTCCTGAGAGTAATGGTGGCAACTAGAGGCAGGGATCTCGCTCGTTACCTGACTTAACAGGACATCTCACGGCACGAGCTGGCGACGGCCATGCACCACCTCTCAGCTTGTCTGGTAAAGTCTTCAGCTTGACCTTCATTCTGCTGTCTCTCCGGGTAAGATTTCTGGCGTTGACTCCAATTGAACCGCAGGCTTCACCCCTTGTGGTGCTCCCCCGCCAATTCCTTTAAGTTTCATACTTGCGTACGTACTTCCCAGGCGGCAAACTTAACGGCTTCCCTGCAGCACTGCATTGGCCACAAGCCAATGCATCACTGAGTTTGCATAGTTTACAGCTGGGACTACCCGGGTATCTAATCCGGTTTGCTCCCCCAGCTTTCATCCCTCACCGTCGGACGTGTTCTGGTAGACCGCCTTCGCCACAGGTGGTCATCGATAGATCAAAGCATTTTACCACTTCCTACCGAGTACCGTCTACCTCTCCCACTCCCTAGCTCTGCAGTATTCCCGGCAGCCTGTACGTTAAGCGTACAGATTTAACCGAAAACTTACAGAGCCGGCTACGGATGCTTTAGGCCCAATAATCATCCTGACCACTTGAGGTGCTGGTTTTACCGCGGCGGCTGACACCAGAACTTGCCCACCCCTTATTCGTTAGTGTTTCTAGGACTAACAAAAGATTCGTTTAGCACAAATCACTCGGATTAACCTTGTCGTGCTTTCGCACATTGCAAAGTTTTCTCGCCTGCTGCGCCCCATAGGGCCTGGGTCCGTGTCTCAGTACCCATCTCCGGGCTACTCCTCTCAGAGCCCGTACCTGTAATAGTCTTGGTGGGCCATTACCTCACCAACAAACTGATAGGCCGCAGTCCCATCCTATGGCGATAAATCATTTGGAACACAAACCATTCCAGGTATAGTGTTCTATCGGGTATTATTCTCAGTTTCCCGAGGTTATTCCCGTCCATAGGTTAGGTTGACTACGCGTTACTGAGCCGTATGCCTTGTATTGCTACAATGACTCGCATGGCTTAGTATCAATCCGATAGCAGTCAGGTCCGGCAGGATCAACCGGATTCTGAATAATTTTCTTTTTGGTCTTGATTATTGAAGTACAATTGTACTTGTATATTTGGAATTGACGGATGCACATAATGTTCACATCTCAGAAATGATTTCACAATCAAATCCTCATTCTTGTATGCGTAAATGGAGGCCCATGAATCACAAAGTGGCATATTGCCATACTTCATCACGAGCGCCGCCTATTGCTTTACGTATGCAGAATCCGATAATTGAAGAATCCATATAAACCATGCGTGAAATTATGCCTGATCGATTCAAAAATAGCAAAAATTAGAATGGATTTTTATCAAAAATGCCTTAAAACATAACGATCAAAAAAGGATATGACTAAAAGATCTATGTTAATTAAAATCATAGTAAGTTTTTGACAGATCAGTTTTGGATCACATAAAAAACTACAAGCAAAAAACACCTGGATCTGCAAAAATATTTTCAAAGTCATTAAAATTTCACGTTAATGGTGTTTCTCACAACATAAGATTTTACGATCCATATCCATTTGTGGTTAAATCATCTTTGGGAAAAAATTTACGAGATGTTGATGATAACAAGTATACAGATTATTGGATGGGTCATTGGTCTTTGATATTAGGACATGGTCAAAAAAATGTTAAAGAGTCAATTAAAAAACAAATTGAAAAAAGTTGGATGTATGGAACAGTAAATGAACAGACAATAAAATTATCAGAATTAATTTCAAAAGCAGTTCCGGTTGCAGAAAAAATTAGATACGTAACATCAGGTACAGAGGCTACAATGTATGCAGTTAGATTAGCACGTTCAGTTACAGGTAAGAAAATAATTGCAAAGATAGACGGAGGATGGCACGGATACACATCAGATTTACTAAAAAGTGTAAACTGGCCATTTAAAGAATCAGAAAGTAGTGGAACAGTAAATGATGAAAAAATTGTTTCTATACCGTATAATAATTTAGAAGGTTCATTAAAAATATTAAAAAAACATTCAAAAAATCTTGCAGGAGTTATCATTGAACCAGTTTTAGGTGGAGGGGGATGTATACCAGCAACAAAAGAATATCTCAAAGGTATTCAAGAATTTGTTCATAAAAATAAATCATTATTTATTTTAGATGAAATAGTTACAGGTTTTAGATTTAGATACGGATGTTTGTATCCAACTATGAAATTAGATCCAGACATAGTAACATTAGGAAAAATAACTGGAGGAGGAATGGCAATTGGAGTCATATGTGGTAAAAAAGAAATCATGGAGCATGCAGATACAACAGGTAAGAAAAAATCTGAAAGAGCATATATTGGTGGAGGCACGTTTTCAGCAAATCCAACATCGATGACATCAGGATATGCTACACTAAATTATTTGAAAACAAACAAATCAACATATTCAAAAATTAACGCATTAGGAGACCACACAAGAAAAGAACTTGAAAAAGTATTTGAGGGTAAAGTAATTGTGACAGGTAAGGGTTCATTATTTATGACTCATTTTGTAAAAAATGGGATTACAGAGATAACAAATTCAACAGATGTTGCCAAATGTGATTCAGAAATGTTACAAAAATATCATTTTAAAATGATTTCCAAAGATGGAATATTTTTCCTACCAGGTAAACTAGGAGCTATATCCATTAGTCATTCCAAAGAAGATATTAAAAAAATGATTTCAGCTTCAGAGAATTTCTAAAAATAAAATAATCATAAATCAGATTTATTTTTCCAAGAAATTAATTGATTAAAAATATCTATAAAATTATCCCCCCTTATAGTAATATGAACATGAGCAAAGACATTCTCAAATTGAGATTCAAAAATAATAGTACATTCTTCTTTAAAAAAAGGTACAGAAATTCCAATTTTTTGTAAAGAAGAAAATTTGAAATTTTCAATCTGAATAATATCATAATCAATAATAATTTCTTTTTTGTTAGAATTTTTATTAATTGAAACATCAAGTTTTTGTTGTAAAGAATCAGACCAAATAGGAGAATCCTTAGGCCAATGATGTACAAACACTTTATCAGCTAAATAATGCATTTGAGAATCAGTCAATAATTAAAACAAAAACTAAATCAAATTAAGGGTTTGTTGTCAAATCAGTTAAACATACTTAGGCACAAATATTATTTTTTAACAAGTAAAGTTACAACAATTTCAGTTTGGTCATTATCAAGGTCATCATCAAACGTGATTTTTTTATCCACAAGTTTGTATTCTTCAATTAAAGAACCATATTCACTGAATCTTCTAACCAGTTTGCTTTGTGGAAGAACAACTACATCACCAGCGTTATGATATGTTTCAACCAATTCGCCATTTTTTATTATAATTTTCAATCTATTCACTAATGTAAAATCAAATATAAAAAGTAGATTATATTACAATATACAAAAATTTTAAAACTTATTCAATACAAGAAATAGGTAATTAATCCAAAAAGATGGAGTATTTAGAAAATTCTTCAGATTTTTATAAAATAACAATTACAGCAACTCATGGAAAAGAAAAAAGAAGGAAAGGAAGCACATGCCACTGAAGATCCAACAGACACTTATGCAAAAAAACAAGAAGACATGGTAAAAGAGGCAATTAAAAAATTCAAATCGCAGAATTAAACTAAACTTTCATTAGCAATGTGATTTTGATAAAAATATGGGATTATTTAGTTCAAAAAAAAATCCAGAAGACATGAAATATGATGCAATGGCAATGATGGAGAAAAATCAACCAAAAGCAGCAATATCATTATTTAATAAAATTCTAAAACAAAATCCGGTAGACACGGATGTATTGTTTAACAAAGGATTGGCATTGAATAAAATAAGAAAATACAGTGATGCAATTACATGTTTTGACAAAATATTAGAAACTAATTCAAAAGACGCTCAAGCATTGAATAACAAAGGTATTGCAATGGCAGAAAATGGAAATATTCAGGCAGCAGCAGAATGCTATGACATGGCAATTGAAGCAAACCCAAAACACGCAGCATCATATTTTAACAAAGGAGTACTATTAGACAAACTTCAAGAACATGAAGAGGCACTAGTTGCATTAGAAAAAGCAATTTCCACAGATCCAAGAAAACCAAATGCAATGGTCTACAAAGGAATTGTTTTAGGAAAAATGAAAAAACATGAAGAGGCACTACATTGTTTTCAAAATATTTGTAAAAAATATCCAAACAACCAAGACGCATTTTTTCAAAAAGGAATACAATTGGCAGAATTAGGAAAACATGAAGAGGCACTAGATGTGTTTGATGAAATTCTAAAAAAATATAAAGATAATGTAAATGTAATTTATGCAAAATCTAGAAGTAAGGCAGCGTTAGAAAAATATCCAGAGGCACTAGAATTACTAAAACAAGCAATTTCAAGAAATCCAAAGATAATTCGTACGTGGGCAAAAGAAGAACCAATATTTACAAAACTACACAGTAATGATAAATTTAGAGCGTTAGTAAAACTATAAAATTTTGTTACGTACAGCGTCTATTCTAATTATAGCAATTTTCTTTTTCGGTCCAATTAATCTTGCCTCATAAATTGGAACATATACCTCGCTAATTTCACGCAATACAAATTCTTCTTCAAGTTTTCGCACATCATCTTTCAAAGGCTTTTTTAAAAAGGATTGAAGTTTTTCAATGGCATCATCATAAGTAAATTCAGTTTTTTTTACATTTGCTAAATTTTTTTCTAGTATTTGATTTGGATAATTTTCAGTTGTTTTTGAATTTAATTTAAAAGGAAATTTAATTTCCCTCCCATGATGATCAAATGCCAATTCATTCTCATTTTCAACAAATACATGTTCTTCTAATTTTAAATTAATTTTATTTTTACCACGTTTTCCAACAATAGTTTTTTTAAAATTAGACTTAGTTTGAACTGGAAAAACACCGCCTCCCAAAACAATCTCAGATACGTTGGAATCAACAGAAATAGAATGAGTTGCGGCTCTAAAATAATTTGCCACATATTTACCAGAAATATTCAAGATGCACTCATAGTATAATTTCATAGAATGTATGTGAATATCGCTATTTTTTGGACGTGAAAGTAGAGATTTAAACAAAGAAGATTTCTTATCTTCAATAATTTCCAGTACTTCATTTTCATCAATTTTTTTACGTAAAACTATTATTTTTGGATCAAAATTCTTTTTCAAAACTAACCAAGCTATACAAGTCATCGTATTAAACCAATTCTAATTTAAAAATAAAGAGAGGATATTTTAAAAATAAGAGTATCTATAAAATAAAAATCCCAAAGAAAGAAAAGGAGCTAATTTCTATTAAAAATAGATGAAGAAATCAAACATTAATGGACATGCAGATAAAAGAAAAGTTAACCCAGAATGGTTTACAGATAAAACATGGATGAAAGTCCTTTCAGAGAAAATTAAATCAAAGGATCAAGATATTTATCATGTACATTTTGAAAATGGTTCTAGAACTAAACTTCATTTTCACAATGGGAATCAAGTTTTAATGGCAGTAAAAGGAAAAGGTAGTCTAGAACTTTTTAAAAAATTTGGTTCAAAAAAAACAGAATTTAAAATTAAAAGAATTGAAAGAATTAGTCTTAATGAGGGTGACATTGTACACATCCCAGCAAAAACATTCCACACTCATGGATCAATTAATAAAAATAAAGAATTTTCACACATTGCAATCAACATGTTGCCTAAAAAAAATTCAACGTACAAAACAACATGGTATGAATCAGATTTTAAAAATAAAGTAACAAAAATTATTTAAAAACAATGTCAATAAAACAAAATTCAAAAATAGATTTTATTGAAGGTAGTGAGGGAGTAAAAATCAAAGAGTTCTTTAATCCAAATAATACATCAAATCAGATCAATTACAGTATAGCACAATGTTCATTAGATATTGGAAAGAAAACTAAACTTCATAAAATTAAGTCATCTGAAATATACTATATTTTAGAAGGTAAAGGAAATTTGAAAATAGATGAAGAAATATTTTGTTTAGAAAAAAATGATTCAGCACATGTTCCACCAAATTCAAAACAATTTATTGAAAATATTGGATCAGAAAATTTACGTTTTTTATGCATTGTAGAACCAGCATGGAAAGCAGAAGACGATGAAATTTTAGAAGAATAATACATTATACGAGTAATTATTTTTAACATATGTGCAATTAGAAGTATTATGGATAGAAGAGAGGCGTTAATGATACTAAAGGTTAAGCAGGATTCATCACAAGAAGAAATCAAGACATCTTATCGAAAAATGGTACTAGAATTACATCCAGATAAAAATAAAGAAAATTATGAAGATACAAAATTTAAAAAAATTACAGAAGCATATAATTTTCTAAAAAAGAATGAAGTTGACAAAACAATACATCATCAGACAAAGAAAAATTCAGGCAATCAAAGAGTTAAACCCAAACCACAATGGGGAGCACCGAATGATGGAAACATTCCAGAACAAGATTGGAGTAAATATACACGTGGATTTGAAGAAGGTGATCCAGCTTTTTGGAAAGAGTATGAAAGAAAATTTTGGGAGGATTATAATGCACGAGTACGAGCAGACGGTAAAAATGGAGAATATGAAAAAGCAAGAGAACCTGATCAACAGCCAGATCTTAGGGTAGATGTAGACAAATCTTTGTGTATTGGTTGTTGTAGTTGTGAGATTATTGCACCAGGAGTATTTGAAATAGATAAGAACAGTAGAACAAACCCCAAATCAAAAGTAATTAATCAAAAAGGTGCAGGGGTAAATAAAATAATGAATGCTGCACAAACATGCCCAACAAAAGCAATAAGTGTAGAAAATATTAGAACAAAAGAAAAACTATTCCCGTATTAAATTTTTAATAAATTATAATATTTTTCAATTTCAGAGTTTGATAAATTTAATGAAGAATTAAACATACTATGAATAGGTCCAGCTGAATCAGATTCACTTCGTGGAACTAAGTGTACATGAACATGAGGTATCTCCTGACCAGCAGTTTCACCATTATGGATTGCAATCAAAGTTGAACCAGTGATAGAATCAACTTTAGACATCATAACATGAACTAACGAAAACAAATCAGAATTTTCGCTACTAGTCATATCCTGAATTTTTTTGTGATGATTTTTTGGAATAACTAGCACATGTCCTTTTGTAAGGGGAAATGCATCCAAAAAACATATGGAGTGAGATGTCTCATTAAGGATTTTAGCAGGAATTTCTCTAGAAATAATTTTACAAAAAATACAATCCACAAATACGAATTAAATTTTTAAAATATCAAAGTATCTATTATGGAGTAGCAACATCAGCCCATGCCAAATCCTTTCCAAATTTTATTGTAACCTCATCGCCAGTATTTAATTCACAATTTTTAATAATTTTAGGAATATCATCAATTGTTTCCACATAACAAGTACCATTATCATTATTCAAAATAACAACATCCTCAAAAACATTATCTCTAATTAAGTGCCAAAAAGGGAATACCATCGTGGATAAAACTATCCCAACAGCCAAAAAAACACACACAAAAACTAATCCTTGTTGTTGACTAGAACTTAACTTCATTTTACCATAGGCCGCCATCCCCGTCAGCGTTTGGTTTTTTGGCAGGTACGTTACCATGAGCTTTTTTCATATGTCTTTTTAGCTTCTCTGGATCATGTAATTCAGTTCCACATGTATCACATTTGGTTTTATTATCATCGTCTTTGTTACGTTTGAATAAACCCATAATATCACAATGATGAAGAAATACGTTATAAAGGATACTGAATTCCATCAACCATGTTAGTAAAAAATATCACAGTTTTAGGTTCAGGAGTAATGGGTCATGGAATTGCCCAAGTGTCAGCAACTGCAGGGTATAATGTAGTATTACGAGACATCAAACAAGAATTTTTGGATAAAGCAATGGAGAAAATAAAATGGAGTTTAGATAAACTAGTTTCTAAAGAAAAAATATCAAAAGAGGAGGCTGATGGAATTTTTTCAAGAATAATTCCAATTGTAGATTTGAAGGAAGCAGTAAAAAATGCTGAAATGATAATAGAAGTTGTTCCAGAAATAATGGAATTAAAGAAAAAAGTATATGCAGAATTAGATGCAGTTGCAGGACCAGACGTAATATTTGCATCAAATACAAGTACATTGCCAATTACAGAAATAGCAAATACAACATCACGTCCAGAAAAGTTCATAGGAATTCATTTTTTTAATCCACCACAATTAATGAAGTTAGTTGAAATAATTCCAGGAGAAAAAACAACTCAAGCAATTACAGATTTAACTCAAGAATATGTAAAATCACTAAATAAACAAGCTGTGCTATGTAGAAAAGATGTTCCAGGATTCATCATTAACAGATTATTCATTCCGATGGTTCATGAAGCATGTTATGTTCAAGATAGGACTAATGCAACACTTGAAGAAATTGATTCTGCAGTGAAATTTAAGTTAGGTTTTCCAATGGGAATTTTTGAATTAGCAGATTTTACAGGCATGGATGTAATTCATAAAGCAACTGTAGAAATGCACTTACGTGATAAAAAAGTAATCAATCCACATCCAACAATAGAAAAAATGTTTGATGAAAAGAAATTAGGCCAAAAATCAGGTGAAGGTTATTACAAATATTCTGATGATAAGTATGAAAGAGTTGCATTATCTGAAGAGTTAGCAGAAAAATTTAATCCCATTCAACTAGTAGCAAATATTCTAAATAACGCAGCATGGTTAATTACAAACGGTGCAAGTGATATTACTGAAATTGAAAAAGCAGCACAGTTAGGATTAGGATTAAAAAAACCATTATTTGAAACTGCAAAAGAAATTGGAATTAAAAATATTGTAGATGAATTAAATAGACTTGAAAAAGAACATGGTGAGTTTTACAAACCAGATCCTTTGTTAATTTCTATGCAGTAATTAATTCTAAAATTTTTTTAACAGCCTCTTTTGCAGTATCAACACCAATAATTTTTACATTCTTTCTATGATCTACATATCCATCAATGTATGGGGTGATAGAACTTTCAATTCCACGAATTGCAACCATGGGTTTTTTGCTCATATATGCAGCACATACCTCAGATAAAGTTCCAGAGCCACCACCGACAATTATTACGCCATCAGCAGATAAGGCATTAAGAAAATCACGAGTAAAACCCATTCCAGAAGGGATCACAATATCACAATAGTCATTAGCAAATTTAGGATCATCTTGAGGCAATATTCCAACAGTAATTCCATTACCATCTTTTGCACCATGAGAACAAGCATTCATCACACCGCCTAAACCACCAGTAATCAAAACAGAGTTAGATTTTGCAATTTCAACTCCAATATCATATGCCATTTTTTCATGTTTAGGAGTACATCCGTTAGTATTATTTCCAATAACTAAGATCTGTATTTTCTTTACCATAACAGAACTAAAAAAAACGGTTTGAAATATGTTCGTAGAGAAAAAGATATTAGGGAATTATATCAAATATGACTATGAAAACACGTTCAATGCCAGTATGTTTTAGTGAAAAACAATACAAAGTGATCGAAGAATTTGCCAAGAAGAACGGTATGCTTAATGCAAGTCAAGCCCTTGAAAAAATCCTTAATCAATAATTAGTTTTTATAATTTTTA
>LIAL01000037.1 GCA_001437625.1 Nitrosopumilus sp. BACL13 MAG-121220-bin23
TAGTGAAACAAGAATATATCCCTCATCAGTTTTACTCATTCTAACTTTTATTTTTCTTGGAGGACTACGAACACCTCTAGCCCAAATATGTCGAGCTAATTCTTCATCAATTTTAATAGTTTCAACTTTCATATGATGTCTAGCAAATTCTCTTATCATGTTAATAGCTCGAACAGCACGATGTTGTGATTGTGAAATTTTAACTTTGCCTAACGGAATTGTATAAACACGTTCTAATTCTTGAGACAATTATCCTACCTCCACATCAGTTGATCTCCAAGCCCTTCTTTTAGGATTGGTTCTAACAGTTCTATTAGTTCTAAGAATTATCCAAGCTGGTACTGCAGATGTTTGTTTTGTCTTTTTTAACAGACGAATTTTTCTTGGAGAAGATTTTCGTGCAGCCATAGATTCTCAGGCACGAAGAGCTCTTTTTAAATGAATCTCAGGATTTTAGAGCATTCTTAATTTGTTGTAATATTCTAGCAGATGCACCCCACACAATTTGGCTTTGATAGTCAAAAGTACACATTCCATCTATATGATTATGGTTTGGATCGGAATCATTTAGCATTGTTTCTAGTAAAGGATTTAAAGGAATATGAAAAATTTTTTCAACTTCAGAATTGGGTATAAGTAAAGGAATTTCTTCCAACACACATACAAAAGGTAAAATCAAAAAACCAGAATTCAATGTTCTTACAGGGTTCAATTGACCCAATATCTGATCCCTAGAAATAGTAAGTCCAATTTCTTCACTAGTTTCACGTAATGCAGTTTCTAAAAGATCAGTATCATTAGGATCAAGTTTTCCACCAGGAAATGAAATTTCACCTGCATGTAATTTCATACTTTGTGGTTTTTCAGTCATTATGATTTTTGGAGAGGAATCATAAATTACAACAAGTACAGATGCCAATTTATAACCAACATTATCTTTAATGTCTGGAATTATAGAAGAAGAAAGAACTGATTTTAAATCATCTAACAACATATCATATCTACCATAATTATACAAGAACTTTAGTATTCAAAGGTTTTAACCAAGTAAAGAAAAAATAAAAATATGACGATTAGGTATGAAGCAAACCCACCTAAAATATTACCAGATGTAAATATAGATGAATCAATAATAAAATTTATTGAAAAAATAAAAATAATTTCAAAAAAATGTGATGCGATTCACATTACAGAAAATGTATTAGGACATCAAAGAGTATCACCAATTAGAATTGGAGAAATTATTAAAAAAGAAATCCCAAATCTTCCAATTACAGTTAGCCTAAGAGTCAGAGATAAGACTGAAAAAGAAATTATAAAATTTGTAGATACATGTGTTTCAATAGGATTTACAGGAATTTTGGTATTGATGGGAGACCCATCACAATCAGGAGCACCAGATTCAGGTCAAGTTTCAAGTTCAGTAGCCTCCATGTTAAAAGAAAAAGGGTATGATGCAAAGATTGACATATATCTTTCAATGTCAAATAAACCAAATTTTTCAAAAATTGGAAAAAAAATCAAAGCAAATCCCAAGGGGTTCATGACTCAGGCCATTCAAAACATAGAACAAGTTAAAAATATTTCAAATAATCTAAAAGAATTTTTAATAATTCCAATTGTGTTATTCCCATCTGAAAAAAATCAAAAATCAGCAGATTTCCTAGGATTAAATTTATCAGAATATAGTAAAGAATTTGATAAATTTGTAAAAGAAGTACATAGAATTACAGGAGATGTGTTAATCATATCACCAAACGACTTTAATGGTTTAAACGAATATTTAAAAAATAATTTTTAATTAAATTACAAAATATTTAGCATCAGGGTGATGAATTACTATTGCAGCAGTAGATTGTTCAGGAATAATTTGTCCAGATTCAGTTAGAGTCATTCCAGATTTTTCAGGTTCTAAAAGTTTCCAGAGTAAATGATGTTGGGAAACATCAGGACAACTAGGAAAGCCCCAACTATATCTGAGTCCGCTTTTGTCTAAATGTAATTCAGATTTTATTTTTTGGTTAATCCATTGTGCTAAAGCTTCTGCAAGTTCAACGGCCAAACCATGCAAATAATATGCATCAGTATATTTATCCTCATCATTCCAAGTCTCTAAAATATCAGAAACCTTAGCTCCAACAGTTACAGATTGGAATGCCACCACATCATCATCTCCAAAGTAATCAGTTAGACACAAATGTTCAGGCTTAGTAGAACGTGGAAAATCAAATTCTACGTCATCACCAGAAGGATTTTCAACTAATAATTTTTGACCATTATTATGGCATTTAAAATATCCATATACAACTTCAGGTTCAATTAATTTATCACGAATTATTCTAATTTTCCATTCAGTTAGTAATTGTTCATGTTCTTCTTCAGATTCAGCACCAGCTTTTCCCCTTAAACCCCAGGATAATTTGAATAGAGATTTTTTATCAATCATGGTCCAAACTTCTTTCATGTTTATTTGATCTAATTTTAGACGAATAGGTTTTCCAACAATTGAAGGTACATGTACCTTAACAGGTTGGATATTGCTTCTAGGAATAGTAGATGGATCAACAACAGCGTTAGATCTTTCTTTCCAATTTTCTAGTTTATTTTTCCATTCAGCTAAAAGTTTTGGTTTATCATCAGAAACCAATGTGTCCATTGTTTTGAGGCCTTCAAACATAGTATTGCAATAAAACACACCAGGATCATAAATTCCACCTTCTTTTGCAATTCGATTAATGTAGTTAGTGTTAATGGCAGCGCCTCCACAAAGAATTGGAACGGTCATATTATTTTTTCTTGCATGTTCTACAAAAAATTGCATTTGTTTAGAAGTTGAAACTAATAATGCAGATAAGCCTACAGCGTCAGGTTTTACCTCATCAATTTTTTCTAAGAATTTTTGCAGTGTAACTTGTTTTCCTAAATCATATACAGAATATCCATTGTTTTGAAAAATAGTTTTTACTAAATTCTTACCAATGTCATGAACGTCACCATATACAGTTCCCAAAACAAGTTTCCCTTTACTAGTTCCTTCTTCTTTAAGTAAATATTTTTCAAGTTCACCAACAGATACTTTCATACATTCAGCTGATTTTAGAACAAAAGGTAAAATTAATTCCCCAGAACCAAATTTATCGCCGACTTCTTTCATGGCTGGAAGTAGATCTTCATTGAGAGTTTTTATTGCACTAGCATGAGTGACATCTTTAGGAAGATCCAAAGACAAAATTCCATCAGTATTTTTAATTAAATCAGTTTTGCCAAGTTTATCAGCAATTGCAGAAACAACATCATTTTGAATTCCATCTTTAAGTCTATTTACAATTCTAAAATGAGCACGTTTTCCAGGGGGCCATGTAGGATCAACATCAACTTTTTTTGAAGCAGCAGTACTTTTAGTTCCTACATTTTCAAAATAAGAAATTAAATCAGATAATGCATCAGGATGAGTATTAAAAATTAAATCCTCAGCAAGTTTTTTTTCATTTACAATAATTTCACCATAAGGAATGATTTCTTTAGCATTGACAATAGCTGAATCAAGTCCAATTTTTACAGCATGGTACAAAAATACAGAATTAAGAACTTTCCTAGCATAAGGCATCAATCCAAAGCTAATATTGCTAAGACCCAAAGTAGTAAAACAATCGGGGAATTTTTCTTTAACAAGTCTAATTCCTTCTAAAGTGTTTTTACCAGCATCAAGAAATTCATCCTCACCAGTTGCCAAAGTAAAAGTAAGAACGTCAAAAATAAATTGTTCAATTTTTAAACCATAATTTTTTCCAGTTTCATAAAGTAATTCAGCAGTTTCAACTTTTTGAGTGGATGTCTTAGCCATACCATTAGGTCCAATACACAAAGCTATTGCAGGTAATCCGTATTTTGCCATTATTGGAGCTAATTTTTCAAATTTGCTGCCGTCACCTTCTAAATTTATAGAATTAATTATAGGTCTGCCAGGTATTTGTTCTACACAGGATTCAATTACTTCAGGATCTGTAGAATCAATTACTAAAGGTGCATCAATTTCTAAACTCAATTTTTTTACTAAAGTTAACATGAATTCACGTTCATCAGAACGTTCAGTTGTAGCAACACAAACATCAATACAGTGTGCACCATCTTCTGCCTGATTTCTTGCCAAATCAACTAATCCATCAAAATCATCAGCAAGAACTAATTTTTTAGCTTTGCGAGAACCTTGTGTGTTAAGTCGCTCTCCAATAATTAGAGGTGCAGGGAGTTGTTTCAAATCAACTGCTTTCAATGCAGAACTTACTCTAGGAACTACCATATTCTAAACTCGCATTGGTTTTTGTAAATACTTTGCTACATGGAAAAATATGCATGATAAAAATTATTTTTTAGACGATATGTCATATGTAAATATTTAATTCTAGATAGAATTAGCTTTTTCATCAATTATTTTTCTTAAAGATTTGATATGATCAGGATTGGTACCACAACATCCACCAATAATTCGAACTTTTTTGTACTGATCAAGAAAATCGCCAAGTGCAATAGCCATTTTTTCAGGAGTCATTTTGTAAACTGCTTTTCCACCCTGATTTTCAGGCATTCCAGCATTAGGAACAACCAAAAGATTATGTTCATTTTGTTCATCCAACCATCGAATACTAGGGTTCATCTCAATTGGACCAGTTGAACAATTTAATCCAAATAGATCAATTCCCATATCAGAAACTGTAGTGTATGCAGATTCAACATTGGTGCCAAGTAGCATTTTTCCATATTGATCTAGAGTGGTATTGGAAATAATTGCAACCTTTTTACCAGTTTTAGATATAGCATTATGACATGCTTCAATTGCCAATTTAACTTCCAAAATATCCTGACTTGTTTCTATGAGTAATGCATCAACACCGCCAAGAATTAATCCTTCAGCTTGTAATTCAAATGCTGTACGAATTTCATCAAGAGGTATTTGTCCCAAATCAGGATCATCTGAACTTGGCAAATAACCAGTCGGACCCATAGAGCCAATTACAAATCTAGAAGTATCAGTGTATTCAGCACAGACTTCAGATGCAAGAAGTGCAATTTTTTTATTGAAATCAACAGTTTGATCACCAAATCCATATTCATCTAATTTTATTTTGTTAGAACCAAAAGAATTTGTTTCAATGCAATCAGCACCAGCATCCAAATAATTTCTATGAATTTGTTTTATCCAATCAGGATGAGTTAGTATCAGACCATCATTAAATCCATCCTGGTTATTTGGAAAATCTTCAGGGGATGGATCATATTTTTGAATTTCAGTACCCATAGCTCCATCAAAAAGTAAAATTCTATTTTTTAATGCATTTAAGAAAGATTCTTTTTCAGTCAATTTAATTTTAAAAAAGTATTAGGCAGTTTAACTCTTTTCAATAATATCTAGAAAAAAGTACAAAATAGAGATGTATGTTGAAATTAGGATGAATTAAAAATTATCTAGATTTATGTCGAAGTTACATGTAAACAACTTAGTTCGTAGTGCAACATTTTTTCAACATGCAGGAATTTCAATAGTATTTGTATTCATGCCCATAATTGCACAAGGTGTAACAGATTCTATTTTAGAAATTGGATTGTTGGTAGCATCATTTAGTTTTGCTCAAATTTTATCAGAGATATATTTTGGGAGACACTCAGATAAAAAAGGAACTAGACTCAAATTTATCAGAATTGGATTCATAGGATGTGCAATAGCATTTGGGTTACATTATTTTGCTGATGACATTACATTATTTTTTCTAGTTAGAATTGCTGCAGGTATTGCAAGTGGGATAATGATTCCTGCAATGATTGCTTATACGTATGAGGCCAACATAGATAAAAAAAGAGCAGCGACAGTAATATCATTTCATGCGTTAGGATGGTTAGCAGGTATTGCAGCTGCAGGTATTGCAAGTGATCTTAAATTAATTTTCTTAATCAGTGCAGCATCATTCATTGTAGGTCTAATTTTTACAATAAAATTACCAAATCCAGAACAAAAAAAAGAAATTGAACCTGGAACTACTAAACAAGTAATTTTAAAAAATAAATTTCTCTTTTTATCATTGTTGCTAAGACACATTGGTGCTGCAGCAGTATGGACAATTCTTCCAATAATGATTATAGAAAAATGGGGAGGGGATCTATATCACATATCAATAGTGTATGTTGCAAATACAATGACAGCATTTATTTTAATGAATGTGATGGCAAGTAAGATCAAACTTTCCAACGTTACAAAATTTAAGATTGGAATTGGATTTACAACGTTTGTATTTATTGGGTTATCATTTGTAACAGAATGGTGGATGGCAATGCCATTTATGTCACTAGTTGGAGCTACATGGGCATTTTTATTTATTGGGGGTAATTTTCATCTGATGGAAAACAATCCACGTTCAACATCAACTGGAATTTTTAGTTCAACATTATCAATTGCAACAGTAATTGGTCCAATTGTTGCAGGAAGTATTGCATATGTTTTTGACTATATTTCAGTAATGTATTTTGCAATAGTAATTATTGTATGTGCTTTTGTTGTTTCATTAAAAATTAAAAATGAAATAAAAATTGAAAAGTAGTTTTTTTATTATACACTGTAAGAATTTTAAATAATTACAAAAAATACAATTAATAAAAAAATAGATAGAAGCAAGAGATTATTTTTATGAAATTTCAAATAGAATAAAATTATCTCAGACCCCAACGAGACATAACTTTAGTTTCTAATCTTTTGAAAACTACTCCGTCAATGATCAAACCTATAATCATTATCACCACCATTATTCCAATTACTTGAGAAACATCATTTAGAGAACGTCCAGCATTAAGTAAAAATCCCAATCCTAAGAATGAAAATAGTATCTCAGCACCAATCACGCCCCTCCATGCAAAAGCCCAGCCCTGCTTAAATCCAGAAATCATGTATGGGAATGCAGCAGGAATAAGCACAGCAGTGATTAATTGAGTTCCTTTGGCACCCATGTTTCTTGCAGCCTCAATAAAATGAGGATCAATGTTTTTGACTCCAGTATAGGTATTAATGGTAACTGCAAAAATTGCACCAATTACAGTAACAAAAATAATTCCGCCATCAGTTAGACCAAACCACAATATTGCTAATGGAACCCAAGCTATGGAAGGAATGGATTGTAATCCCAAAACAAGAGATCCAACAGTTTGATTAATGACTTCAACTCTGGCCATAAAAATTCCCAATACAATACCACCAGAAATTGCAATTGCCAATCCAATAGATAGTCGCCACATACTTGTTGCAATTCCATAAAACAAACTACCATCAATTGCACCATAAAACAAATCTTCAGCTACATCATAAGGAGATGGAAAAATATTATCGGGCCATATACCAACCATTGCAATGACTTGCCAAACTACGACAATTCCAAGGTAAAATGCAATTCTATGAAGAGTAAAATTTTTTGCCATAATAATCACTCTAAATTTTTCTTTACCTCAGGTCTAAGTTCAAGTAAAATATCTTGTTGAAGTTTTACTAAAGATTGATCATCACTAGTCCTAGGTCTAGGAGAATCATTAGTAAATTCTTTTTTAATTATTGACGGTCTATTACTAAAAACGACAACTCTAGTTCCAAGTACAGCTGCCTCAACAACATTATGAGTAACAAACAAAATAGTTTTTTTAGTTTTTTCCCAAATTAATTGCATTTCAACTAATAGTAAATCTCGAGTTTGTGCATCAAGAGCTGCAAAAGGCTCATCCATTAGTAAAACATCAGGATCCATTACAAGAGCCCTTGCAATAGCCACTCTCTGTTTCATACCAGTTGAAAGTTGATAAGTAAAAGAATCAGCAAATTTTGTTAATTGCATCATATCCAAATATCTATGAGAAATTTTAGATCTTTCTTCCTTTGAAATTCCAGCCATCTTTAATCCAAATTCAACATTATCTTGAACCTTAAGCCAAGGAAACAAAGCACCTTCCTGAAAAACCATAATTCTTTCAGGACCAGTTTCAGTAACAGGATGACCATCAAAAATTATTTGTCCTTCATCAGGTTGTTCTAAACCTGCAACTATACGTAAAAAGGTAGATTTACCACAACCAGAAGGGCCTACTAAGCACACAAAATCACCAGATTCAATTTTTAAATTGATTCCACCTAATGCTTTAAGCTTATGAGAATCATGACTGAAATATTTCATAATATTTTTGGCTTCTAATTTAGTCATCTAAGTATACCCCCTTAAAGTTAGAATTTGAATCAATAGTGTAAAAAATTTCAGATAAATCATATCCATTTCTTCCCAAATATCCCAAAACATTAGCTTTTTCAGCAAAAGAATAAACAGAATTCATTACAGGATCAGAAGTGATTTCAAGATTAGACAATGAGATATCAACTATATCATCAGGTAAAGATTGACCCAGATGGGATTTTAAAAAATTATTAAAAATATTTCGGGTTTCAACAGGATTATCATTAATCCAATCCACAGTTTCATGATGAGAAATTAAAAAATTAGAAATTATTTCAGGATTTTTTTTAACATAATCTATATTTGCAATTAACAATACAGACGCAAATTGTTTATTTGGCCACAAATCTTCTTCAAAAAATAATCTATTTCCGCCAAGATCAGTTTCTAAAATTGTTGCCCAAGGTTCTGCAACCCATGCACCGTCAATATCACCTTTAACGAATAAGGTGTAAATATCAGGATTAGCAATATTGTAAACAATTACAGAACCACCTTTTTCAGCAGGTTTTAAATTATTTTCAGATAAATAATGTCTTAATGAAATATCCTGAGTATTTCCAATTTGAGGTGCAGCAATTTTTTTTCCTGCAAAGTCAGATGCAGAATTTATTTCAGAATTTGGATGAACAATAAAGCTTGCACCACCACTTGCAGCTCCAGATAAAATTTGAATATTATTATTATGAGAATTTAAAAATCCAGTAATTGCAGGTCCAGGACCAACGTATGCAATATCAACAGAATTTGCAAAAAGAGATTCTATTACTTGTGGACCGCTATCAAAAATTCTAGTTTTAATTTTAGTATCATTACTAATTTTTTCTGCAAAAAATCCTTTCTCCATCCCAACTATAGGAATTACATGTCCAATATTTGGTAAATATGCAATTCGAAGATTATTTTCACCAAGATTATCATTAGAATTAAGAATAATTCCAGTAATAGACGCTAAAATAATTATAGTAATAATTACAGAAAGCGTCAATTTGATTGTCATAAAACAGCGTTATGTCTGGCGGTTAAATAATCATCGAATTTTAGCTTAAGCTAGTCGTAAATTTTTTCTAAAAAAAAGAAAAAATTAAGCACAACACAAAAGATAAATTCGAAAATACTACGGAAAAGATGTTTTATGACTCAAAGAGGAATTCTTGCATTTTCGGGAGGGTTAGATACTTCAGTTGTTGTGAAATATTTACAAGAAGAATACGACATGGATGTAATTACAGTTACAGTAGATGTAGGTCAAGGAGATGATGCAAAGAGAATTGCTGAAAAAGCAAAAAAATTAGGAGTAAAAAAACACTACAACATTGATGCAAGAAAAGAATTTGTCAAGGATTACATATTTCCAGCAATTAAAGCAAATGCACTTTATCAAAAAAAATATTGTTTAGCAACAGCTCTTGCGAGACCATTAATTGCAGAGAAGGTTTTAGAAATTGCAAAAAAAGAAAAAGCAACATCATTAGCACATGGGTGTTCAGGTAAAGGAAATGATCAAGTTCGTTTTGATATTACATTGCGTTCAGGTTCAGATCTTCCGATCATAGCACCAATTAGAGATAAAAATTTAGATAGAGATACAGAATTAAAATTTGCAAAAAAACATGGAATAGAAATTGATGCAATAGCAAAAAAATTCAGTATCGATCAAAATTTATGGGGACGAGCAATTGAAGGAGGTGTTTTAGAAGATCCATATAATGAACCACCAGATGACGCATTCATTTGGGTAAAAACAAAAGACTTGCCAGATAAACCAACATATTTAGAAATTAAATTTGAAAAAGGAATACCAGTAGAAGTTGATGGAAAAGTAATAGAATCACAAAAATTAATTGAGTATGTTAATCAAAAAGCAGGAGCAGCAGGTGTTGGAATAATAGATCATATTGAAGATCGAGTTGTAGGAATTAAATCCAGAGAAGTATATGAAACGCCAGCAGCAATTTGCTTAATTGAAGCACATGCAGATTTAGAAAAAATGGTCCATACAAAACATGAAAATAAATTTAAATCAATAGTTGATGATGAATGGTCACATTTAGTTTATTCAGGACTTTGGCAAGATCCTCTGAAAGCAGATCTGGATGCATTTATTGAAACATCTCAAAAACCAGTTTCAGGTACGGTGAAACTAAAGATGTACAAAGGAAGTTTAAGAGTAGTAGGTAGAAAATCAGAAAATTCATTGTACAGTCACGATATTGCAACATATGGAGCAGAATCCACATTTGACCAAAGATTAGCCAAAGGATTTGTAGAATTATGGGGAATGCAGTCAACGGAAGCTAATAAATTACAAAAGAAAAGAAAATCAAAAACATGAACTGTCCAGAATGTGACGCAAAACTCAACATCCCAGAAGATGCCTCAGTTGGAGAGATAATCTCCTGCCCTGATTGTGGAGCTGACTTTGAGATTTCTAAAAAAGAAGGATCAAACATTGAGCTTAAACAAGCAGAAAGCGTAGGCGAAGACTGGGGAGAGTAATGTCAAAAATTAGCATTGTTTTTGACCGTTTAAGAACGGAAGAAAAAATGCTCCAAAAGGCTGCTGCCGAATTAGGCCATACAGCAATAATGCTAGATGCAAAAATTACTCAAATTAATACAGATAGTAAAAAAGATGATTTTGATTTAGGAGATGTAGTGTTAGAAAGATGTGTAAGTTATTTTCGAGGTCTTCATTTTACATCAGCTTTAGAATTTTTAGACATTCCAGTTTTAAATAAATTTGATGTTGCAAGTATTTGTGGAAACAAAATGTTCATGACACTACTTTTAAAAAAAAATAATATTCCAACTCCAAAAACATATTTTTCATTCTCAAGTGAAAGTGCTGCAGAAAATTTAGAAAAAGTAGGATATCCATTAGTTATCAAACCAATAATAGGTAGTTGGGGAAGAGGCGTAATGCCAATTAAAGATAAAGATGCCATGGAAGCAATTTTTGAAATTAGAGATATTACAGATAGCCCTCATGACAGAATTTATTATTTGCAACAAGTTGTAAAAAGACCACCAAGAGATATTAGAATAATTACAATTGGAGATGAGGTTATTGCAGGAATGTATAGAAAATCATCAGGCGGTTTTAAAACAAATATTGCATTAGGAGCAGACCCAGAAATTTGTGAGGTTACAAAAGAAATGGAAGAATTGGCAATTAAAGCATCAAAAGCAATGGGAGGAGGAATTTTAGGAATGGATATGATGGAAGATGAAGAAAGAGGAATTGTAGTACATGAAGTTAACAATACAGTGGAATTCAAAGGGTTAGTAAAAGTTGCAAAAAGAAACATACCAAAAGAAATGATAGAATTTGCTTTAGATTATGTTAGAAAATAAATTTAAAAAAATATT
>LIAL01000038.1 GCA_001437625.1 Nitrosopumilus sp. BACL13 MAG-121220-bin23
AATTGGTTGGTTTAAGAAATTAAAAATTTGTTAAATTCCATTCTAAAATTTCTAGATAGATTTACGTTTTATTTTATTTAGATAAATTCATTGCAATCATGGTTGAGATAATTTTGGCAGCCAAAGATGCAGTTGCCCCATTATCATGATATGGATTTAGTTCTACGATATCAACACCAGTTACTTTTGTTTCTTTGAGAGAGTAAATCATGTCAAATAACTCTCTAGAAGTTATCCCCACAGCTTCAGGATTTCCAACACCGGGAGCATATGCAGGATCCAACACATCAAGATCAAAGCTAGAATAAACAGTATCAAAAGTAGAAACATAATCTTTGAGCAATTGAGGTCCTTTGTTATCCCTAATCTCCTTATCAGAAATTGTTTTAATCTTATTTTCTGTAAGAAACTCTAATTCTTCTTTAACAAATGCTCTGGCACCAACATGTAAAATATTTTCTGCGCCTCGTTCTTCAACAATTCTTCTCAAGTAAGATGCATGGCTTAGTTTAATGTCTGCAAACTCATCACGCAAATCATAATGTGCATCAAAAACAACATACCCAGTTTCTTTTGGAAAACTGGTGTACGTTCCATACGTAATTGAATGCTCACCACCTAAAATGAAAAGTTGGCTTTGTTTAGCAACGAGTTCAGGAGTAATTTTTTTCAACATGTCAATCATTTCAGATGCAACAACGGTATGACGAGTATTTCCTAAATCTTTAATGTTTACAGATTCTAAATCAATTCCAAGTTCAGGGTGAAAAATTTCAATGTTGTTAAAGGAATCTCTAATGGCATCAGCACCAAATCGACAACCAGGTTTGTATGAATGAGTAGAATCAAAAGGTACACCGAAAATAGTGGCTACAGGCTCACTGTCTTCATCAGATCCAGTAATTAGCGGATTGTTGTTCATGTATAAATCAAGAAAACTCATAACAAAATTACACCATTAAATTTGGACGTTTTGAGATATACTTTGGAAAATTCAAACCAGTAAATGGTTTATCTTTTGTTTGTTCTTTAATTTCATTTAAGAAATCATCAAAAGATAATTCTCTAACATCGCCTGTTTGTCTATCACGGATGCTAAGGTTTTCAGAATTTGCTTCTTTTTCACCAATAACAAGAATATATCGAATCCATTCTTTTTCTGCTTCGCGTATTCGTTTTCCAATACTTTCATTTCTATCATCAATGTCAACACGAACAGAATTAGTTGAAATTTTATTAAATAATTGTTCAGAAAAATCATTGAATTCATCTTTTAATGGAATAATTCTAACTTGTGTAGGGGATAACCATAATGGGAATTGAGGTTTTCGACCTTCGTATGAATCAGTTGCAGCTTTTTCTAATAATGCATAAATGATTCTCTCAATAGCACCACTAGGTGAATTGTGTAAAATTATTGGGTGTTTTTTCTCATTATTTTCATCTATAAACTCAATTCCATATCTATCTCCATTTTCAACATCAATTTGATCAGTTGAAAGTGCAGATGCCTTTCCAAGATTATCAATGAAATTAAATTCCCACTTTAAAACAAAATAAAAGAATTTTTCAGTCCACATTTCAACTAAGACAGGTTTTCCATTCTTTTTTACTAATTCTTCAATTGCAGGTTTATTTTCATTGTAGAAATCTTCAGTGAATCTAATTGCCATCTCATAATCAGATTGGTTAATTCCAAGATTATTTAGAACACTTTGAGACAAATCAAATCTTATTTTTATTTCATCAATTGCCTGAGTCATGTTAGCACAAAATGCATGGCAATCAGGCATAGTGAAGGCTCGAAGTCGTCTTAATCCTACAAGTTCACCAGATTGTTCACGTCTAAAGCTGTATCTAGTAAGTTCATAGAGTTTGTAAGGTAAGTTCTTGAAAGACATTTGAAAATGATTGGCCATTAGGAATTGTCCAAAACATGCAGCAAATCTTAAAAATAATTTTTTTCCGTCAGAATCAATATTGTATTGTCTTGCAGGGAAACGATTGAAATAACTGACCATGCTTGGATGTTCAGAATCATACATGATTGGAGTTTCAACTTCATAACCACCATATTCTTTGACTCTGTCAGTAACATATCGCTCAATTAGAGATTTAATCAAACGACCATTTGGGAAAAACCTCATGTTACCAGAATCAGAAGCAGGTTCGTAATCAGCAATACCCATTTTTTTCATCAGTGCAACATGTGGCGGAGGTTGATCAACCTGACGCTGTTTTGCAGCTTCATATTTTGCCAAGATTTCTAATTTTGGATATTTTGAAAAATTAAAATCAGCAATATTAGATAAGGTTCCATCAGGAGTCATTATTTTCCAAATTGAACGAATTTTAGATTCACCTTCTAATGCATCAGATGTTAATTCAGAATCAGCAGGGGTTTTTTTAGAATCTTTTGTTACAACTTTTGAACTTTCAGCTAATGGATGACCTTTAACTTGTAATTTGTAAGATTTTGTCCAACCAAATGGCGAATGTGAAACTTCTAATTCAGATGCGGCAGATTCCATTTCTTTTAATAATGCAATTGCGACAGAAGGTTTTGCTAAATTGGAACTAAGGTGAGCATAAGGATATAGTAATAATTTTTTACAACCAATTTTTTCCATAGAGTTTTTTATTTGAGAGATCGCATCCTGGGCTACACTGGAATCATCGCCGTTTTCCATAGCTACAAAAACAACCACCAATTCTTCTAATTTTTGAGTTTGAGGGTTCTCGATATCTTCTGCACTTTTGATCTCTTTTTTTGTAGGTGTGTATTCTATACTATCACAATGTAATTGTAATATTCTCATAATTTCAAACAGAAAACTCAATTGAATTAAATGTTTACGTGAAATACAAAATAACGTTATTGTTAGGATATTTTTTCACGAAGAGAGATAACAGATCTAAGAACTAATGCAGATATGCCCAAATTGTTAATTAGAAATAATGAAGATCTTGAAAGAGAATCGGTTCCACGAAATCCTTCATCATAAATCATTTCAACTGAACCTTTGTCAGTTTCAACAAAGGAAGTAATTAAGGAATAAACTCCAAGTGTTTTATCGATTCGTTCATTGTAAAGACGCAATTCTACTTTAGATATAGTAAATTCATCTTGAACGAAGGTGCCTGTAGATAATAAAACATTCACAGAATCAGGTTGTCTCTTGACTCGGTCAGGATTATGCATGTCGATAATATCCATATTATCACACAGGGTTTTTCCTAGATAAGTAATATTTGATTAAAAACAATTGGACGTGCCAAAAATAATAATTACACAAGTATTATTTACAGTAAAAAAAACAAAGTAAAAATGGACCCACATCAATTTCATGGCAAAGATATACCGCACATAAAATTAGATCCAAAAATGACCATAGAGGATTTGGTGGATGTATTTGCAAGTACAGGGTTTAATGGAAGACAACTTGGAGAAGCTGCGAAATTATACGCTAAAATGATTGAAGAGGATGCAACAATTTGTCTTACTGTATCAGGTGCAATGACACCAGTTGGATTTGGAGGAATTATCAAAACATTGATTGAAAGAGGATTTGTAGATTGGATTGTCACAACAGGTGCAAATGTATACCATGAAGATCATTTTGCATCAGGTTTACCAGTAAAGCAAGGTAGTTTTGATGTTGATGATATGAAATTATTTGAAAACGAAATTGTAAGAATTAGAGATGTGTACATAAAATTTGAAGAAACATTAGTAGCAGAGGATAAAATAATTCAAAAAATGTTTGCAGATGATTTTCAAGATAAATCATTTACAACTGCAGAATTTTGTAATTTGTTAGGTAAAAGAAGTAAAGCAAGTGCCAAGCATCCAGAAAAAAGTTTCGTGGTATCAGCATACGAATATGATGTTCCAGTATACATTTCTACAATAAAAGATTCGTCATTAGCATTGAATCTAGCAGTACATAGATTAGAAAATAAAAAATATGATTTAGATTTTGTTAGAGAAATAATAGAGCAAGCTGCAATTGTATATGATTCAAAAAAATCAGCAATTTTAGAATTGGGTGGTGGTGTTCCAAAAAATACAGCTCAGCAAACAGGTCCATTGTTGGATCAGATTTTAAAAAGAAATGACGGAGGTCAAAACTACATCATACAGATTACAGATGCACGTCCAGATACAGGAGGATTGTCAGGTGCAACATTACAAGAGGGAAAGAGTTGGGGTAAAATTCAAGATTCACATGAAGGAATAGTTACAGTTTATGCAGATGCAACAATTGCGTTTCCAATTTTAGCACTCTATGTTCTAAGTAATCAAAAATCAAGAAAACCAAAAAGACTTTACAAAAGAATAGGGGAAATGTACGATAAATTAAGTGACGATTATTTTAAAAATCCAACCAAGTAAAATTAAAACTTAGAAAATCTAGCACGTTCTAGATCTCTGTCATCTTTAGATTCTTTTTTCCATTCTTTATAGTGCTCCTTACAAAGAATTGTTTTTTTACCCTTAGAATTAACGCGTAAGCCAGCAGTTTCTACTTTAGTAGTATTAAGTGAACGAGCGCCATCTTGATCACAACCATCAACATTACATTGTGCACCCTTTGAAACAATACCCATGGCATACAATAATCAATATGTTATTTATACTTGAAAGGCATAAAATATTTTTTAGATTATTCTAAAAAAGAATTTAAAAAATATACGGATAATTTATCATAAAATTCACGATTAAAAGGATAAAAAATCAGATTAAAACAACCTAAAGTTGGTCGATTAATCGTTTATAATAGGAAAATTTTTTTCTACTTTTATGGCTGCAACAAAAAAGACAACTAACGTAACTAAGTCAAATCCAGCTAAAGATTCAAAGAAAGGTAAAAAAGACAAGGGTGAAAGCACCGGAGTAAGAAAAGCCGAAATTACAGTTATAGTTAATGAACAACAAGCAATGAAAATAATTCAAAATTCTAAAGTCGTTACAGTTCAAGATCTTGCAAGACAAATAGGAGTAAAAATATCTGCTGCAAATGCATTTTTGAAACAATCAGAAATTAAAGGTACAGTAAAGAAAGTTGGCGGTTATTCAGGTCATTATTTGTATCAAGTAGTTTCTTCATAAAGAGACAAAACATCTCCAGATTTAACATTCTTTAATTCAGCAATATCACCATGAAATTTTCCAATAAGTGCCATAGTTTTTGCAGATGGTACATTACCAACAAAAAAACAAATACTTCCAGTAGATGGTAAAAATGCAATGTCACCGGTTTTAAATTCTGAACTTGCTTTCTCAATTCCAGCATCAACATTAGTTTCAAAATAAACAATATTTTTTCCCAACAAATGAGAATTGCCTTCTAAAGGTAAAGATCTCATAATAGTTCCAACAGTTCTTGGAGATAAGTGTCGTTTAAGATCACAATTTAATTTTACTTTTCCGCTAATGTCTAAGATTAGTTGTTTTCGTGAAACTGAATTTATACTCAAGCTTAGTTTAAAAATGATTAGATTATATAACGTTTTAAGTGAATTTCGTTAATTGTCTAATCCTGAAGAATCAGAATTTACATCTGAAGAACCAGAAACCACACCTGAAGAACCCGAATTAGCTACACCACTTACTGAAGGAATAGAAATAGAAACAGATCCAAATTTAGGATTAAACAAAGCATTAGATGCTTATCGTAAATTAATTGAAAAAAATATGGATAATGAATTAGAACCTTTAACAGAAAAAGAACAAGCAAAACTTGAAAGTAGAATTACAGAAATACAAGAAAGACAAATTATTGAAAAAGTAGAAGATCATGAAGTAGTTGAAATTCCATGTGAAAAAAGTAAAATTACAATTGGTCCGCCTACATTAACAAGATTTGAAAAAGCAAGAATTATGGGAGCAAGAGCATTACAATTATCATTAGGAGCACCGCCATTTATTGAAATTCCAGAAGATGCAAGAATTTCTTTAGATATTTCAATGGTAGAATTAGAAAAAAGAGTAATACCAATTACAATTAGAAGGGTATTACCAAACGGCGATTATCAAAATATTCCAATAGACTATTTTGAATAAAAGAACCAATCGTCGATAAAACTTAAAAGAACAAAAAATTGTTTAATAATGTACAATGCTCATGGAAGAGATTAATGAACAATCAAATCAAGTAAATGGTGTAATAAACATCGGTAACGATCCAGTAATGCTCACTGCAACAGAAGTGTTAGCAAAACTTATGATCAAAAATGAAATAATTTTGAAAGCAAGAGGTCAATCAATTCCTAACGCAGTAGCAGTTGCAAATATAATTACAGGAACAATGGCTACAGGTATCTACAAAATTGAAAAAATCAAATTAGATACTGTTGCAGAAGCAGGTATTGGAAATATGACATCAACAGTTGAAATAATTATAAATAAAAATTAGTAAACGCTACCAGGACCTTTTAGAAGCATATTCTCACATTCTTTACAGACTTGTTCATCAATATTAGATTCTAGATTATGATGTATCTCACAAATTAACAAACTAGATTTAATGTAATTACACAATCCAATAAATTTAGAAAGGCTTGATGGAGTATAAGCTAAATCAGAAGATAGATGATCACATAGTTCATTAATTAATTGTGAAACTTGTTTTTCTTGTAATAATTTTGCAATTAAAGACGGATCACCTCGAGTGCCACGAATGTAATTACTAATTGCAGCCTGTGTTACTCCAAGCATTTTTGAAATTTCATCTTCACGAATATCATGTTCTTGTGCTAATTTTTTAGCCAAAATTGCTCTTAATGCAGGAATTAATGTTTTAGATTCAATTTCAGCAGGAAGCAACATGATTTCTCAAGGATGCAGATATGAATTTAAAGTTTGCAATATGCAGATAGAAAATAAAAATCACCGTTAGGCATAGCTATTTTAATTTCAAAATTAATAAATGGTATTGGAAAATATTTCTAAAAAAATATATGAAGTTTTAGAAGAATCTTGCAATTCCTGTAAATCTAACTTGATTTCATTATCAGGAGGACTAGATAGTTCAATCATAGCATATTTTCTTAAGGAAAAGAATCCAAGAAGTGTTGCAATTATTTCCGAAGACTTTGTTTCAACAGATCTAACATATTGTCAAATGATTTCAAAAGAAATGAAAATTCCATTATCAATATACAATGTACCTACATCGATCATACTAGATGCAATTGATAATACAATTAAAATTTTAAAAAATTTTAACGATATCGAAATTCGCAATAATGTTGTAATGTATTTAGCAATGAAATGGGCAAAAGAAAATAATGAAAAATCAATAATTACAGGGGACGGGGCAGATGAATTATTTGCAGGTTATAACTTTCTAATCAATAAACCAGAAAAAGAATTAGAAAATGAAATTAAAAGACTATGTTCAATAATGCATTTTCCAACACAAAAAATTGGGAAAGCATTAGGAATTGAAATAGAATCACCATTTCTAAATCAAAACATGATAGAATTGGCTAATCAAATTCCAACCAATGTAAAAGTAAAAGAAGAGAACGGAAAAAGATATGGAAAATGGATTTTACGTAAAACATTTGAAAAATACATACCGCATCAAATTGCATGGAGAGAAAAATCGCCAATGCAGGAAGGAGCCGGAACAGTAGGATTAACAAATTTGTTTGAATCTATAATTAGTGAAGAATCATATGTTGAAAGAAAATTAACAGTTGAAAAAGAAGATGGAGTAGTAATTAGAAGTAGAGAATCAATGTATTACTATAAAATTTTTAAGAAAATGTTTGGTTCACCAGTAGATAATAATTCTCAAGAAACATGCCCGTATTGTAAACATGAAGTTAAAAATTCAAAATTCTGTAGAATGTGTGGAGCTTTTCCAATCTAAGAATTATTTTTATATTTACGTGGTTTTTTAATGAAAATTTTACGACATCCATTACAACAAAAATAAAATGTTTTTCCCTCATGATCATGAATTATTCCTAATTCTGCATCAAATTCAAGTCCACAAACAGGATCAACTGGCACGAATTTTTTTACCGTTAATTTCTATTTATACATTAAGAAACAGCGCGTAATCAGGCCTACTAATGGATCATACAGTGAATCAAATTTTAGAATAACCAGATAATAATGAGTTGTAAATTGAAATGTGATCATAAATCTTAGAAGACACATTCAATGTGTTAAAAAAGTTCTACATGTTGTATTTGTATAAAATATTAAGAATTAAAATTAAGTTGTGAGTTTTTTTACCAAAGATAAAAAATCATCAGAAGTAATTGGCAAAATATTCATAATTTCCAAATTTTCTAAAACATGTTCAGATGTTTTTTGGCCTACTAACGGAGCGAGAACTCCAGGAGATGAGCGAATAAACTGTAAAGCACGCAATGAAGGTTTCAAGTCATTAAATTCAGGCATGGTGCCAGGAGAAAGTAGTCTTCCCTGCATAAACGGAACACTGGTAAACACACCAATGCCTAGCGTGACAGCAGATTCTAAGACAGACACGCTTTTGTTTTCAACAGTTTGATTTTTTGCAAGTAAAGCCTGATCATAACTCATGTTAAATGGCAATTGTATGAATTTAAATCCGTGATTATCACCACCAATTTCTTTTGCCATCTCAACAATATCTTCAAGTGAAAGATACTGGGGGTTTTCCTTTGTAACTCTAAAACATTCCCAAGTTGCCATACCATAAAATTTAATTTTTCCTTCAGTACGTTTTTGTTCATATAATTTAAAAACAGATTTTAATTTTTCTAGAAATTCTTCTTTTGAAATATCTTTAATCTGTGATTCAATACCATTATGAAGATACATTAAATCAATACACTCCAAATTCAAATTCTTTAAACTTCTATCTAATTGATCAGACAAATATGCAGGAGTCATACAATGATTATAATCAGAGTTGATATCACCTTCACGGATAATTCCAGGTTTTCCAAGTTCACGCACAACATACTGTATCAAATCCTCTGGAATATCACCATCATTTGTCAGATAACCATTTTTGCTGCTAATGAATATTTGATCACGAGTGATTTTTTTTTCATTAATTAATTCAGATACTGCTTTACCTACAGACCGTTCAGCTTTTTGTGAACGATAATTAATTGCAGTATCAATGACATTAACGCCAGATAAGATAGATTGTTTTACTGCATTTTTTACTAATTCATCAGTTTTATTATCAGGATCACCAAGGTAAGTTCCAATTCCAACATTGGAAAGGAAAAGGTTTTCAAATTTATTAAAATTAAGTGAATTTATGCCTGAATTTTGAAGAAACTTTTGAGTACCGTCAGCGGTTGCAAATCCTGAAATCATGATAAGCCTAGAATAGCGGTAAATTTATGTCTGTTTGAAGAGAAAGTAAGAAACTCAAAGCAAATAGAACACCAGTAATTCTGCTAAATTTTAAAGTAGAAGACATGAATGGAACTAATCCATCAATAGTATCATAGTTTTTTTGTAAACCCAATCCAGATTTTATTATTAATGGAAAGCTAAGTAAAGTGATTAAAGATAAAACAGGAAACAAACTTACAGAAACACCAATTAAAATTACAACGTATGAGATTAGTGGAAAAATCCAGAATAATTTTATTGCTTTTTTCTTTCCAACCACAATGACCAAAGTTTTTCGGCCTTTAGATTTATCAGCATCATGATCAGGAAAAGATGCAATAAACAAAACTAACGAAGATAATGTACCGATAACAATCCCCGCAAGAATGGATTCAATATTTACATCTCCGGATTGAATAAAAAATGTACCAATAACAATCATCGAACCTTTTACAGCTACAAAGAATTCACCTAAACCAGAATCAACAATTTTAGTTGAATAAAAATAAATAGATAATATGGCAAATCCCAAAATTATTGCAATTAAAATTCCATGTGTCATAACAAAATAACTTCCAATTAGAGAACCAATTATTAAAAATGCAACACCCGCACGATAAACAGAAGAAGGTTTGAGTAATCCCTCAGGTAAAACACCAGTCCCGCCACTCATTTTTGTTCGAGTTGTTTTAGTATCAATGCCGCGTTTAAAGTCCCAATAATCATTTAGTAGATCAACGCTAGCATGAAGTGCAATTACTCCAGCAAAAGTCAAAATTAGATCAAAATATTCAACAGAGCCATTTTGAGACCAATGTAATGCCATACCTACAGAAACTGCAATAACAGACGCTAGAAGAAATCGAACTCGAATAACACGTAGCCACACTGAAATCATCGTAGATGATTGTATTTTTTTAATATAATATTCATAAGTTTGTATTTTATGCAATATTTTATATGAAAATAAATTAAATTCTATTCATGATATTTGGAAAAATTAAAAAAGATGAAAAAATAATAAAATTTAATGTTAAAATACAATGCGTTAATTGTAACAAACAAGTTCCAGGAGGAATGAAATCAGGTGAAAATTATTTCAACACACATGAATTCAACAAAGAATTAGAAAAATTTCAAAAAACATATCTTTGTGGTATTTGTAGAGACAAAAAAAGAACTAATAATTAAATTAAAGATTCATCATTAACTTCAATAGGTTTTCTCCCCATAAAACCAGAATCTTTTTCATGCCAAAATTTAATTTCTGTTTCACCATGCTTCCAACAAAGACATACTTCATCATTGAATCTCTTAGATGGAAAATCAAGTAAACACTGTTCAATACTTTTAATCATTACACCAGTGCTTTCCAAGATTTCAATAGCCCCATAAAATTTTGTTATTGCAGAATTTAGTTGCTTTTTTAGCACAACGTATTCTTCAAAGGAATTAGTTGTAGACATAGAAAGTTGTAATTCTTTTTCTATTTTTCTAACCTCTTTTTGAGTAGCTAAAATATATTCAAATTTTTTAATTACGTCAGGTAATGCATCATTTGCCTGATTTGCGGTAAAAAATATAGACATGTATTTTTTTTTTAAAAGTAGATTAAAAATCTTGGGTGCAAATTTATTAAGAATGATTTCTACAATTAGATATGAGTGAAGATCCACTAGAGGCAATAATCATGCAAACAATTAACGGGGCAATATCTACGATTCCAGGATATTTGCAAGAAATTAAAGAAAATAAAGAAATCCTTAAAGTTGAAAATGCTCAAGAATTTATCTATGGAATAGTAATGGGAATGGCATTAGGAATGAGTGGCGCAATACTAAGTGCGCAAGATAAACCACCAACCGTAGAAGATCAAATGAGAGTTAGGGATATTATTTACAAACATATTCCAGAAATTAGAGAGAGAATTTTTAGTTAAAAAGTAGTTAATTGTATCCCACCTGCTCAGATAGGATTAATGACGATTCAAAGTGTTTCTAAAATTATGTAATAGTATGTGTATCTTTAATTAAAATTTTAGATCAATTGTTTCTTTATGTTGTTCTATCTAGTTAGAATCATAATTAGATTTTAATAAAAATTAAAAATAAATAATTTGAATGTTAGGAGTTATCATCTCACAATGCCAAATGTGTTA
>LIAL01000039.1 GCA_001437625.1 Nitrosopumilus sp. BACL13 MAG-121220-bin23
TAGAAATAAATTAAAAATATAAAAATATTTTTCTAATTTTTCTTCTTACTTCTTGGTTTTGTTCTTAAGACTGCTTTACAACAAATACACCTAACGTCATCTAAAGATAGGAAAATTCCACAAAACGTACATCTTTTTTGTCCAATTTCATACCTAATTTTGTTGGGAACTGGGTCTGCTTGATATCTTGTACAAATATTTCTACAAGTTCTACCCAATTTTTACATCTCCTATTTTCATCACTATTTCTTTTTTTCTTTCTCTAATTGTGACTGCACTGATTCCTGAGATTTTTGAAATTTTCAACTGTGACACACGTTCAACTGTTATCGTTGATGCAAGATATACTGCTGCTGCTGCCATTGCCATTGGATTTTTACTAGTTGAAACTTGTTTCTTTGCACACAAATCTAATATTTTAAATGCCAATCTTTGTGTTTTTTGAGAAAGTGTTAATCCTTTTGAGATTCTTGCAACAAACTCTGATGGTGAATATGCTTCAGGACTTAAATCTAATTCTTTGGCAAGAAATCTATATGTTCTTTGTAATACTTTTTTCTTAATGTTTCCTGCCTCTACCACATCCTGTAGTGTTCTTGGCGTATCTGTAATTCTACAAGTAATGTAAATTGTAGCACATAACATTGCAGATGTGGATCTACCTGCTAAAATTTTTCTTGCTGCAATTTTTCTAAATAGATATGCTGTTTCTTCAACAACTGATTCAGGCAATCCTAATTTTGAACTAATTGCATCTAACAGTATGAATGCTTTTTGAAATGATTTAGAAGATGCTGCTGAGCGACTATTTCTATCCCACATTCTTAATCTGTAAAACATTCTTCTATTTTCTAAGGACAATGGTTTTCCTGTAACGTCTCTGTCCTTGGCTTCAATTATTGTTGATAAGCCCATGTCAATCATTTTCAATGATCTTTTTGCACCCACTCTGGAATTATTCATATAATCATTTGGATTCGAACCAACTGATTCAGAACCTTGATCCACTATTTGGTCTGATGATACGATACCACAACTACCGCATGCAATTTCGCCTGTATATGCATCTGTAATCATTTCATTTTTTTTACAATTTTTTTGATGGATTAATTCAGTTAACATGATTCCATTATGCTTTTATTTTATTTAAAAGACTAGAAATTTGTTATCTAGTGGTAATATAGGTAAAAATTACCATCTTTTTATATTTTTTTACCACTAGGGTATTTTTATTTTTAAGGCACTAGTTTTTTTTTAATTATTTCTTTTTATAAAAAATTCAGTGAAACAAAAGAATGCCTCATATTGTGTTAGATGCAAAATTGAATATTTCTGATTTCTCTGTATTGTTTACTCCAATTTTTGAAAAATCACCTTTAATCAGAATTCAAAACATGTATATCGAATCTACTGGAATTAGTGCTTTATTTTCTGTAGTTGTAATTGATGACGCTCACCATGAGTTTTTTATTCAATTATTGTCTGGTAAAGATAGGACTACAATTCGATTATTACCTGTAACTGATCCTGTAAAAACTGATTCAGTAAAGAAATCCTTAGCTCTACTCTGTTTACAAATTCAAAAGCATTATCCTCAGATGAGTATTACCAAATCAAATTTATGGGATTATTTACCAAAAAAAATTGATAATTGACTGGCTGTAATATAGTACAAAAAAGCAATTTAGACTGTAATACTATTTTTAATATCAGCACTGATGTAGAAAATTTTCATAAAATAATGCCAAAATATTTTAAATCTTTAACCATAATTAGTAATTCATTAAATGAAATAATTGTGTCTGAATCAATACATTTCTTGGGCATAAAAATTAAAATTAAAACTAAGCATGTTATTTTAAAACCAAATGTACACAAGGTGTTTATTTTGGATGGTCCTGTGAAGGGTACTTCTTTTATTGAAACATATTATTCAACTTTATCCGGAACCACAATTGAAATTTTGGTGGATTTAAAATTTCATGGCATTCTTAAATTAATTCCATTTTTAAAATTTTTACTAATAAAAAGAATGAATTCTGTTATGTCTGAATTTATAATCTGTGCTGAGATTTATTCTAAATCTAATTAAATTCATATCTAGTTAGCACTATTAAATTAAGTTAGGCTCTATTAAATAGAAAAACCTACAAAAAAATTTCATGTCTCTTCCTACAGTCATTATAGGTGCAGGTGTAGGTGGTTTGACTACTGGTGCTTTGTTAGCCCATGAGGGTCACGATGTAATTGTTTTAGAAAAATCAACCAAGTTAGGCGGTCGAACTGCATCAATGAAATTTAAAAATCATATTCTTGATAATGGATTTCATATTATGCCCTTTTACAAAAAATCTGCAATTTTTACTATTTTAAAAAATTTAGGTATTGAATCTAGATTAAAACTAGCGAAAGTTGATGATATTGCATTTTATGCCACAACAGGATTTCATATCTATCCTAAAGGAATGATTGATTTACTTCGGCTATCTTTAATTCCTTTTAAAAGTAGAATTCGACTTCTTAAATTATTACTTCCATTAGCATTTTCTTCAATTGAAAAAACTGAATTATGGGATGACATACCTCTAACAAAAATAACTCATGATTTGGATGCTGACACAAATGCTTTTTTTGAAGCTGTTTGTATGCTAGCTTTTGCAGACACTGCTGATCATATTTCATTAGGTGAATTTGCCCGAACTATTATTCGTGCTAATCCCTTTAAGGGTGGCACAAGTGAATTTGCATATCCTGATGGTGGTGGATATGATTCAATATGCCATGTTCTTGGAGATTTTATTTTAGAAAACAATGGAATTCTTAAAACTAAACAATCCGTAAAAAAAATAATTATTAAAGATTCTAAAGTTACTGGTGTTGTAGTAACTGATTCCTTAAATTCTGAAAAAATAATTCACACCAATTCTGTTGTGGTTTCATACCCTGCATACACTGCACTAAATCAATTATTTGAAAAAAATGTTATTGATTCAAAATTTGTTGAAAAAATCAATAAATTAAATAAAACAACTTCTGTTGTTGAAGTACATTTTGCATTAAATTTACAACTAGATACTCGCCAAGTTGTATTTCCAGTTGGTAAAGATTATGTTACAAAGGGTATCTTTTTTATATCTAATATCACTCCTTCAGTTTCACCTGTTGGGGAGCATTTGATAATTGCAGGAACTCCTGTATCGCCTGATGACACTGAAGATTCTGTGAAAGTTAAAAATATCGTTACCAAAATGAAGGAAGAAATATCTTCAATTTATCCAAAATTCAATTCTGCATTACTTTGGGAACGTGCTATGGCATGGAAATTAGTTGAATCTGTTGTTAAGGAGCCTGGTAAAGTTTGGAAGTCCAAGATGCCACACCAAATTCCTGGCATTGAAGGTTTATTTTTTGTTGGTGACTCTACAATTAGCTATGGTATCGGAACTGATTCTGCAGCACACAGTTCTATCTTGTGTCACCCAAAAATTAAATCTTTTTTAAATTCTTCAAGTAACTAGTACACTATTTCGCAGGATTTTTGGAATTTCATCCAGCCTAATGTCTTTTATTATATGTCCCTCAAATTTTGGAACATCACCTGTTTGTAATGCATAACCTCCTACCAGTATTGGAATTTTACTTTGCTCTCTAATTTTTTTTGCTAATCTTTGTCCTGCTGCTATGTTATCATTAATTGTAATTGAAATTAAAACTATGTCTGGTTTTTTCATATCTATAAATTCTAGTATGGCATCACCTGGAATTGAAGTTCCCATATTGAATACTTTGAAACCCTTGATTGTTAGATATGTTTCAAGTACATCGCATCCTATGTGATGTTCTTCGCCTACTGGCACGCATAGCAATATTTTCTTTTTATTTCCAGAACCTGAAACCTGCTCCATGATTATTTTTACCAATGTTTGAGCTACGTTACTTGCCACATGCTCTGTTGCAATTGCTAATTTCCCTGTTTGCCAATCTGAACCTATTTTGCTCATTACTGGTCTAAGAATTTTATCAAAGAAATCTGATATGTTAAATATTTGCACGTATTCTCTGTAAATTTTTATGCATTCTTCTATATTTCCATCTGTTAATTTTTTAAATAATTGCTGTCTTGATTTTTTTGTGGCATCTTCTCTTTTTTGTATATCTTGTGGGTTGTAAGACGCTAAAACTGATAGAATTTTAGCATCATTTCTAAATTCAACTGGAATGTCCTCTTTTACCACTAGTGATGCCTTGCCAAGATATTTTATGATCTCTTGTTTTGATGTCTTTTTTTTAGAATCCCAGATACTTTTGACTAAATACAGATATTGCTCAGATTTTACTTTTTTAAACCTGATATACGCCATGAATCTTTTTTATATTGTTCGTATATAATCTGATGGTAATATTATTTTCTAGTGCTAAATATTATTTATTTTTAAATTGATTTACTTGGCACTATGATTCGTTTTTCTTGTTTTTTAAATATCATAAATTAAAAACTTATTTCATGGCAGAAGAACAAGAATGGGCAAATCTACTTGCTGAAATCTTTGACAAACTTACACAAAAACATGCCTCAATCACTTACGATTTTGAAAATCTTGAGATGGCTGGTAAAATAACAAAAGATGGTCAAGTAGTCCCAACAGGTACTGTTTCTCTTAGTGGGAAACTGACTATTACAGCAAAATGAGTGTGGATGACAATGAAAAATTTTGATATCCCTGCTAATTTTTTATCTTACTTAAGTAATGGAAAATTAAGTGTAACTTGCAACGATTCCCCTACAATTAATTTTCATGTGGAAGGAAGCACAAAAATTATTGATATCATTGACATTCCGATAAAAATTACAAAAATGCCTGGATTCCTAAAACAATTATCTGAAGCAAAAGATCTTGCAAAGAATTTAGCAAAACAAAAAACTACAATTGAGGTTAGATTACGTGGTGATCCTGTATTAAAACTTGGAGAAAAAGCAAACCCTAAACTTGCAAAGATAATAACATTGAGCAGTGATATTGAAATTACTGATTTAAGAAAACTAAAAAAATTGAGTGATGTGTTTTAATGATGTCTGAAAAATTTATTCAAAATAAAGCATTTAATATTCTGGTTACTGGATCGACTGGATTTATTGGAAAAAAACTATTGAAACAATTATCTAATTCTGGTTACACTGTCAAGGCTATGTCTCGTTCAAAATATCCTGATACTGAAAATATTCAATATGTTCAGGCAGATGCTTTTGATGTAGATTCACTAAATAATGCTACAAAAGGAATTGAAATTGCATTTTATTTGCTACATTCAATGGAAGGATCCAAAAAGGATTGGGCACAATTTGCAACTAGAGAAAGGCAACAAGCAGAGAATTTCTTAAAATCTGCAACTGAATCTGGTGTAAAGCGAATTATTTACCTTGGAG
Source organism: Nitrosopumilus sp. BACL13 MAG-121220-bin23 (assembly GCA_001437625.1). Classification (GTDB taxonomy): domain Archaea; phylum Thermoproteota; class Nitrososphaeria; order Nitrososphaerales; family Nitrosopumilaceae; genus Nitrosopumilus. The sequence continues at coordinate 5,426 of LIAL01000039.1, forward strand.
GATTAGTCAATGAAAGTTTACATTTATCCAAACATATGCAAAGTAGGCATGATGTTGGTAAAATCCTAGCATCTGGAAATATACCTGTAACTGAATTGAGAGCATCTGTAATTGTTGGTGCTGAAGGTGGCTCTTATGCCATGCTACGGTATCTTGTTGAAAGATTACCTTTGATGGTTTGTCCAAAATGGGTTAAATCTCAAACACAACCAATTGCAGTTGATAACGTTGTTGATTATTTGATTGGGGTGATGAAAAATTCTGAAACGTCTGGAAAAGTTTTAGAAATTGGCGGTCCTGAAGTTATGACATATGAACAATTAATGAGATTGTATTCTTACATTCTTAATAGAAATCTAACTGTAATTCAAATACCATTTTTAACTCCACGATTATCCTCTTACTGGATTGATCTGATAACTCCTGTTAAAGCATCATTGGCAAGACCTCTTGTAGATAGTTTAGTTCATGATTCAGTTGTTAAAGATAAATCCATTGATCAATTAGTTCCAGTTCAACTCAAACCTATGACTGAGGCAATTGTAGCAGCTAGAGAAGAATCTAAAGCATTCAAACCTATAATAAAATCTGGGGAGGAAAAAACATCCTACAAAATAAATCAGAAAATACTTTTGATTACTCTTTGTGCAATGGCATTTATTGGAACTACCTACTATTGGATGGATGACCGAAGTGATGTTTGGCAAATCCCATGGTTAGTTGGTTCCTTTATTTGGTATGTTGCAATACTATTTTCAATATCTTTTGTTAGACAAAAAGCAAGACTAGGTTATTTGATTGGTGGTTTGTTGTCATGGGTTACTTTGGCTTTTTGGTTATTTGATAACTTCTATGTTGTATTTGAACTCTCACTGGTAGCCTCTCAACCTAGTGCTGATGTCACTATAAGAAATTTCATTGGTGCGGCAATTGCTGGATTGGCAATATTTTCATCACATAATGTATTTCATAAAGTAAGAGTTTATCAGGCAAAAGGTAAACATGTATCTGAATCTGCTGGAGCTGAAGTCCCTACTGGATCTAGACCTGTATACAATACTGATTTTTCATAATTAAAAAATTAACTTTTTTTTAAAAATAAACAACATTGGACAGAAATATAAAAAATAAACTATTCAAATCAAATAGGCCTGACTATCAATATTGTTTGCAATGAATAATGTTGCAGATTTTAGAATTTAATCTTTAAAATTTTTATCCGTAATTCTATCATCATCTGTGTTTTTTACGACCCATTTTACAATATCATTACTCTTTTCCTTTGCCTGTGCAGATTTTCTTATTTTTTTAAATCTTTGATTAAATGCTTTTTTAATTTTTTTAAATTGTTCCTGGGTGATTTTATCTTCTGCTAACTGTCTTTTCCAATAATCTTGCATATCTTTTTCTAAAGTATCTTCATCAAGTAAATTTTCATACATCGCGACAAAGTCTTCATCAGAAGTATCTGGATATTTTATGAGATGTTGAACAAATTCAAAAGATGTCCATTCTATGTTGGAATCTACATTTGGTTTATCTGATTGTATTTTTAGAACTTTTTGTTTACGTTTCTTAAACCATAGTGATAGACCGACAATCCCAAGCAATGCAACAAAAAGTACAATCATTGAAGAATCGATAAATAATTCTAAATAATTTAGCATATCATTCTATTACACACATAATTTATCAAGTCTTTGTTTAAAATTTAATATTTCAATTTTACTATTTTTTTTATTTGATAGATAAACCAATACCACATCGACATAGGGTGTCCATCATAATCTCAATGGCTACCTTGGTCGTGCTAAAGCAAAGACCAACAGGCAACTAAGCATTACATGTCTTGAAACATTTCTAACGTGTAATGTTTTGGAATTATTTGGTTTTCTATCAAATTATGTGTGATATTCTGAAATTAAAGGTTAATTTTTAAAATCTGATCAAATGTTTATTTTTTATCTAATTTTTAAATAAAATTATCACCTTTTTTGATACTTGTTTACTAGATACTTTTTTGAGACAATCTTGATAGTACGCGATTTACAGGCTCATTACCATACTTTTTTTGTAATCTATTTGATGTAGATATCATACAAAGATCATTTTCCCTTTCACATTCTTTAATTTTGATTTCAATTAATTCATCAATGCGAACACTGTCTACGAATTGTCTATGTTTTGTCTTTGTCTTATCAACTCGTCCAAACATAACTGCAATCAATTAACTAGTATTTACTGCTTGATGTATAATTGTGCCATTGGCACTATAATTTTTACCAATAAAATAAAATTCTAAATCCCATTTTTAGTAATTCCAACTTTGCCTAGAACAATGTCTTAATTTACCAAAATCAACTAATCCCTTTACTATAATTTAATTCTAAATTTTTTTATCTAGAATTTTAAAAATATTTTCTGATTCTTGATTTGCATACAAAAGAAAATATGTTTGACTAACGAGATATGTTTTATTAAATCTATATGTTATTGGATGTATCTGTGCAAGAGTTGCGCCAATTGTAATTTTACCTTTTTTATAATTCCCTTGTAATTCAAAAAACTTATTCCTCTCCAAAACTGAAAATTCATCAGAAAAAAATCCAAAAACATGCATCAACACATTGCTGTGTGTTTTAATTGTGGGACTAATCTCTAGAGCTAAATTAAGATGTTTCTCATATTCCATTAATATCTCTAATAAATTATTTTTATTGTTACTTGCAACAATTCTTCCCATGATCTTTAATTCTTCTTGACTATGTGCCATAATCAAAAATTTATTTGTGGACTGAAATGAAACTAGTTCTTTTGTTTGCTTGGATTTTTTTACTTCATTGAATCTTTCTTTTACAAATGTATTGATATCTTCTAATGATAATTCCTTGTGATTTTCAATATGTTTTTGTTCTTTAGCGATTATTTTGGGTGTATCTTTATTCACTCTCTAATTACTTTCTAATTTGTATATAAGCTCCAATAAATAAAAATCACTTTAGCACTATATTTTTAGCATTTCTCCAAATTATCTTTTTTAGCACTAGACTTTGATTTGACACCATATTAAATATGACTATTCTATTAATCAAATAATGAAAATCATGCTAACCGCAATTTCAACAATTGCAGCACTGTTACTTGTTACTTCAAGTGTTTCTTCTGTTTCTGCAGAAGTTCCATCTTGGATTAAGAATAACGCAGGCTGGTGGGCAGATGGAACAATTGACGATGCTTCATTTGTACAAGGAATTCAATTCTTGGTCAAAGAAGGAGTTATGAAAATTCCTCCAACTACACAAGGCGTAGGTTCTAGCAATGAAATCCCATCCTGGATTAAAAATAACGCAGGATGGTGGGCAGATGGCTCAATTGACGATGCTTCATTTGTACAAGGAATTCAATTCTTGGTCAAAGAAGGGATTATGAAGATCTTGCCTGAACAAGCAAGTGATGTGGCAAAAAGCGCTACTCAAAAGGCATCATCTAAAGAATCTAAATCTTCAAGCAGTGACTCTGTTATTGCATCGCTAGAAGATGAACTTGAAAAATGTTCTGAAATTCTAAAATCCTACAAACGACTTGATTGTGAAAAACCACTAAAACAAGAAATCTTAGTTCATACCTACAAAACAGGTGCTGAATTATTTCAAGTTGGAGCAATCAATTATTATTGGTTTGGAGTAAATTCTGAAGGAAATGGATTTGAAATTAGTCCAACTGGACAACCTATTCTATCTATTAGAATGCTAGCTGAAAATACTTCTTCAGGTATTCTGGGTTTAAACTGTACCAGTCCAGCAATCTGTAATTATGATGTATGGGATGGCTCAAAGGCATTCAAGTACTCTGGAATGGATTTCACTAGTGGTCAAATCAATCTCAACCCTGGAACTGCTAAAGAATTCAATATTCTATTTGGTCCCAACATTGGATATGGTGGAACTAAATTTGAATATGACTCCTCAAAGAGTTATGAGTTTAGAATCAATGAGTCATTTGGAAGTCTAAATATTCATCTAGATCTGGAATAATTTTCCCCTTTTTCTTATTTTATTTTAATATTTAGCACTATGCATGGCTAGTGTTATTTTTTTAAATAACAAAAATTAAAAAATATATTATTGAATCTACTTGCAATTTTTGTTCCATTACTTGTGTTGTCATTCCCATTGGTATTTGCTGAATCCTCAAACGTTGGAAGTGTATATTGGAAACAAGAAATAATTTCTCCAAATTCATTTGTAGATATTTATGTTCACGATGATGATATGAATAAAAAAGAATATCCTAATTTTGCTGATAAATTTACAATAACTGTCTGGTCTGATTCTTCTCCTGGTGGTCTAGAAATACGAGTTGTAGAAACTGGTGTTTACAGTGGTATTTTCAAAGGAAGTGTCTTCATTGCAGATTCTGGAGACACTGCACGAAATCGTCTAGTATCTATGCCTGGTGATGTTGTATATGCTAAGTATTTGGATTTTACAACTCCAAATGGTATCTCCTCTGAAATTATTTCAGCTGCAATTGTAAAAATCCCTGACCAAAATATGGATTCCATTCTTGATCAAATTAATCCTATGTACCGTATATCCAAATCAGTTGAAAAAGTTCCATCTTGGATTAAAAATAACGCCGGCTGGTGGGCAGATGGCTCAATTGACGACGACTCATTTATTCAAGGAATTCAGTTTTTAGTTAAAGAAAAAATTATTGAAATCAATCAGTCTAGCTCTTCACAAAAAGATGATAAAATCCCATCTTGGATTAAGAATAACGCCGGCTGGTGGGCTAGTGATCAAATTTCTGAATCTGATTTTTTAAGCGGGATTAATCATCTTGTAAAAACAGGTATTATTTCAGTATCGAACAATTTACCAAAATCTAATGCATCTGTTTTAGAATGTGAATCAATCTCATCTGCATACAAGAGACTTAATTGTGAAAAAGAAATAAAAGAAAATCTTGAATTTGCTAAATTTAAAGAATCTGCCATTGGTTATAGCGCTGGTCCAGTAACATACTATTATCCTGGAATTGGTAATTTTGGAAATGAGTTTGAAATTAGTTCTTCTGGACAAGCAATGCTTCGATTAAAAATATTAGTTGAAAATACTGGAACTGATATAATTTCCTTAAAGTGCACTGGACCAGCAATCTGTAATTACGATATATGGGATGGCTCAAATGCATTCAAGTATGCTGGAATGGATTTTGTTTCTGGTCAAATTAATCTAAAACCTGGAGCTTCTAAAGAATTCAATATGATGTTTGGTCCTAACATTGGATATGGTGGAACTAAGTTTGAATATGATGTTTCTAAAAACTATCAATTTAGAATCAGTGAAGATTTTGGAGATGTTTTAATTCCATTAAAAATTAAATAGTTTTTTTAAATTTTATAATCTTTGATTATTCGTATACCATCAAATCTTTTTCTTCTAGTAGACTGTGGATTTGGTGAACTGAACGATGAATTTCACTTTCAAGTTTAGCGCCAACACAAACCAATTTTCCTGATGCAAAAATCAAAATGACTGTTTTTGGATCAAGCATTCTGTGAATCAAACCTGGAAATTGTTCTGGCTCGTACATGCTTCTTGGTAGTGTTCTTGCAGCTTGCTCTAGGTTGACTTTGCCACCAAGATTGATTGAAGATACAATATTTTGAATTGTTACTACTGCATCTTTTTTAATTTTAATTTTACCCTTTCTCAATATTTTTACTACATTTGATACTGCAGTTTCTGCCAATTCTTGTGATTTAGCACCTGTGCATACCATTTTACCTGAACTAAACAACAATGTAGCTGTTTTTGGATTCTTTAATCTAAATACTGCTCCTGGGAATTGTTCTGGAT
>LIAL01000040.1 GCA_001437625.1 Nitrosopumilus sp. BACL13 MAG-121220-bin23
TATTGTAAATACACACTATCATGATGATCATACAAGAGGAAATCAAGAAATGGTGGAATCTACACAAGCTCCTATAATTCAACATGAATCTTCAACATTAAAAAATGATATTACTGTAAAAGATGGTGATTTTATTGAATTTGGTAATTCAAAATTAAAAGTTCTTCACACTCCTGGACATTCTGATGATGGTATTTGTTTGGTCGGTGATGGAAATATTTTCTCAGGTGATACATTATTTGTTGGCAATTGTGGTAGAATTGATTTACCTGGAGGTAGTGCATCTAAACTTTATCATAGTCTTTTTGATGTACTTCATTTCTTAGATGATGATTTAGTACTGTATCCTGGTCATAATTATGGTTCATCTAAAGTATCTACTATAGGAAAAGAAAAAATGACTAATATGATAATGCAAAAACGAACTGAGCAGCAGTTTGTTGATATGATGGGTTAGTGATATTTTTGGAAGATTTTGAATTATTTGGAAATACTAGACAGGCTCAAAATTTCCTTGAATCTGTAAAATCTGAACGATTTCTTTTTTCTTTTGTAATGTCATATACCCAAACTTGTGAAATCCCGGGAATTACTATTGCAGGTGCTAATAGTGCTTCAATGCAATATACGCCTCCAGCTGATGCAGAATACCTTCACTATGGATATTGCAAAACAATTGATGGCATTCCAATGACACCTGATGGCAAACCCACTCCTGGCCTTTTAACAAAAACTGCTTTAGAATCTGCAAGTATTCCTCATTTAACAATTAATGCTGGAAGTAAAATTACTCCCCAATTACCTTTTATTGAAACTGGTTTATCTTTTGGAAAAAATATTTTTGTTGAACCTGCAATGTCTGATTCTCAAGTTTCTACTGCTGTTGAATTTGGTAGAATCGTTGGAAGAAACATGGCATCATTAACTGATTGTTTAGTGATTGGTGAAAGCATTCCTGCTGGAACCACAACTGCTTTAGCTGTATTGCGAGCTTTTGGTTTTGATGCAAAAGTAAGTTCTAGTATTCCTACTAATCCTACAAAATTAAAAAATGAAATTGTTGATTCGGCACTTAAAAGAATTGATTCTGATCATCCGTATAGTATACTTGCAAAAGTTGGTGATCCTATGATTGCTTTTGTTGCAGGAATGCTAAGTTCTGCATCATCTATCTCTAAAGTTATGTTAGCTGGTGGAACTCAAATGACTGCCGTATTGGCATTTGCATCTAAAATTGGATTTAATGAAGAAAATACTGCAATTGGAACTACTTCATATATTACAAATGATAAAAATGCTAATTTTACAAATCTTGTTGAAGAGATTGCAGACATACCTGCAATTTCTGTAAATCCTGGTTTACATAATTCAAAATATTCTGGACTAAAGGCATTTTCAGAGGGATATGCAAAAGAAGGTGTTGGTGCTGGAGGCTGTATTATCTCATCCATGCTAAAAACTGGAAATAATTCTTCAAAATTTTTGAATCTTGCAGAACAAGAATATGATAGATTATCTACTCTATCACTCCCTTAGATCTATATGATCTCAAAAATCATACTTTTTAAAAATGTCAAAATCTTCTTTGCATTTTAATTTGTAATGTTGTGACAAGGCCAATTATTATCAAGATACTGCCAATGGGTAACAGATATTCAAATGTTGGATATGCAAAATATGTAATTAATACAACAATACCTGACAGGATAAATCCAACTATTCCATTTATGGCTAAATTAGTCATATATCAAAGGAGTAAATCAACTTGCATAACACATTTTCTATGGTACCAATGTTTATTTCTTATTCTAGGATCCAGTCGAATTTCTTTTTTACACAGTGTACAATGAATAATCATTAGGCTACTAATCACTGCAACAAATTATCTTAAGAAACATGGGTTATTGTAAAAAAAGTAAATCTAACTATGAAGTAGTCTACTTTACTGTAACTGATTTTGCTAAATTTCTAGGATAATCTGGATCTGTATCTTTTTCAAGTGCTGCATAATATGCTAGTAATTGTATTGGAATGATTTCTGAAATTGGATATAATATTTCATGTATTTTTGGAATTTGAATCCAATAATCATAGATATCACTTTCAATATCTGAAACTCCAATAATTTTTGCTCCACGAGCTTTAATCTCTCTTGCAGTCGTTAATGTGTCCGTATATGTTGAATCATTTGGATTGATGATTATTGCAAAAACATTTTTATCCATTAACGCAAGTGGACCGTGTTTTAATTCACCTCCTGCAATTCCTTCTGCATGAATGTAGGTCAATTCTTTAAGTTTTAATGCTGCTTCTATTGCAATTGGATAATTTATTCCTCTACCTAAAATGTAAATGTCTGACACATTTTTTAACTCTTGAGCAATTTTTTTAATTTTAGTTGTATTTTGTATTATTTCTAAAATTGACTCTGCAAATTGGTTAAAATCAATTGTTATGCTACCACTTAATTTTTGTACAATTTTGTATAATATTATTAATTGTGCTGTAAAACTTTTTGTTGCAGCTACTCCTATTTCTGGCCCGCAATTCATTCCTAATACCACGTCTCCCTTACGTGTAAGTGATGATGTCAGTAAATTAACAATGGAAATAATTTTACAGTTTAATTTTTTTGCAATTCTTACTGCCTCTAAAACATCTGCACTTTCTCCACTTTGAGAAATTGCAATAAATACTGAATTTTCTTCAATAGTGTATGGTGCAAATTGAAGCTCACTTGCAATTATTGGTTCTGATTTGATTTTAGCATATTTTGATAAAATTTGTTTTGCAATAAGTGCCGCATTATAGCTTGTTCCGCTGCCTGTAATGTAGATATTTTTTGCATTTTTGATGTATTCTACTGCTTTTTCAATGCCTTCTACTGTTGTTTCTCCAGCTTTTAAAATCACATCTGGTTGTTCATAAATTTCTTTTAATGTAAAATGTGCAAAATCTCCTTTATACGTATCTCCAAATTCTTTTGAAACTTTTGTAATTTCATATTTCATATTTTCTCCATCAAAATCTATAATTTGAAATTCTTTATTCTTCACAATCACAAAATTTCCACTTTTCATGTATATGGCATTATCTGTATATTCAATAAATCCTAAAACATCACTTGACAAAAAGACATTTTCTTGACCGACCCCTATAATTAGTGGTTCATGAAATCTAGCTGCTGCAAGTTCACCGTTTTCAAACATTGCAACAAATGCATAATGACCTTTAATTTGAGAAACTGTTTTCATAATTGTTTCCTTTACATCGTTTGTAGTTTCATAATTTTTTTGAAGTAAGTTTGCAATTATTTCACTGTCTGTTTCACTTTTGAAATTATACCCTTCATCTTCTAATTGTTTTTTTAGTTCTTCAAAATTTTCTATTATTCCGTTGTGCACTATTGCAATTTTTCCAGAATTACTTGAATGTGGATGTGCATTAAGTTCTGTAACTGTTCCATGTGTTGCCCATCTTGTATGACCTATACCTGTTTTACCTGGCAGTGAATCTAATTGAATTTTTGAATTCACTTCGTTTACTTTACCGATTCCTTTTTTTAATTCGATTCTATTTTTTGATTCTGTTGCAACTCCTACGCTGTCGTATCCTCTGTACTCCATTCGTTTGAGTCCTTTTACAATAATTGGGGCTGCAATTTCATTTCCGGAATAACCAATAATTGAACACATTCTAATTTTATTTTGTAATTAAGGGGTATTTACTGATAATGATGCTTTGATTAGTTTGTTGAAGGCTTGTCTTCTTTTGTTGTTTCAGCAGGTGCTGTTGTTTCAACTTCTTCTTCGCCTTCAGCAGGTGTTACAATTTTAGGTTCTTTTGCTTTATTTGCTTCTAACATTTGTGGAATTTTTGATTCAGGCGTAAAGTGAATGTTGCTTTCTTCTTCTACTGTAACTGTATATGATGGAATGTCTATTTTTCTCTCTCCAATCATTATATGACCGTGAATTACTGCTTGTCTTGCTTGATATGGTGTTTTAAATCCTAATTTGGATGAAACAATTGTTTGTAATCTACGTGCAAGTAAATCTGTAGGTTTCAAATTAAGTACATCATCTAATGTTGCTTCAGTTGATATTAGACCAATTCTTGAAAGTGATTTCAATAATATTGGTTCTTTTTCATCTCTAACTTTTTGTGTTAATGCAAGTAATGATCTTGCTTGTTGTCTTACACGAGATAATTCTGTGTGTGCTTTCCATAATTCTCTTTTTGTTCTTAATCCAAATGTACCTAGAGTCTGTAATTCTTCCATTTTTAAGTCATAATTAAGTGGTCTTTTTGGTTTACGCCAAGTTTTACGTGGATATTTTGGATCTCCCATTCATAACACCTATTCTTTTTTCTCCGCTGCTGCTGGTTTTGCTGCTGCTGCTGGTTTTGCTGCTGCTGCTGGTTTTGCTGCTGCTGGTGCCCCTGCATTTCCTTTCTTAACTGGAGCTGCCAATCCGCCTTTTGCTACGCCAACTGCTCCTCCTCTTCTACCTGATGTTCTGGTTCTTTGTCCTCTAACCTTTAGACCGCTTAGATGACGATAACCTCTCCAACTTACGGTTACTCTTTCTCTTTCAATATCATTTCTTAATGTAAATGGAATATCTGATGTTAACAGGTGCATATCTTTTCCAGTCTCAATATCTTTTTGTCTATTGAGGAACCATAATGGAAATTTTGCTTCTATTGGGTTTAAGATTAATTTTTCAATTGCTTGAACATTTTCTTCTGTAAGATAACCAATATTGGAATTTTGATTAATTTTTAAAGTTGATGATATTGCTGTTGCAAAATTAAACCCTATTCCTTTAATTTGAGTTAATCCTACGATAAGCTTTCTTTCTCCTGGAATATCGTTACCGACGATTCTTACAATGTGGCTATATTCTTGGCTACTCAAGTATTCAAAAATTCTTAGAAACCCCGATAAAAACCATGCTGGGCGTTACTCTTTCAGTTTGTTTTATGTTACTTTTTGATAGATCATAATAGATCTGTGCTTACTTTGGATGTATTTTCATCTAAAATCTTCATCATTTGTCCAATCGTTACCTTGAACATTCCACTGATTGCATTTACAGCATTTTTTAACTCCTCTTTGTGCGTCTATTTCTACACAAAAACAATGCTCTCCTTTACCTGATGGATCTTGACTGCAGAGTTTTTGCATATTTTACTGACCTTTTATTTCTTAATTATTCTATTGCCTTAAATAATTCAAAAAGTTATAACTTTCTAATTTCTTGCATTTAGATAATGAGTGAATCTTTTGACAGGGAAAAAATTGTTGATTGTATGTTTGATCCTATAACCTCTGAGATATTGGCAGAATTAGAAGATGGAAAAAAAGAATGTTCTATTTTATCTCACCAATTTTCCATGTCTGAATCTGATCTCTTGAAAAGACTTGATTACTTGATAGAGTATAATTTTATTTTTAAAACATTTGAAAATGATAAATGTTTTTTATCTGCAAATGCTGAAAAACTTGGTTCTTTACTTGAAGGTAGTGATGCTTTTGATGGTGCCATTAATGGTTTGGAAACCATGGACAGCTATCTAAACTGATTTTCTTTTATTTCTAATTTCATATATCGCCACAATTACCAATCCTCCCATTCCAATAATTGTGCACAACGTTGAACTGCTTGTAATTATGAGTTTTTTATCTGTATCTGGAAGTGGGCCAATTGCACCAGCTACATAACTTTCTTTATAATCTGAACTTTGAATAATTAATTCATAGTTTCCAGAATTCAATATTTTGAATTCTTGTTCTACTGTATCTATGTCTATTTTTTTTGAGATTATTTCTATATCTAATGGATCAATTATTTTTGCAGAAAATGTATTTTCTTTAAAGTCCATTATTTGAACTGCAAAAATTCCAACTGGTGTTTTATCTTTATCCAAATTGACTGAAATTGTAATTACTTGTTCTGTATTCACTTTCCCATTACCTTGTGCTATTCCTTCTAACGTAATTTGATTTTCAATTACAGATATCCCTAGACCTGCAGCTATCAATATTCCAAAAATTACTATGAATAATCCTGTTTTTTGCACAAGATTTGTTCTGTTTTCTTTGTTTTAAACCTAATTTTTTGATTTTGAGTCTTTGATAAAAAATTAGATTAGGCTAAAAAAGTTAGCTTAGGGTAAATTTAAATACATAATTTTAAAGTTTTTAGATATATTGAAAATTACAAGATCCACTTTAATGATTTTACTACTTTCTGTAATAATTGGTCTTTCTGTAATTGTAGTTTTTCCAAATTTTTCTGAAGCTCAATCTGAACTTAAAACATTTGTAACTCATTCAGGAAAAGTTATTCGAACAACTGGAGAAATTATTGATCCACTTTACACAGTATCTACTGTGGAGTTTGATCCTATGGAATATTTACGAGATTTTGATTATGGTGAAGTCTCCATGTTACCTGATGGGATAACTGTAAGAGAATTTACAATTATTGCTGAAGATGACAAGGTAATGGAAATATCCCCTGGAGTATTTTTCAATGTATGGACTTACAATGGTGCAGTTCCTGGACCTACCATTAGGGCAACTGAGGGAGATATAGTCAAAATTAATTTTATCAATAACGGTTCAAAATCTCATACTATGCATTTTCATGGAATTCATCCAGCTGAAATGGATGGCGTTTTTGAAATTGTTGGTCCTGGAGGCGGTCAATTTACTTATGAGTTTGAAGCCGGTCCTGTAGGAATTCATCCATATCATTGCCATGTGATGCCTCTTGAAGAACACATTGTACGCGGTCTTTATGGTGTCTTCATAGTTGATCCTAAAGAAGGGCGTGAACCTGCTGATGAAATGGTTATGGTTCTAAATGGATTTGATACTGACTTTGATACTGAAAATAATTTTTATGCTGCAAATACAATTCCCTTTTACTATCAACATCATCCCATTCAAATCAATATTGATGAACTAATTCGAGTCTATGTTTTGAATATGGTTGAATTTGATCCAATTAACAATTTACACTTACATGGAAATCTATTTGATTATTATCCAACTGGTACTAGCACGGAGCCAACATTTTACACTGATATGATTACACTATCTCAAACTGAGCGTGGAATCATGGAATTTGAATACAAATATCCTGGAAAATATCTTTTTCATGCCCATAAAGTGGAATTTTCAGAAAAAGGTTGGATTGGAATGTTTCTTGTAAATGATGACACTGAATTTGATGAGAGTGATACTGAATATGACCGTTAATCTAAACTCCTCGCAAGGAAAAATGATTGCAAGTGGATTAATTCCATTTGTATTAATTATAGTTTTAGCAGTATACATTTTTGGTCCTGGTTCTGATTTATTGGATTTTGGTACACCGTTACCCGAAATTACTATGGAAAAAATTGACTTTGTTGATTCTGAAATTCACGTCACAGTAAGAAACACTGGACCAATCCCAATTGAAGTTGTGATGGCTGACATTAATGACAGGATACAACCTGCTGCTGTGGAACCTGATGGGTTTCTAGACCGATATGAAACTGCACTTGTTAGAATTCCATTTGAATGGAATGAGGCAGAACCATACATTGTAGGATTAACTATTGAAGATGGAACAAGATTTGAAAAAAAGGTAGAATCTGCAACTCCTGCATTAAAACTTAATTTAGAATTATTTGGACTTTTTGCAGTAATTGGAACATATGTTGGAATTATTCCTGTAATGATTGGATTACTTTGGCTTCCGTTTATTCGAAGAATTAGTAAAAGTAAATATCATTTCTTTTTAGCATTAACTGTTGGATTATTATTATTTTTAGGAATTGATGCAATCGAAGAAGCAATTGATGTATCTAATGAAAATTTAGCTGGTAGTTTCAATGGTGTTTTGTTAACTGCCACTGTTGTGGTGATATCGTTTATTGGTCTGTATTATGCAGGTCAAAAATTAATAGACCGTGCAGACTCTTCTAAACTTACAAAGCCTGTAGCAATTGCATTAATGATTGCAATAGGGATTGGATTACACAACTTTGGAGAAGGACTTGCAATTGGTGCAGCTGTAGGTTTAGGTTCTATTGCATTTAGCACGTTTTTGATTGTTGGATTTGCTTTACACAATACAACTGAAGGAATTGCTATTGCAGGACCCTTATCTAAAGACAAATCTCTATCAAAAAAATCATTAATTACAAAACTTGTTGGTTTTGGACTAATTGCAGGCTCTCCTGCAATTTTTGGTGCCTGGATTGGCGGATTTTCATATTCACCATTTTCATCAGTTATCTTTTTGGCAATCGGGGCTGGTGCCATATTCCAAGTTATTGTCGTAATTTTACGATTAATCCGGGAAGAAGGAGACAAAAATCTTTCTGGTTCTTCAGTAGTTGCAGGTGTTGCTATTGGAATGTTGGTAATGTATCTGACAAGTATTTTGGTCTAATTTGGTTCTGGATGTATTGTAATTACTGAATTTTTAATTTCTAATCTAATCACATGCTCAATTTCTGATGTAAGATCATGAACTTTTTCAATTGACAATTCTTTATCAAAAGAACAATCAATATCAATTTTAAGAATATTTTCAAATTTCAATGATAAAATTCTACCAACTTTTTTTACATCTGGATAATTCTCAACAATTTTTTTAATTTTTTCTTCTGTAACTGTATCTTCCACATTAAAATTTTTTGGGACTGTTATGAATGGTTCTAAATGAATTGTTGCATGCGTTACTTCTGGTATTTGGTTTTGTATTTTTTCTTCAATAATTTCAGATATTCTGTGTGCTGATATTAAATTAATTTCTCTATTTACCATTACATGTAAGTTACAATATATTTTTCCTTTTGTTTTATGTGTAATTACATTATGAACTTCTTTAACTCCTCTAACACTTTTTGCAATTTCTAAAATTTTTCCGTCTAGTGGGACATTTTTCCAATTGGGTTCAAAATGAATTGTAATTCCTGCATTTGATATTTTATTTTTAATATTTTTTTCAACACTATCACTAATTTCATGAGCTTTTTCAAAACTTGTATCTCCTCTTAATGATATTGTTATATCTGCAAAAATTATATCTCCTGATCTTCTCATTAGTATTGATCCTGTTTCCATAACTCCATTTGTTGAATTTGAAATTTCTCTAACTTTTTTTACAAGTTCTGGTGATATTACATCTGTTAAATCTAGTGCTGTTTTGTATACTAATTTTATGCTGAGTATTACTAATAGTCCTCCTAGAAGTAAGGCTGCAACAACATCTCCAAAATAGATTCCATATGTAACTAGAATAATTCCTATTATTGCCACTGTTGTGGAGCCAAGATCCATTAATGCGTGGTAGAAATCTGCCTTGAGCGTTGTACCTCCAATTGCTTTGATACTTTTTCTAAGTAATATGATTCTGAAAAGATCAACTCCAATTGTATACAATCCTCCAATTATTGCAAATAGTCCTGGTAAAACACTTGGAGGTGGACTTTGTAACCTGTTAATTGATTCATAAATAAAAAAGCAGGCAATCATAAAAATTACTATTCCTCCAATGAGTCCTCCTAACGATTCAATTTTTCCATGTCCATAGGTATGTTCTGCATCTGGTGGTTTCATTGCCCATCTTGCTGCTAAAAGTAAAACTAGTGTCACAACACTATCTAACAATGCATGAATACTATCTGTAATTAGAGCAAGACTGTTAGAAATTAAACCAAAAATTAATTCTACTATAAATGCTGAAAAAATTGCAAATAAAGAAATCTTCAAAACTTTAGTTCTTTGAGCAAATATTTCCATTATTATCAAATGATCTAATGTGGTATTACAGGTTTCTGAGAAAATTGATACTTTAGCTGCATTTTTAGTAAATTTCTTTTTTGAAATCTATTTGATTTTTAATATTTGCTGATATTTTGTTAAAAAAAGAAAAATAGACTATAATTTAGTCAACTTTAGTTTAATTAAAAATTTAAATACCGCAAATTATGGTTTAAAAATAACGTGAAAGTATCTGGTTTCTTAGCATTTGCATTATTATCTATTTCAATTATGTCTTTTGGATTAACTGGTGCAGTAAATGCACAATCTGTTCTTCCAGTATCTGTAGCAACTGATTCTTCAACTTATACCACTGGAAATTCTATTGTAATTTCCGGTTCAATTAAGAATTTATCTGAATATGAGCAAGCTGTATCTATAATGGTTGTTAGTCCTAATGGAAATATGGTTTTCATAAACCAAGTTTTACCTGATTCTTCTGGAAATTATTCTACTACTCTTACAGCTGGTGGCACAATGAATTCAAGTGGTGAATATGAGATTCGTGCACAATATGGGGCACAAAAAATTACTAGTACTTTTAACTTTATTTCTGCAGATGCACCTGCTAAAGTAACTCCAACACCAGAACCAACACCAGAACCAACACCAGAACCAACACCAGAACCAACACCAGAACCAACACCAGAACCAACACCAGAACCAACACCAGAACCTATAGTTAAACAAGTAGTAAACTGTGGACCTGGAACTGAGTCTGTCAATGGTGTTTGTCAAGTAGTACAAACTACATCTGAAGAAGGTGGTGGTTGTCTAATTGCAACTGCAACATACGGTTCAGAATTATCTCCACAAGTTCAATTACTTAGAGAAATTCG
>LIAL01000041.1 GCA_001437625.1 Nitrosopumilus sp. BACL13 MAG-121220-bin23
AATATTAAGCTAAAATATTAAAAATAATTTTTAGTTATGGAAATGCAACAGATCCAGATAAAATAGAATCAATCTCTGAAATATTCACTCTGCTTTGTTCCATAGAATCTCTTTTTCTAATTGTTACTGTATTGTCTTCTAATGTTTGATGATCAACTGTTATTGCAAATGGAGCTCCAATTTCATCTAATCTTCTGTATCTTCTACCGATTGCACCTGAATGATCCAAAAATGCATCAAATTTTCTTTTAATATTTAGAAAAATTTCATCAGTTTTTTCTTTTAATCCGTCTTTTTTAACTAATGATAAAATTCCAACATGAATTGGTGATAAATATGGTTTTAGTGATAAAACCATTCTTTCATGTTCTTCATCTTTTTTTAATGAATGTTCTAAAATTGTATACAGACTTCTATCAATTCCCATTGAAATTTCAAATACGTGTGGCAAAACTTTTTCATCATTATCCATTACTTCAAATTTTTCTTTACTCATTTTTGCATGACTAGATAAATCATAATCTGCTCTATAATTACATGCTACAAGCTCAAGCCAACCAATTGTAGTTTCAACTTCAAAATCAAACGCAACTTCTGCATAGAATGCTTTTTCCTTATCTCCTAATTTTCTAAATCTACTTTTTGAAATATCAATACCTGTTTTTTCATAAAATTCTGTTAAAATTCCTAAATAATATGCTACAAATTTGTTTGGAACAATTCCTGATTCTAGTGCTTCTTTACATGTCATAGAAATTGGCTCAGCATCGGTCTGTACTCTAATTACTGTATTTTCAACTTCAGTAAATTTTTCAACCTCATCCAATCTTCCAGGATTACAAAATACTTCAATTTCAGCTTGATAAAATTCTCTAAGACGAAGTAAACTTTGTCTTGGTGCTATTTCATTTCTAAAACTTTTTCCTACTTGAGCAATTCCTAATGGAAGCTTACCTCTCATAGTCTTGAAGAGTCTAGGAAAATCAACAAATATTGATTGACATGTTTCTGGTCTAAGATATGCTTCTTCTTCTTGAGGACCAATTCCAACTTTAAACATCATATTGAATTTTTTTGTTTCACCAAAATTTCCTTTACATTTTGGACACTGTATTTTCTTTTCTTTAATTACATTATCAAATTCAATCAAATCTGCATTTTCAGGAATCTCAATATTTGTAATCTCTGCAATTGTTCTATCTGCTCTATATGTTGAATTACATTTTGTACATTTTATTATTGGATCTGCAAAATTACCTAAATGACCTGATGCTTCAAAAACTGATTTAGACATTATTTGAGAGCCATCAATTTCCATCATTCCGTCTCTTCTGATTAATTCTCTTCTCCATAACTCCAGAAATTTATTTTTTAAACCAACACCCGATGGTCCATATTCCCAAAACCCTGCACTAGCATCTGAATAAATTTCACAACTAGGAAAATAAAATCCACGTTCAAGTGCTAATTTCATAACTTCTTCATAATTCATTATTTTATTTCTCCCTTAATCGAATACATTTCTATGCGAACCCTTTTGCTATTTTGACATTTTCAAAATCATCTCTATCATCATCAATTGGAGTTTCTAAAATTATAGGAATTTTTTTCTTATTTGCAAATTTGACAACAGATGTTATACCTTCTTCGCCAATTCCACCTAATCCTAAATGATAATGTCGATCAAGATTACATCCAATTTCTCCTCTAGCATCATTTAGATGAAGAATTTTCAAATTTTCTATTCCAACATGTTTATCAAATTCTTTAAAAGTTTCTTTAACCTTATCTGCTGTTCGTAAGTCATATCCTGCAACAAATGCATGACATGTATCAAGACAAACACCAAATTTTTTTCCAGGTTTTAATTGCTTAAAAATTTCACCAAGTTGTTTAAAATCTGAACCGACAGAATTTTTTTGTCCTGCAGTATTTTCTAATAAAATCATTACATCATTTTTTGTTTGACCTGCTTTTGTTAGACCTTCTACTAATTTTTTAATTCCTGCTTCTTCTCCAGTTCCTAAATGACTACCTAGATGTGTAACTAAATATGGTATTCCTAATTGTGCACATCTTTCAACTTCACTTATCAATGTGTTAACTGATTTTTCAAATGCATCGTCTTTTGGTGTAGATAAATTTGGTAAATACGGCATATGTGCACAAGTTGCAAATCTATCAATTTTACTATCTTTTAATTTGGATTTAAAAGCATCAATGACTTCTTTTGTTAGTTCTTTTGCATGCCATGATCTTGGACTTCTTGTAAATATTTGAAATGCTGAACAATTTCTCTCAACTGCATTATCAACTGCTTTATCAATTGAACCTGATGCTGAGACATGACAACCAAGTTGCATATTTTAACAATTTCTTAAAACATAATTTAAACCAGCGTTCAAATCTTGAGAACCAGATTTTTATGTAAATTACTTCGATAACTATTATGTTAGTTCTTGGACAAGATGAAAAAGCAAAATACCCTTTTTTGGCTGATGCAGGAGAATATTTGAAAGATAAGGGCTTTTCTTTAGTTCAATTTGGTAGTGATCCCGTTTTAAAATTATCCGTAGAAAAAGCACTACATAGAATCAAAGTTGCAGCAGCAGGCGAAGTCTATAAATCAGATTTGATAGATGGTCAGGCATCAAAAGACTATGTTCTTGAAAGAGAAGTATTTTCTTTTCTTTTAGCTATAGTCCTTATCAAACTAACTGGCATGTCTACATTGATCAAAAGATTTGCTTTAGCTGAATCTCGAAGAGCAGAGAATTATTTAGAAAAAGATTTAGGAAATGCTTCTAATAAATCAAAAATTGATTTAGCAACTAGAATTATTTATGATTTATTTAATATTGAAATAACTAAAGAAAATGATTTTTTTGTAATACCGGTATCTGATTATTTAAAACATTCAGTTACTTTTCATGAACGTGAGTGGAAATTAATCAATAGACATGTTGAAAATGGAAAAGTCTTTCTTACTCCTGATAAAACAGTTAGATTAATTCGAAAAGAATTAGGAAATTATATCAGTTCAAAAATTATCAATGCTCCTAAACCCTCTATGATTCCTGGACTTGAAAATATTGTAAATGAATTAATTTTAATTTCTAAAAAACTTACACCAACTTATACGATTACTACTGGAGAATATCCTCCATGCATAAAACATGCAATTAATGTACTTGAAAAAGGTGAAAATCTTCCACATTCTGGAAGATTTATGCTTGCAACTTTTCTTTTATCAAAAGGACAAACAGTTCCACAAATTGTACCGCTATTCAAAAATGCACCTGATTATAATCCTCGAGTTACACTTTACCAACTTAATCATCTTGCTGGAACTTCAGGTAGTGCAACAAAATATACTTGCCCTTCTTGTGAAAAATTAAAAACACAGGATCTTTGTTTTATAACAAAAGAATGTGATAATATCATTAATCCATTACAATTTGGAAAAAAGAGAACATAATGAATGAAATTGATATTAAATTTTTAGAAGATTCTTTTAAAAAATATTATTTTAATCATTTTGATCTAATTACTAGTCCTGAACGTACATCTGAAAGGGAATTTGGCTATCAAAAATTTAATTCTGGAATGTTTAGACATATTTCTCTTAAGGATAATAAAGAATTACATCTGTTATTTATGCAAAATATTCCATCAGATGTTTACTGTTCAAATGCATATTATGCATTTCCTAATTCCCCAATGAGTGAAAAAGATTGGAAAGAAGCTGACTTAATTTTTGATATTGATGCAAAGGATCTCAATTTATCCTGTAGGAAAAATCATACTATATCAATTTGTAATGAGTGTAATGAAATTTCAAAAAATACTAGCCAATGTGTAAAATGTAATTCAACTAAATTAGAAAAAAAATCACTACCTTGTAAAAATTGTATTGATGCATCAAAAATTGAAGTCAATAAATTATCTAATGTTTTAATTAATGATTTAGGAATTGATAAAGAAAATATCCATGTTTATTTTTCAGGTAATGAAGGGTTTCATGTTTACGTTTATCATTCCCAATTCCAACAAATGGGTTCTAAAGAAAGATCAGAACTTGTTGACTATATCATGTTTCGTGGTGCTATCCCTGAAACATTTGGGATGAAAAAATTTAAACCCAATAGATCATTATTCCCTGATTTCAATCAAAAAGGTTGGAATGGAAGATTTTCAAAATATGTTTTTGGTTCAAAATCAAAACGTTCAAAAATTATTTCAGAATTACTTGATAGTGGATATCCTTCTTTCCAAAAAACACTTGATGATGTATCAGAAAATATTGGCGTTAAAATTGATCCTAATGTAACTATGGATATTCATAGAATTTTTAGATTACCTGGTTCTATTAACAGTAAGAGTGGTCTTAGCAAAATTCTTTGCACTGATTTAACAAAATTTGATCCGTATGCGGATGCATGTTTTCTTAATGATGATTCTGTTGAAGTTTTAGCTAATTGTCCAATTGAATTTAAGTTAAAAAATAAAAAATTTGGTCCATACATTAATCAAAAAATATCACTTCCAACATATGCCGCAGTGTATATGATTTGTAAAAAACTAGCAACAATTGCTTAATTTTGCTGGTAAGGCTTTAATTTAGTGAATCATAATAAAATATGATTTTGTATAGCGCCTCTACTGATAAACAAGCTCCGCCTCCTGATACTGGTAAATTCATCAGATTAGCTATTGTTGCTATTATAGGAATTATAATTTTTACCATGATTGGAAATCAAGCAGTTATTTTATCGATGAATTTCACTGAATTTGGAGATCAATTCACAAAACCTCTTTACTATACGCTTCTTTCAACTCTAATTCTTTCAGCAATTGCTCTTATCCGTGTAAATATTGTCAGTAGATCTTCTATTTTCTGGTATGGAATTAATTCTGCAATTAGATTTATTGCAAGAGGTCCTCAACAATCTATTACAACAGATATTCAAAGTTTTAAAAATTACAAATTAACTTCTCCACAATTCATTCTTTGGCAAATAACTAAGATTCTACTATTTGGTGCATTCTTTGCAAATATTATGTTTGGAT
Source organism: Nitrosopumilus sp. BACL13 MAG-121220-bin23 (assembly GCA_001437625.1). Taxonomy (GTDB): domain Archaea; phylum Thermoproteota; class Nitrososphaeria; order Nitrososphaerales; family Nitrosopumilaceae; genus Nitrosopumilus. Next base: position 5,071 of record LIAL01000041.1, read on the forward strand.
TTGCAGCAATGTCATTTATTGATGGAAATACGTTAGGTGTTGAACATTTACCAAACTTATTCTCTTTACCATTTGTAACTCCAGATAGTAATCCAAATTATGCATTTGAACAAGTTGTTCCAATGATTCCTGCATTAGTAATACTAATTCCACCTATGCTTGGAGCAATTGGATTACGTTTAGTTCTGTATGTTGGTATTCATAGAATTATTGATGTCGTTACATCATATTTACAAGACTCTCAAGAAGGAAAACCTCGTTATCTAAATTATGTTTCAACTATTGAGGGCATTTTAGGAATTGGTATACTTTGGATTGGCGTTAATCTGTTCTTTACTGATCAAATTGATTATAACACAAGATATGTTATTGGAGGTACACTTGTAATTGGTTTTGCTTTAATTGCATTTTCATTAGTTGATAGAGTTAGAGCACGTGTTCTAACTCATATGTTTAAACGTGATGTAATAATACGATGTGTAACAATTCTTGTAATTTTACTGATGATTGCTGGTGTAGTAGCAGTAAACAACAGTATTGCTGATGCAAAGAAAATTGAATTTTTAGGACCGTATACCGCACAACAAATTGGAGTTAATAGATATCTTGGAGAATTAAATGATGTTCAAGAAAATATACATGATGTACAATTAACATCTGTATCTGCAAATAATATTAAAAATTATGTTGAACAAAATAGTGATGTTCTTGATGTTATTCGAATTTGGGATTGGGAAGCTGCATTTGCTAAATTAAAACCTGAAATTGGATTAATTCCATATGTTGACTTTGAAGATAATGATATTCTAAGATTTAACAATACTTTGTATTGGACTGCATCAATGAAACCAATTCTACCGTCATCTGTTAGTCTTGATAATAGATGGTATAATGAGCATCTTGTTTATACTCATGTTCCAGATGGATTTTTGACTTTAGGAGCAACAGATGGTCAGATAGTTGATAGTGGAAGATTTTTTGAACAACGAGAAATTTACTACGGTGAAGGTGGATTATTTGAACAAACTTGGTCTGGTTATCCAACTGGAAGAGGCGAAACTAGTGCGGAACTTGGAGGTATATCTTATTCTGGTACTGGTGGTTTAGATGTTCCACCACCACTTAGTTGGATATTTGAGCCAAATTTCTTACTTTCATTTCCAGGTGAATCTGTACATATTATGAGATACAAGGACGTACATGATAGAATGGAAGTATTGTATCCATATTTCTTATATGATTTATTTGGAAAAGAGTTAGACTCACTACCTGTAACTGATGGAGAAAATTCCTATTGGTTAATTCCATTAATTATTGGTTTTGACACAGGCGATGTTCCTTGGTCTGTTGGAAATCCATACTTACGTTTGGTAGGATATGCACTTGTTGATTCGTATAATGGTGATATTCAATTATTGAAAACTGGTGATGATTTCTTTACTGAAATGTTTGCTAGTCAATACGATGAACAATTTTCAGTAATGCCATCTTGGTTAGAAGAACAAATTCGATATCCAGTTGAATTGTTTAATTGGAAAACAGAAATGTACAATATTTACCATGTAACTAATCCTGAAACATTCATCCAAGCAAATGAATTTTATGAAATTCCCCGTGGTCTTGATACTTACTATGTTGAAGCAAAACCACCTGGATTTGAACAAACTTCTTTCTTAGGATTACTTTCATTGGAATTAAAAGGATCACAAGGAAGAAATCTTGCTGGGTATATGATAGTTGAAAATGATCTTGAGAATTTAGGTAATTTACATTTTTATGAAGTTCCATTAGATTCTGAAACTAAATTAATTGGACCTACTGCAGTAAGAGAAGCACTAGATAGAGATCCTGAGTTTGCTCAATTAAAAACATTATTGAGAAATCCAAGAATTGGGGATAATATTTTGTATCGTGTAGGTGATCACGATGTGTACTTTATTCCAGTTTATACTGCAGGTGCAGGCGGTGTAGTTGCTCAATTAGGTACTATTGCAGCAGTTGGTGCAGCGTTTAATGGTGAATACTTTGTTGGATTAGGCACTACCCAAGAGGAAGCATTTGAACAATATTTGAAAAAGGTTTCTGGTGTAGCATCAACTACAACTACTGCTGATGATGATTATATTGAATTAATTAAAAATGATAGAATTAATATCATAAAATCAATATTTGAAAAAGAACAGATTATAATTTCTGAACCAACATCAATTCAGATACCACTGGCATTTAATGAAGGTGAATTATTCTTCTTTACTGAAGATGATCTTCCTGATACAGAGTTATTCCTATCTGAATTCATTGATGACTTTGTAAAACCACGTAGCGATAGAGTATTCATGTGGGAGATAGATACAGTTCTGAATATTGGAACTATATATGTAAAAGATGGATTACCTGAGATACACTATGTGTCAATTGAGGTAGGCAACTGATTGCTTCTTGTTGTTGATAACGGTTCTATCTATACAAAACAATTAACTGATTTTTTAACTAAAAAAAATATTTTATTTAGAAAATCTACTCCTCATATTTTAGAATTGAATTCATTAGAAAAATATGGATCAATTATTTTATCTGGAAGAACAAAAAATGATAAGAAAATAAATGAAGTAAATTCTAAAATTATTAATTTTTCAATTAAAAATGATAAAAAATTACTTGGAATATGTTATGGTGCAGAAATATTAGCTCTTACATTAGGTGGTACAATTAGAAAAACAAAATTTATTCAAAAAGGAAATGAAACAATTGAAATTTTACAAAATAATTTACTCACAAATAATTCAATAGATGTATTTGAAAGTCATGGATTTGAAATTTCTAAATTACCAAATACGTTGATACCAATTGGAAAATCTGATAATTGTAACTATGAAATTATTCAATATGATAAAAAACTAATTTTTGGAACTCAATTTCATCCGGAAATGAGTCTTGATGGTAACAATTTAATTGAAAAATTTTGTTCTCTCTGATTGATATTAATAACTCTCAAAATTTCTTTATTTTATGGAACAAGAAGATCATCAATTACTTTTACCTCTTGTTGAAGAAGAAAATATTTGTCTTCCATTACCCATTAATGTTGTATCTAGATATTGGAATATTGAATTACCTATGGCTGAAGCTATAGAATCTGCTAAGAAATATTCTGATTTTAATGGAAGTATACTCATTGAGGGAATAGAACTTGCAGAAAGACATGGGTTGTCATCAAAGATAGTTCATTCTTCTTTAACTGAATTAAAGATGATTATTGATGCAGGTATTCCTCCAATTGTAATTCTTCCAGGTATCCCTGAAATTACACAACATGCTTCAGTAATTACTGGTTATAATGAACACGAGAAAACAATTCTTCACTATATTCAAAAAGGTAATCAGGAGGGAGAACAACAGGAAGGAGCAATTCCACAAGATATTTTTGATAGAGAGTGGTCTGAAGAAGGAAGATTATTGATAATTATGGCGCCATCTGATACTTTATCTGGTATTGTTCTTGAAAATAATTCTCAAGATAAATCTAATCGCTTATGTTTTAATTCTGAAAAATTAAATATTTTAAAAAATTCTAATGAAGCACTTGCAGCATTAAAACAAGCTATTGAACTTGATTCAAATAATTCCACTGCTTTACATTTGTATGGTTCTATTCTAAATCAACAAAATTCATTAGATTGTGTTTCTTTTTATGAAAGAAGTTTAAAAATTAATAACAAATCATATCTGACATTTAATGGATTAGGTAATTTTTATCTGAAAACAAATCAATTTGAAAAAGCAGAAAATTCTTACAGTAAAGCAATTGAAATTAATCCAAAAAGATCTGCTAAAATATACAAAAATCGTGCTTATCTTCGAGAGAAACAAAATAAAAATTTAGATGCTAAAGAAGATCTTAAATCTTATTTGAAATATTTTCCCAAAGCACCTGATAGAGGAATTATAGAACAAGCAATTAGAGAAATTTAATGCGGAATACGGGATTTGAACCCGTGACCTTCAACTTGGGAAGCTGACGTCATACCAGACTAAACTAATTCCGCTAAGATATTATTTCAATAATTATGATTAAATATCTTGATTGAGTGGGTATAGTATGGATGCAAAATGTCCAGAATGTGAAAGAGTTGCAGTCTTAGATGATGATATTACTATTGTAAAATGTCCTCACTGTAATTTTGAAGCTGATTATGATACTTATCTTGAAATTATGAAAGATCATGCAATGAATATGGCATCTGATTATATTCCAGATCGTTCTGGATTATAATTACCAGAAATTCCCTTTATCTGAACAATCTAGATGAGCACCACAATTAGGACAAAACATATGGCATGCTTGCATATCTACCATTTTGTTTCCACACCTTGGACATTTGATTTCTTCTTCCATGACTATCTATGGAAATCTTGATTTAAAAATAATGTCCAAACGTTAATTAGTACTTTAACCTTTTTTTGAAATAATTGGCAAACTTTAAACTTACAATATCTGATATTAAAGGAAAATCTCTATCAAAAGAACTCAAAGATAGTGATGCAAACCCACTGTTAGGATTACAATTAGGAAATGAAACTGATGCTACAGTTGTTGGTTTAACTGGAAAATTAAAACTCACTGGTGGCAGTGATAAATCTGGAGTTCCTATGAGAAATGATGTTCATGGTGCAGCAAGAAAACGAGTTTTACTTTCTAAAGGTGTTGGTTTACCTGATGCAAAAACTGGTGATAGAGTTAGAAAATTAATTCGTGGAAATACAATCTCTGAAGAAATTTATCAAATAAATTGTAAATTTGATGGAGAGTTACCTGTTGAAGCACCTGCAGAAGATGCAGCTGAAAAAACTAAAGATAAGAAAGAATAACTTAACATATACCGATTCTATATTTTGACTCATGCACTGGCGCGAAACACTTCCTGATTGGTATACTAAAAAATATGGTTATCAGCCATGTATTAACATCGGAACTGCTGGTCATGTAGATCATGGAAAAACTAGTCTTATTCAAGCATTATCCGGTTCATGGACAAGTGTACATAGTCAAGAATTAAAACGTGGAATTACAATTCGTGTTGGTTATTCTGATGCTGCTTTTTACAAATGTAAAAAATGTGAAGAACCTTTAGGATATTCTACAACCCCTAAATGTAATAATTGTGGAGATGAAAGTGAATTATCTAGAGTTGTAAGTTTTGTAGATAGTCCTGGACACGAAAGTTTGATGGCAAATATGCTTTCTGGTTCTGCATTAATGGATGGTGCATTATTACTAGTTGCAGCAAATGAAAAAGTTCCTAAA
>LIAL01000042.1 GCA_001437625.1 Nitrosopumilus sp. BACL13 MAG-121220-bin23
TGGATATCCGGCTAAATATGAAATATAGATTTTTTTTTTAATATAGAAATATTTTGTTGATAATTTTTGATGTTGAAGGCGTTTTGTATGATGAAGAATACCTTCCAATTCTCGCAGAAAAATTAAACAAAGAAAAAGAAATTTGGGAGATTACAAAACAAGGAATTCAAGGTAAAATAAATTGGGAAGATGGACTTCGAACTAGAGTTGCTGCATTAAAGGGGTTAGATGAAAAAGTATGTCAGGCGGTTGCTGATAGTCTGCCTATAATGCCTGGTGCAAAAGAAACATGTAGGATCTTAAAAGCTGCAGGTTGGAAAATTATGGCTGTTTCTGGTGGTTTTACATTGATGATGGACAAATTACAAAAAGAATTGGGTTTTGATTATGTATATTGTAATGATTTAATTTTTAAAGATGGTAAACTTGATGGCGTTAACATTGTTGTTGATTCTGATAAATCAAAATCTGCAAAAATAAAAATTGCTGAATGGGGTGAAAATAAAGAGGATATTGTTTGTGTTGTGGACGGTGCAAATGATATTAAATTATTTGATGTTTGTGGCCTTGGTATTGCCTATAGGGCACAGGATTTAGTTAAAGACTTGGCCACTACTACACTAGAGGAAAAAGATTTATCTAAAATTTTGGGTATTATTAACAAACATCTTAAATTAGATCTTCCTACGGCATAAACATTTTTTAGTACTATATCTTAAATATTTTAATTGCAAATTATTCCAATCTTCATTGAAAAAGAAATTACTGTAGGTGATGATTTATCTGAACTCATTTTAAATTCTGGTGATATACTTGATGGTGATGTGCTTGTAATTGCACAAAAAATTATTTCCAAGCAAGAAGGCAGAATGATTGAATTATCTACCATACAGCCATCTTTGTTGGCTCAAGGTATTAGTTCACAATACAATAAAGATCCTGCACTTGTTGAATTAATTTTATCTGAATCAAAAAGAATTGTTAGACTGAAAAATGGTTTAATTATTGTGGAAACTAATAGTGGATTTATTTGTGCAAATGCCGGAATAGATGAAAGTAACGTTATTGATGGATTTGCAACGTTACTTCCACTAAATTCTGATAAATCTGCGGAGATAATTCGAACAAATATTTTAAATAAAACTGGCAAGAATGTCGCTGTGGTTATTTCTGATACTTTTGGTAGGCCTTTTAGAATGGGACAAACTAACTGCGCTATTGGAATTTCGGGTTTAAATCCTATTTTGGATTATGCTGGAACTTTGGATTCTTTTAAACGTATTTTACGTATTACTGCAATTGCTATTGCTGATGAACTGTCTTCTGCTGCAGAACTTGTTATGGGTAAAACAAAAAAATGTCCTGTAGCTATAATTCGTAACTATTCCTTTAATGTCGGACATAACACTATACAAGATTTAATTCGTCCTGAAAATGAAGATCTTTTTAAATAATTTTTTATCTTAATTTCATTTTTATTTTTTTTATGATTTATGGATGAACAAATATTGAATTAATTAGTTATTTCTTAATTAGATTTTAATATGACAAATCATTCTATAGATATAGATATCAATGTCTGAATCCAATGAAAAAAAATTAGATGCAACAGGATTATTTTGTCCTGAACCTGTATTTAGAACTAAAATTGAAATTGAGCGAATGCAAGTTGGACAAATTATTAGTGTCTCTGCTGATGATCCTGATGCTGAAGAAGATATTTCCAGATGGGTTACAAGAAACGGTCATGAATTGTTGAATTTGACTAAAGATGGCAGTACGACTACACTTCAAATTAAAAAAATGAAATAATTTTATTATTCTGATATTTTTTTAATGTTTGTTTCATAAAATTTTCTAAAAATACTGTTCATGTGTTTTTCATGATCTACACAATTTGTACTAATTTCTAATATTTTCTTTTTAACTCCCTTACTCCAAAGACTTTGCTGTTTATCTTTAGAATCTATGATTGAAGGGTTTTCTTTAATTTTTTCCATTATTTTTATGAGGTCTGTTGACAATTGACGAAATTTACTAATGTATAGTAGATACGTTTGTGCTTCACCTTTGTTAATCAAATTCATCATATTTTGTATTTCGTTATAATATGCTAAACTTGTTTCATCATATTTTTTTAATTCTTGAATTCTTTTTTCCCAATACTCTTTTGTTGTTTTTTCTTGAATTTTATATGTAAATTGATTTTTTGCTAGAATCGAGCCTAACTCTGCTAATTTTTTACTTTTTTCATCCATCATATTTTTACTTTTTTCAGAATCATAACTCATTAATTAATTATTTTTGATTCGTATTAAAGAACTTGACTTTTTTGCTTATTCCAAACGTCGTCTAATTTTTTTGAATAATTTAAAATACATTCTTCACAAAATGAATCCCATTCATCTATTTTTAATTTTTTAAAAAAAACTAATGCCCATTTGTATTTAGGTTCTTTTTTATATTGAAATTGTTGAATTGTGTAAATTTCTTTTTGATAAAACTTATTCAAACATTTTTTGCATTGTACTTTTTTATTTGTCTGCATTTTCTGTTAAGAATTTATCGACATCTATTGCAGCCATACATCCAAACCCTGCAGCTGTAATTGCTTGTCTATAACTTCTGTCGTGCACATCTCCTGCTGCAAAAACTCCCTCCATGTTTGTATGTGTTTTATTTTTTAATACAATGTACCCTTCACCATCTAAATCTATTTGACCTTTGAATAATTGTGTATTTGGTATGTGTCCAATTGCAACAAACAACCCTCCTACATCTATTGTTTTTTCTTCATTTGTTTTTAGATTTTTTAATACTGCTTGCTGCATTTTCTGATCACCTTTAATTTCAGTTACTTCAGAATTCCAATGAAATTGTATTTTTTCATTATTCATAGCTCTTTCTTGCATTACTTTACTTGCACGTAATTCTCCTCTTCTGTGCACTACATGGATTTTGGTTGCAAATTTTGTTAGAAATGTTGCTTCTTCAATTGCTGAATCTCCTCCTCCTACCACAATAAGCTCCATGTTTCTAAAGAATGGTCCATCACATGTTGCACAATACGACACGCCTTTGCCTGAAAATTCCTCTTCTCCTTTAATTCCCATTTTTCTTGGATTTGCACCTGTCGCAATGATTACTGCTCGTGCCTCATATTCTTCAGAACCTGTTAATACTTTGTAAGGTGCACGTCTAAAATCCATATCCACTACTACATCATCAATAATTGTGGTTCCCATTCTTTGTGATTGTTTTCTCATTTCTATCATTAAATCTGGACCCATTATTCCATTCTCAAATCCTGGATAATTTTCAACTTCTGTGGTGTTGACTAGTTGTCCACCTGGTAGTAATCCTGATAAAATTAAAGTATCGTAACCTGCTCTTGAACAATAAATTCCAGCGGTATATCCTGATGGCCCTGCACCAATAATGATTACATCAAATTTTGTTTTCTTTACACCTGATATTTTTGGAGCGTCATTACTAGTTTGCAATACTGCTGATCCTGAATCTGCTGACATCATAGTGTATAATGTCTTTATTTCAATAATTTAAGTCAATATATTATTCTAAGATTTTTAATTTTTAATTTTTATTAAGATCTCTTCATGTTTTTTACACATTTTTTTATTATCTACTTGTGAAATAAATAGATCTTTTTGCCAATGCGAATTAAATAATCTACATTGATCATTGTCACAAAAAGCATCTCCTGTTTCATAGTAAAATATTGCTTGTAATGCATACCCTTCAACAATATCTGACATTCTAGAATCTCCATATTCTAAAAACTGACCTTTGTATTTTTTCTTAATTTCTCCAATTTCTTCTTTTGAAAAATTAGTCATTAGATCTAGATAGTATTGTTTGGGTTTGGCAGGAGCTTCAATTATGCCTGTTGTTGAAATTATTATTGGATTTGATCCAACCAGTGCTCTTGCATGATATCTAAAATCATTTTCATCAAACGTACATGTGAGTTTATTTGTAAAAATTATATTTAAAATATTTTGATTTTTTTCCTCATTTGGAATTAATTCTGTAACTATATTACTTAATTCAATGCCGTCATAAAGTATCATTTCTTCTTTATTTGACATATCCTTATTTTCTAATTCAATTGAAATTTCTTCTATGGATGGAATGTGCTTTTGAAATGTTTTTTTTAAATTAAATATTCTACTACTAGCAATGTTTTCACATGTTTTTTTATTTATATTTTCAAAAATATTGTTTCTTATTTCAATTTTAATTTGAAATATATTTTCAATAAACTTTTTTAATTTTTTAATATCTATTTCTAAAACTGAAGGTTCATTGTATAATATTATTTTAGAAATTTTCACTATGGTGTTTTTTTATAAATTACTTATCTGTCTAACTCTTTTAGTTTTTCAGCTACTATTTGGGCTGCCTTCTTTCCTGAATATAACATTGAGCCAAATGTTGGTCCCATTCTTGCCAATCCATAAGTTTCAGTAACTGACATTCCTGCTGCAATTAATCCTGGATAAATTTCACCTGTTTTATTCACTACGTGTTCTTCTCCATCATTAACGTGCATTGGTTCCATTCCTTTCCATTCTGCTAACCCTCTATCTACTAGTCTTTTCACTGCTACTGAATCATGACCTGATGCATCAACAACTATTTTTGCTTCTAATGCTATTGGATCAACACATGTGATGTTACGTGGCAATGCTGAAACTGGCATCCAATTAACTACAATTCCTGATACTCTTCCATTCTTTAAGATTAAATCATCAAACTTTGTAAGTTGAAGAAATTTTACTCCTGAATCACATGCTGCTGCAATTAATTTTGACACTGCATGTGGTCCTGGTGTCAAGTATAATCCCTCTGCAACTTTTTTGTATGGAATTCCTAATTCATCCCAAAACTTTTGTGCAGGTTCTCTAACTGTAACGGGATTCATCATATATCCTCCTAACCAATATCCTCCCCCTAGGTAATTATTTTGTTCAATAACTAAAACTTTGTAACCCATGTTTGAAAGCTCTCTACTAGCTGTTAATCCTGCAGGACCTGCACCAATAATTATTACATCTGATTCTGCTCTATCATCTAAAACTTCATGAAATTCTTTTGCAATGGCACGTGTAATTACAACTTCTCGAACATCTGTGAATATTTTTGTAGATTGTTCTGCTAATGTTGGCTCTTGCATGATGAAACTATTTTTATTATCAATTAATACTTTCGCACATTCTAAAATTAGCTTATACTAATTATTTTTAATTATTATGCGTAAATAAATGGGAAAATTTTGTTTACATCTTGATTTTTTTATCCTAAAATGTCCTGATATAAAAAATTTATAACCAAACTAACTTGAATTTTGTTATATTGAGTATTTCTAAATTAAGTCCATCCCCAGTTGATTCTGCTAAACCTAAAATTAATTGGGCTAGAGTTGATGAAGCTGATAATTTTGCTAATACTGTAAAACTATATCGTCAAGGAAAATATGATGAGGATAGTTTCAGACGCTTTAGACTTCAGCATGGAGCATATGGTACTAGAATGACTAGTGATTATGCTATGGTTCGTGTTAAATTACCTGCTGGTGAAATTTATCCTAAACAATTTGAAACACTATCTAGACTTAGTGAACAATATTCTATAGGCAGTGCACATTTTTCCACCCGAGAAAATATCCAATTACATTGGGTAGTCCTTGAGGATGTTTCAGAAATCTTTAGGTCTCTTGCAGAAGTTGGACTAACTTCAAGAGAAGCATGTGGAAATTCTGTACGAAATGTAATGTGCAGTCCATTATCTGGTGTTTGCTCTGATGAGAAATTTGATTCTACACCTTATGCACTTGCAACTGCAAAATTCTTTTTACGAAACCCAATGGCACAAAGTCTCCCACGTAAATTTAAATTTAATTTTACTTGTTGTGAAAAACACGGAATGGTAAGAATGGTTGATGTTGGATTGATTCCAGAAATTCAACAAATCAATGGCTCTGAACAAAAAGGTTTCAAAATTTTTCTTGGTGGTGGTTTGGGTAATAGATCATTCGTTGGACATCAGTTAGAAGATTTTACCCCTGAGGAAGATTTACTTTACACTTCAATTGCTGTAATGAGAATATTTGATAGATTGGGAGATAGAAAAAATCTTGCAAGAAATAGAATGCGTTATCTTGTTAATGACATGGGTTGGGAAAAATTCCAAAACCTTGTATTAAAAGAAAGAGCAATTGTCAGAGCTACTCAGTCTGTTGTCACTAAATTAAAAGTCGATACAACTCCTGATAACATTACACGTCCTCTAAAAATTAGTGATGAAAGTGGAGGTCCTGTTCCTGATGGATATGCTAGATGGCTCAAAACAAATACCGTAAAACAAAAACAATCTGACTATCGTTCTGTGTTTATTACTTTAGAAGCTGGTGATATCACTTCAAACCAATTAAATTCTATGGCTAATCTTATTCGTGAATTCTCTTCTGAAGGTAAAGCTAGAACTGGATTTGTTCAAAATGTGGCACTACGATATGTCCATGAAGATGATTTAGTCCCACTATATTCTAAACTTCTTGAAACTGGATTGGCAAAATCTGGTGGTTTAACAATGTCTGCCCCTGTTGGTTGTTCTGGAACTACTTCTTGTAATTTGGCGTTAACTAATTCTCATAGACTTGCAAAAGAAATCCAAAGAAAATTTCTTGAATTAAAACTTGATGATGATGATGATCTCACTGATTCTTCAATTAAGATTAGTGGATGTCCAAACTCCTGTGCACAGCATGGTATTGCAACAATTGGTTTCTTTGGAGGTGGAGGTCGTCTTGGAAAAGATATGTATCCAAATTATCAAATGTTACTTGGTGGTCGTTTTGATGCTGATACTACATTGGGTCAAACTTGTCTTAGAGTACCAGCTAAACGAGTTATTCCTGTTATTTTAAAAATAATTGAAATGTTTAAAGAAAATAAAAAATCCGGTGACACATTGAAATCTTGGATTCATAGAATTGTAAATGACAGTGAGGATTCTAACATTAAATCTATTGGCGATATCAAAAAAGTATTGGAACCACTTGTTGTTCCTCCATCCAAAGATGATGATCCTGATTTCTATCTTGATTATGGTAGCGATACTAGTTATCATACAAAAACTGGTAAGGGTGAATGTGCTGCTTGACTGATTCTGTTAAAGTTACTACTGATATTGATTCATTACGTTCTGAAATTCGAGACAAGAGTGTTCGAGTTATTGATGTTAGACGTGAAGGTGATTACAAACAAGATCATATTCCAAATTCTGTAAATCTGCCTTTAGCTACTCTCTTATCTGATGATAGTCCTGAACGTGTTTTGAAACTTGTAAATTCTCTGGGTATTGACGATGAAACCCCTGTTGTTGTTTATGATGATACTTTTGGTGCTTTAGCATCCAGAGTAGCTTGGACGTTAGAATGGATTGGACATTCTGATGTCACTTTACTTGAAACAACTTATGGTAATTGGAAATCATTAGGATTAGAAACTGATTCACTAACTCCTGAAATATCTAACAAAGAACATTCTTTGAATTTACAATCTAATATTTTGGCAACTTCTGATTATTTAGAATCTGCAAAATTGCGAGATGATGTAATTTTAATCGATAATAGGGAGAGATTGAACTATCTTGAACAACATATTCCTGGTGCTGTCAGTCTTCCTTATCGTACACTAGCAAGTAATGATGGAATTCTTCGCTCAAAAGAAGACATGAAAAGATTATTTGATAATAGGGGTATTGATGGTGATTCTGAAATAATTACTTATTGTGGTAGTGTGGGTACTTTGTCTGGATTGGCATACTATGCTCTTAAATCTGTAGGATTATCTAAAACCAAATTATATGTTAGATCCTTTAAGGAATGGAAAAATTTAGCAAAACCTACTGAAAAACAAGCCGATGCTAGTTACTGGGATTTATCTGCAGAATAATTTAGTAAAATATTCTGAAAAATAAAAACATACTAGTTATTGAGATTTACCTGTATTGAATAATTTAGGCTATTTCGTCTCTAAGTTTTTTAGTAATTGTAACTTCAACATTTTCTAAAACCTCTAACATCTTATCTTTATTATCAATCATGTAATCTGCTCCTCTATCCTTTAATCTTATTTTCCATAATCTTATCTCTCTATGAGCTTCAAAGAAATTCTCAATCATCTGCTCTCCTGATTTTGCTGGATCTATGAATTGATCAAATGCTTCAATTGCTTTTTCTATATCTGCTTCTTCAATTGCTTCTTTTGCAGCTTGAATTGTTTCACTCATTATTTTCAAATTTTTAACTGGCTTTGGAAGTTTCTTTTTTGTAATTCCAAACATTCCTATTTTTTCTTTACCGACTTTTTCTGCAAAGTTATCTGAAAGATCATAAATTGGTATTTTACTTAGACCGTCACGTTTTTCATTTTGTACAATTAATCCTTTTTCTAGTAATTTTCTTAATGCTTTTTCTGCATCAATTTTATCTAAGAATGTTGTCCAAACAATTGCGCCTATTGTATGGTATCCTTGTTTAACTGATTCTAGAACAACAACTTCTTCAATTCTTTTGAATCCTTCTTCAATTCTTACATTGACAAAATCTTTATCTCTAATTGATTTTCTAGCATTTTTAACATCAATTTCTATGGCATGTTTTAGTGCTTGTAGTGATTCTGGTACTTGATTTAACAATGATAAGAAACATGCCTTGTTGTACCATGCCATTCCGTATGTCTTATCTGACTCTATTGCTTTATTGACTGCGTCCAGTGCTTGTGCATATTTTCTTTGTTCATAATGGACTAATCCCTTAAGATTCCATGCTTCTGGATTTGTTACATCTATTTCTAAAATTTTATCATATACTTTTAGTGCATCATTATGATCCTCTAAATGAAATCTTGCATATCCTAATTTCATTAAAATTTCAATATTATCTGGTTCAATTCGTAATGCTTGCTCAAATACTTCTATGGCATCGTCTAGTTTTTCATCTGCCATTAAATTAATGCCTTTTTTAAATAATTTTTTAATATTATAACTTGGATCTACTAAACTGGTTTCTTTGGTAACTATACTGTCTGATTCTTTTTTATCTAATTTTACTTCAACTTTTTTACTTTTTTTACCAAACAACTTGTCAATTTTTCATCTTCATCTAGATAAATACCATTTTAATTGGAATTATTCTTTGTAGTTTGGAATTTTAGTTAGATTTAGCGATCCAAATCCTGAAATACTTCTAACATTAACAAATCAATGTGTCATCTCAGCCACGAATTGAAATACAAGGACAGGCACCGTTTAAACAATCTGGAGTTTATGAAGCTCAAATATCCCTAATTGATGCCAAACCCTCTGATGATGAAATTCGTAGAAAAACTTTCTCCCCTCTGTGGAAAGGAAGTTTTCATCTTAGAGTCAAAGATGGTATTTTTTCTGAAGTAGTAGGTGATTCTAAAAATCCTCTGCCTAATTCCATCAACGATGTGGATGTTATTTGGGTTGTTGTAAATGATTTATTTTCTTCATTATATTCTGTTTTTGATGTTAGATTACGAAAATCATCTGAATCCTCTACTATACCTTCTATCCAAAAAGAAAAAAATGAACCTTCTACCAATAATGTAAAATCTAATCCTTCTTCAAAAATTACTTCAAATTTTAATTCTAAAGGTACTGCTGGTGCGTCTGGTGAGCGAGGCACTACTGGTGACAAAGGTCCACCTGGTGCGTCTGGTGACAAAGGTTCACCTGGACAACAAGGTCCAATCGGCGGTAAAGGCCCAATCGGTCCACAAGGCACTACTGGTGACAAAGGCACTACTGGTGACAAAGGTTCACAAGGTGACAAAGGACTTTCTGGTGATAAAGGATTTTCTGGTGACAAAGGAATTACTGGTGACAAAGGTGACAAAGGTGACAAAGGCACTACTGGTCCACCTGGTGACAAAGGTGACAAAGGCACTACTGGTTTATCTGGCGATAAAGGACTTTCTGGATTAAAAGGTCCGCTTGGTCCACCTGGCGAAAAAGGTCCCACTGGTTTATCTGGCGATAAAGGACTTTCTGGAATTCGTGGTCCACCTGGTGCGTCTGGTGACAAAGGCCCACAAGGCCCATCTGGTGACAAA
>LIAL01000043.1 GCA_001437625.1 Nitrosopumilus sp. BACL13 MAG-121220-bin23
TGATATTTTTTCTTTTTTAATTTCTGTATTATTTTGAATTGCAACTAATTCTTCTTTAGTTTTAATTGAATGTGCTCTGAGTGTTGCTTCTGCATCTCTTATTTTTTGCAATTCTGCTACAAATCTATCTCTTTCTTGCGAATACATAATTCGTTCTTTTTCTTTTAAATCCACCTCTTGTTTTAATTTAATTATTTCTCCTTCTATTTCTCCTTCATCAAATCCTTTTGTTTCTAATTCTAATTTTAAAATATTTCTAAAAATTAATTTTGTATGATCATCTATTTGTGATATTTCCTCTAAATTTTCATTATTCGCTAATGATATTTTTTCTTTTTTAATTTCTGTATTATTTTGAATTGCAACTAATTCTTCTTTAGTTTTAATTGAATGTGCTCTGAGTGTTGCTTCTGCATCTCTTATTTTTTGCAATTCTGCTACAAATCTATCTCTTTCTTGCGAATACATAATTCGTTCTTTTTCTTTTAAATCCACCTCTTGTTTTAATTTAATTAATTCTTCTTTGATGTGTTTTTCTTGAAAAAATGGATTTAATTTTTCAACATTTGAATCACATACTGGACATTTGTTATCTTTTAATTGTAATTTTTCTGCAAGTTTTTCTTTTTCTTTTAGTGATACTATTTGACTTGTTATTTCTTGTATTTTTTTAATTACTTCTTTATCTTCTTCTTCAACTTTTTCTAATTTTCTCTCAAAATCTGTTTTTAGTTTTAATTCTTCAAAACAATTTTTACAATCATGTATTTTACGCTCATTTTCTTTAATTTCTTGTTGAATTCCTTCAATTGTTTCTTTTACATATCTTACAAGTTCTTTTTTCTGTAATTCTAATTGATTTATCTTATCTCTTTTTAATTCATGTTTTCCTTTTAGTGATACTATTTGACTTGTTATTTCTTGTATTTTTTTAATTACTTCTTTATCTTCTTCTTCAACTTTTTCTAATTTTCTCTCAAAATCTGTTTTTAGTTTTAATTCTTCAAAACAATTTTTACAATCATGTATTTTACGCTCATTTTCTTTAATTTCTTGTTGAATTCCTTCAATTGTTTCTTTTACATATCTTACAAGTTCTTTTTTCTGTAATTCTAATTGATTTATCTTATCTCTTTTTGGTGTTTCAATTTCCTCTTTTTCTTGTAATTCTACAAGTTCTTTATCTATCTCTTTTTTCTGTAATTCTAATTGATTTTTCTCAGGTTCTGTTTCTTTTATCTCATATTGATATTTTTTAAAATCTTTTGTTAAAATCTCTATATGTGTATCGTCATATCCTAAATCTGTTCTAATTTTTTCACGGAATTCTTTTGTAACTTTTTTCATAGATTCTGATGCGATATCTAGTTTGTCTATTCCAATTATTGCATTAAGTAATTCTTTGAATTCTTTTGGTTTTGCATTAATTATTGTATTTAATTCTCCTTGTTGAACAATTGATGCTATTTTTAATTTTTCAAAATTCATTCCTATTGTTTTTTCAACTTGTTCTGTCATTGATTCCCCAAATTGTTTTCTTTCTCCTGCTGCAATTTCTACTCTACCGTTGTTTGTTGTTTCAGAAAATATTGCAGATAACCCTCCTTTACTATCTATTTTTCTTACTGTCTCGTATTGTTTGTCTTTTATTGAAAATTCTATTTTTGAATATCCTTGATTTGTTCCTCTCCTGATTAATCCTTTATTTGATTTTCTTGTATGTTGACCAAATAATGAAAATGTAATTGCATCAATAATGCTTGATTTTCCTGCACCGTTATCTCCTACAAAAATAGTTACACCCTCTTCGAATTTTAATTTTGTATCTGAATGTGACAAAAAGTCTACTAATTCAATTGATGTTATCATTGATTTTCTTCCTTTTTGAATTTCTCATAATTTTCTAAAATTATTTGTAGTGCTTGATCTATTCCATCTGTTGATAGTGCTGGAAGAAGTTCTTTTATTACAAAATTTGCATCTTGTTCTGAACCTAATGCCTCTGTTGAAAGCCTGAACATTTCATCCTCAATTACACTTGGTCTATCTAAAAATACAGATGAATCTGATATTTGTTTTGTAGTGATTTTCCATTGACATCTGAGTACCAGTGAATTCAATCTTGTAATTTGTGCCTGAATGTAGTCTGTATCTATGTCATTACCCTGTATTTTTACTTCAATTATTGGTTTTTTTGTAAAATCACTAATTTTCTCTATGATTTCATCAATTGTTTTTGTTAATTCTTTGTAATCTGTATTAACTGAAAATTGAGGTCTGGTATCTAATTCAATCCAATTTGGTATTGCTTCATTTCCTGAAATATCTACTTCAAAAAATCCTTTTTTAGTCTCCTTAATTCCTTCACTAGTTGTTAATTCAATTGATCCTGGATATGCGATTGGTCCCTTTAGGTGGTTGAATTGCTTGATGTCTTTATCATGTAAATGTCCCATTGCATAATATGTGAAATTTTTTGGTAAATCTGTTGATTGTAATTCTCCTGCGAATTTGTTAAACTCTGTAATGCCTTGGTGTAACACCAATATTTTATGTCCTGAAAACTTTTCAACACTTTTATCTAAATTTGAAAATGTTTCTTCGTATTGTGACATTTCATTTTTTCTTATTTTATCTAACCCTACTAACATTATTCCTTTGTATTCTATTGGTTTGCCATTCCCTATGTATTTTGAAAATTCTAAATTATGATATATGTATGGAATTGGTGTCCCTCTAATTCTACTAATATCGTGATCACCTAGAATAAAAAATGAATCAATGTTGTTTTGTTTTAGACGTTTTAATGCATTTCCCATCTGTATTACTGCTGTACCGTTTGGATTAGGTACATGAAAAATATCTCCTGCAAATATTACAAAATCTACATTATCTTTAATTGATCTGTCAATTGCTTGATTGAAAACATCATACACATCTTGTTCTCTTTCATTAGAGCCATACTGAACTAATCCCAAATGTGTATCTGCGATATGTGAAAATAACATTAGTCTAACAACAAATCTTTTTGAACTAACCCTTGTGTGGATTCTACTCCGACATTTTTCATTTTATCTGCCTTTATCCAAGCTTTAGTTGCACTTTGATCTGCTCCCATTTTCTTCTCCTTAACCTCCTCAACATGAACCATTGATGGCAAATTTGTCCACTGTCCAACAAGAACTGCATCACCAACATTTAGTGATGTTAATTGTGATATCAATTCACGACTAGTAGACTCTGTTGCTGATGCTATCTGTCTTTGATCATCCTCTTGTATAATTTTCATTATTGCAAATGAGCCCATCTGACTGAGTATGTTCAAGTCTACACTACGTGGTCTTTGAGATACTATTGCTAAACCTACTCCAAATTTTCTTCCTTCTCTGGCAATTTTTGCAGCCCAATATTTTGCTGCTGTATCATGATCTTTTGGAATGAATACGTGGGCTTCTTCAAGAATTATAAAAACTGGTTCAAAAAATTTATAATCTTTTTGTTTTTTTGATTTTCCATGTTTTGCTATGGTTGCATTTTTTCTATCTTTTAACAATTGTTGTAAATAAAATCCCATTGCTACGTTTGCTTGTTTTTCTGATAATTCTGAAATGTTAATGATGTTTGTACATCCTTCTTTTATGTAGTCCATGGGATTCCCAACCTCTGGATCTAAAATATCATCAAATCTCCTTTGTGCATCCTCTATGATGTCTTGTACTCTATATGCTGACGTTCTAATTTCTTTTAATTTTTTATCTTCTGAATTTACAAGTAAATCTACTTCATACTCTAACTTGTTCCAAAATTCACCTGCTTCTTTCACTTCTTGTGTAAATGACATTCTTAAAACCCGTTGTTGAACATCTGCGTTTTCTCTAATTTCTAAAACTTCTGAAAATTGATCTGCTTCAAGTAACCTTGGATTAATTTTTGCATCAATTACATTTACGTTTGGAATGTTTAATGTAGTGTAATCGTTGTGATAATCAAAAATTATTACTGTTCCTTTTACTTCTGATATTTTTTTTGTAATTAACGAAACTAAATTACTTTTACCCATTCCTGTCATTGCTAATATTCCTAAATGTCTTGAAACAATTTTATCTAAATTTATCTTAGCTTCAATTTTTTCATTTCGTAGTAAATTTCCAATTTTTAACCAACCTTCTTTTTTTGGACTAAAAATTTCTTCTAAATCTTCATTAGTTGGTTGTGTGATTACTGTGCCTGGAATTGGTGGAATTGCTGGAATGATTGATTGACCCCTTCGTAGATTTTCTAAAAATCCTAAAATTCCTATATGTGCTGTGAATGTTTTATCTCTTTTATTGATGTCTGCAATTTCTGTACTTTCTTCTGCTTCATGAAAATTTTTGACATCTGTAAATGCTGCACTTGACACTGATGATCTTTCAACTAATCCTAAAATTTCTCCTTCGTCGATACTCATTTTGATATATTCGCCAACTGATAATGATCGTGATGTAATTGCTGTTACTGATGTAGGCTTTGATTCTCCCACTACAAAACCTAAACTCAACCTAATACCTCTCTAGAGCCAATTTCATTACTTAATCCTAGCAAACTAACCATTTTTCCAAGTTCTTTATCTGATATTTTACAGTTGTTGTGTGCAAGTTTTAGTGCATATGGATACCCTCCTACACTTGTTTTGAATAATTTATTCATAATTGATTTGATTTCATCATTATCATGTTTTCCACCTAAAAATTCTAATTTAATAATTGGTGTTGAATCACTTAATCTCACAAATGTTGATGAAATTATTTTATCAAACCCATAATTTTTTTCTACAAATATTTCACTAAACCCTGGACCGTTTGTAACGTGATTATAATAAAAGATATCTCCTGCAAGAGAGCCTAAATTCTCAAATTGTTTTTTGGTGTTTGATGTTTTTGCAATAAATATCACATTCTTTTTTTTATTCATTATTTTTACAACTTGTGCATCTAATGCTGATTGCCTTGTCATAAATTGTGAATGAAGTGAGCCATCCATTAATACTAAATCCACTTCATCAACTGTTTTTTCACAAGCATCAATTTCCATTTTACTTGCAATTCTTGAAAGATCTATATCTGAACCTAAACCTGAATCATGTACATCTACAAGAACTTCTCCATCTATTTTTATTGAAACTGCTGTGGTTGCCCATAATTCAATCCCTTGAAATTTAGTATTGTTAAAACTACTATCAATTCCAGCAGTTACAACTTCTTCTTTAGTGGGTGCAAATGTATTCCAATTCCCTCTTGCTTTTTGTAAAATTTGCTCAAATTTTGGACCTTTTAGAACTGATAGAATCTTTTCTCTATTCATAATTGCATCTTTGTATACTGTATTGAGCACAACAATAGTTAGTTGGTTTGAATAAAATCTTTAGGATGTGTTAAGTTTTGACAAAGATGATCCAGCAAAACAACTTATCCAACTTTGCCCTTGAACACAACTTTCTCATCTGTACCTGACGGGGTTGATTTATCGATGTATCTTATCTCATACTCATATCCAATATGGATAGTCTTACCATCAATTTGGCGTGGGATTTTGATTTGTACTTCAAAGATGTTTGTGTTAGGTCCTGTTTCAATCAAATAATTGGAATTAGCATCAAATTTTGGATTTGCAAGAGTAGTTTTAATTCCTCCTTCACTTCTAAATTCTAATTTATTTATTGAAATCTTATCTTCATCTCTAGAATCTCTATTTGCATCTGGTTCGTACAATCTTAGAATAAATTCATGTCCAATTCTTGAACCTCCTCCGGAAGTCTCAATTTCAGCAAATGTTTTTGTTAGTGGAATTGACTTAGCTTGTACTCTTTGCTCTCCTGACAAATTAGATTTGTCTAAATATTTTATTAAAACAATATCGTCTTGATTTAGTTGTTTACCATTAATTGTTTCAGGTAATTTCAATTTTAGATAAAATTGACCTGTGTTAGGTCCTGTTTCAATCATATTTTTAGGACCTTGAATTATAATTCCATTAATTGTAAACTCAAAAAGTCCTTCTGTATCTACTACTTCTACTGCACTACGTGCTAAATTCAAATCATGATCTGTAATGTAAAAATTTACTATAGACATACTTGATGCAGGAACTGTTACTACTTCTTTTTCTGATTTTGTAACTTCTGAAATAAATGCAATTCCTCTCTTTTGCATTTTATCTGATGTTTCTGCTTTTACACAAGCTGGAATTCCATTTGTACGAATAACTAACTCTAATCCGTTTCTACAAAGAATATCTTCTACTAAAATCCCCATTTTCATCTGTTTTCTTGGGGACTCTATATCTGCATTAATGGGAAGAATGAAAGAGAATATTAAAAAAAATCCTAATCCTAAAACTATTTTTTTATTTATTATCACTTCTATGATTATGTCTATTTTTTATTTTAAATAGCTTGAGAGTTTTTGTGATTGAATAAAATCTTTAGTTTGTCTTAAGTTTTGAGAACTATGTACTCCATTGTAATTTATTTTAATGGCAATTAAAATTGTCTAGGTACACCGTGAGAATCTACCTAGACGTTAATTTACTGTTTTTTGAAATAGTAAACTGATTTTGATAATTATTTAGTTTCGTATAAATCATGAATTATCTTTATGCCTATGATTGTAATGACATCTCTTGTTACAGAACCACTCAAGACCAGCTAGATATTCTACATTATCGCATTTACCGCAAAATGTACATTTTATAAAATGTTTCATTTTCTTCTCATTGGTCATATTACAAAAAAGTTTTTCGACCATTAGAATGTCGTTATGTCTAAATACTCTTTTTTAAAATATATTTAAATTTTAAAATCTATTCATTTTGCTCTATTTTTAGACTAGAATTAATTAAGAGATCTTTTCTAATGTGGTTACTTGAAAAAAATTGGTTTATTGGGATGTGGCGTAATTGGTACTCAAATTGCACTTGCAATTGACACTGGTAAAATTCCTGGAGTTTTAACTCATGTTTACGATGATTCTAAAGATGCTTCCCGTTTACTTGTTTCCAAATTAAATAATAAACCTGAAATTGTTGAGAATTCTCATTTATTGTCATCTCATTCTGTTAATATTGTAGTTGAAGCAGCTTCTCAAAATGCTGTAAGGGATGATGGATTGAGCATTTTGCAAAATAAACGTGATTTTATGATTATGAGTGTTGGTGCGTTACTTGATGAATCAATTTATGATATTCTATACGATGCATGTGTTCATTTCAAAAAAACAATTTATCTTCCTTCTGGTGCTATTGCTGGCTTGGATGGGCTTAAATCTATTAAAAATGAATTAGAATCTGTATCCATTACCACTACAAAACATCCTCGTTCCTTAAAGGGTGCAAAGTTTTTTGAAAATTCTGATATTGATTTAGATTCTATTCAATCTCCAACAATTATTTTTGAAGGTAATGCTCGTGATGCTGTTTCTTTATTTCCTACAAACATCAATGTAGCTGCACTTGTATCTTTATCTGGAATTGGTAGTGATAAAACACATGTAAAAATTATTGCAGATCCAAATACTGATAAAAATACTCATCACATTGAAGCCATCGGAAAATTTGGAAAAATGACCTTTACTGTTGAAAATATACCTGATCCTAAAAATCCCAAAACTAGCAGATTAGCTATTTTATCTGCAATTGAAACGTTGAGACAGTATTGCTCAGATGATATTCAAATTGGTACTTGATGTGGCAAAACTTGCCACACTTACGTACTTTTTGGAAAATTCTGTACTATTTCATATTCTTTAAATCTTCATCCGTTTAATTTTTTATGAATTATGTTGGTTCAGGATACTTCATTTTTAAAAAATGAAATTATGCGACTTAAAAAAGAAAAGGACGTAGTAATTTTGGCTCATAATTATGAAATTCCTGATGTACAGGATGTGGCTGATTTTACAGGTGATTCTCTAGGATTATCTAAACTGGCTGCAACCGTTCATCAAAAAACCATTCTGTTTTGCGGTGTTCATTTTATGGCTGAAACAGCTGCCATTATCAGTCCTGACAAAAGAGTATTGTTACCTTCTTTAGAAGCTGGTTGTTCTTTATCTGATTCAATTACTGCTGATGAATTACGTAATTGGAAAAAACAGCATCCTAATGCTATCTCTGTTGGATATGTCAATACTACTGCTGAAATTAAATCTGAACTTGATTATTGTTGTACTTCATCAAATGCTGTAAATGTTGTAAATGCAATTCCTAAAGATAAGGAAATTTTATTTTTACCTGACATGTTTCTTGGTTCTTATGTTGCAAAAATGACTGGAAGAAATAATATGCATATTTGGGCAGGTGAATGTCATGTACATGCAGGAATTACTCCTGAAGATGTTACAAAAAAATTAAATTCAATGCATGATACTGAATTTCTTATTCATCCTGAATGTAGTTGTACAACACCTATGATGTATGATGTCGCTGATGGCAGTTATGAAAACAATAAAGTTTCAATTCTTTCAACTGAAGGAATGTTAAATTATGTAAGTGCATCTAAATCAAAGAATTTTGTTGTTGCAACTGAAACTGGAATATTGTATAAGATGAAAAAGGATAATCCTGATAAGACATTCATTCCTGCATCTGAAAAAGCTGAATGTCAGTATATGAAAATGATTACTCTTGAAAAAGTATATGATGCTTTAGTACATGAGAAAAATGTTATTACTGTTCCAAAGAAAATTGCAGATAAGGCTCGTTTAGCAATTAATCGAATGCTTGAAATTAGTTAGCACGTGATTATTTTGGTTGGATTATTTAACCGAATTCCTAGTGATCCTCAATTAAAAGTAAATACTGAAAAATTCAAAAAATTTAAAAAACTTGTAAAATCAAAAAAATATCCTGAAGCCTTGAAATTGGGGTTGGATTATCTAGAAAAAGTTCCTTATAATCACGATGTCTTATTTACCCTTGGCGGGATATATTATCTAAAAAATCAGTATCGAAATGCAATTTCTTTTTTTGATAGGGCTCTTGAGACTGGCGATTCTGATGTTGAGGTTTTACTTTTGAAGGCGTATTCACATCAAAAATTACGGGAAAATCAACTCGCAATTGATTGCTGTAAAAAAATTCAAGTTTTTGATCCAAAAAATAAATCTGTACCTGATTTACTATCTAAATTAAATTTCTAAACTAACATCAATTCCTTTGACTGAATTGGTTATGCTTCCAATTGATATGATGTCTACTCCTGTTTTACCGTATTCTGATATGTTTTTAGAATTAATTCCTCCCGATGCTTCTAACAACACCTTATCTCGTAATTTTTTCTTTTTGAGAACTACTATTGTTTTTTTAATTTGAGATGGTGTGAAATTATCCAACATAATTATTGATGCCCCTTCACTTGCTGCAAGAACTGCATCTTTTGTATTTTCAACTTCCACTTCAAATTTTTTATATCTTTTTTTTGCTTTTTTTATTAACGACACTATTGAATTTTCAACTGCTATGTGATTATCTTTGATCATTACCATTTCATCTAATCGCAATCTGTGTTTTTTACCTCCGCCTATCTCTACAGCTTCTTTATCAAAATATCTTAGTCCTGGGGCTGTTTTCCTTGTTGCATATAATTTTGTTTTATTTGGAATTTTTTTTACAAGTTCATTTGTTTGTGTTGCAATTCCACTCATTCTTGTTATGATATTTAATGCAGTTCTTTCACATGTTAGAATTTTACTTGCATCTCCTGTTATTGTCATTATGGTTTGATTTGGTATTATTTTTGATCCATCTTTAATTACAATTTTAGCTTTACATCCTTTTAATTTGAAAATTTCTTTTGCATGTTTAGTTCCTGCTATGATTGCTTTTTCCCTTGAAATTATTTTTACTGATATTTTCTTTTTTTCTAATAATGCACTTGTAATGTCTCCTTTACCTATGTCTTCAGCAAGAAATTGCATTAATTGTTTTTTTGAATTAAATGACAATATTATAATTAATTATTAATTTG
>LIAL01000044.1 GCA_001437625.1 Nitrosopumilus sp. BACL13 MAG-121220-bin23
TTAAGTATATTTTTAATATTTTTAATTAATTGTGGAATTTTATTTTTAGAAAATATATTTGGAAAAACTACTACATATGATATTTCATCCATCTTTTTTATTTTCTCTTATACTTGTTTATAATTTAGCATAAATTTTTTGGGCAATCAATATAAAAGAAATATTTTAAATGAATATGTGACAAAATTTACGCAAGAACAGGTTGATGATCTTAATTCTAGAATTAAAACTACTCAAGATGCTTTACAATGGGTATCTAATAATTTACATCCTAAAGTTGCTAAAGCATCAAGTTTTGGAGCTGAAGATGCAGTCGTAATGGATATTATGTTAAAAATTAATCCTAATTTTCGATTTTTTAGTCTTGATACTGGAAGACTTCCACAAGAAACTTATGATATTATGGATATTGTTAGAAAAAAATATAACATTTCAATTGAAGTACTATTTCCTGATACCACAGAAGTAGAAGAAATGGTAAAAGAAAAAGGAATGAATCTTTTCTATGAGAGTGTTGATAATAGAAAACTCT
The DNA here is from genome assembly GCA_001437625.1 of Nitrosopumilus sp. BACL13 MAG-121220-bin23. Lineage (GTDB taxonomy): Archaea > Thermoproteota > Nitrososphaeria > Nitrososphaerales > Nitrosopumilaceae > Nitrosopumilus. The sequence continues at coordinate 533 of LIAL01000044.1, forward strand.
GTTGTAAAATTCGTAAAGTTCATCCAATGAATAAAATATTGAGTACTTTGGATGGTTGGATTACAGGATTAAGACGTGACCAGACAAAAAATCGTGAAGATATTACAATGTTTCAATTAGATCATGGTCATGGTGGAATTTTAAAAATTAATCCAATAGTTGATTGGACTTGGGATCAAATTCAAGAATATATAAAAAATAATAATTTACCGTACAACAGTCTTCTTGACAAAGGTTTTCCAAGTATTGGATGTGAACCTTGTACTAGAGCAATAAAACCTGATGAAGATATTCGTGCGGGTAGATGGTGGTGGGAACAAGATGGTAACAAAGAATGTGGACTTCATATAGACCGCAAATAACTGCTTAACAATGTCTGAAAATAATTCAATTAAAGCACATGGTGGAATTTTAATTAACAGAATTACTAAAATTGATTCTACAGGATTATTTTCAATTACAATTACTGAAGATCTTGCAAATGATGTAGAAAATATTGCTGATGGTATTTTTAGTCCTTTAGAGGGATTTTTGGGGCAACAAGATTTTGAAAGCGTTGTATCTCGTGGAAGATTAACTAATGATCTAGCATGGACCATTCCAATTGTACTTGATGTGGATAAAGAAACTGCTTCTAAAATGAAAGAAGCTGGAGATGTTCTGTTACAAAATCCAGATGGTGTTGGAGTTGCAGTGTTACACGTTGATGAAACATTTACTTTTGATAAGGAGAAAACTGCTCAAGGAATTTACAGTACTACTGATTCATCACATCCTGGTGTAGGATATACAATGTCAATGAAAGATTTCTTGGTTAGTGGAAAAATTGATTTTATCCAAAGACCAAACGATACTGAAATTAGAAAAAATAGGTTAACACCAACTCAAACCCGAGAATCTTTTGCAAAAGCGGGTTGGAAAACAATTTGCGCATTCCAAACAAGAAATCCACCACATGTGGCACATGAAATGTTACAAAAGACATCCATAACAACTCGTGACGGCGTATTTGTAAATCCTGTAATTGGGAAGAAAAAATCTGGTGATTTTGTAGATGAATTAATTGTAAAATGTTATGAAACCATGATAAAATTATACTATCCTGAAAATAGATGTCAACTTGGAACATTACATACGCAAATGAAGTATGCTGGTCCAAAGGAAGCAATACATCATGCAATTATGAGACAAAATTTTGGTTGTACTCATATCATCATTGGACGTGATCATGCAGGTGTTGGTAAATTCTATGATCCAATGGCAGCACAAAAAATCTTTGAGGATTATCCAGAATTAGAAATTTCTCCAGTATTTTTTCCACCATTCTTCTATTGTAAAAAATGTCTTACATACACAACTCCAAAGGCATGCCCGCACGATAATGATGTAAAAGAGCAAATTAGTGGAACAGCACTTAGAGAAATGATTCAAAATGGACAAGCACCATCTGAATTTATTTTAAGACCTGAAGTAGCAAAGGTAATTTTGAATCATCCAAAACCTTTTGTTGATTAGATATTTATTCAAACAAATTTAGATTAGCTCATGAAGTATCTAATTCTAATAATTATATTTCTTGGATTCATAATTACTCCTACATTTGCTCAAGAAGTAAACCCTTCTTTAATTATTGAAAATATAGAAATTCCTGCAGAAAAATTTAACACGGTATTACGTAATGCACCAATAATTCCACTAGATAATATTCACAGTGTAAGCTGGCAAATTACTATTGATAATAATTTACTTTATGCAAATCCAAATGGTAATGCCGTTTTTAGAGTATATGATAAACTGGATAATAGTGAATTTATTGAAGTTGGTATGGGTCCAAAACCTGACAATAAATTTTGGGTTGCGGTACAAACTCCTGATGAGGGATACATTGTTGTTCATAGTGATTTAGATAGAGGATGGTATCCTCAAGCAAAATCTATTGTATCATTTACTGATAGAGCAGGATTAACTGTAAATAATGGAGCAAGAATAGTTGTAACAAATTTAGACATTGGACAATTTGAAATTGAGTCGTATTCAGTTTATGGAATGCAAGGAAGTACTGATCCACCTGCAATAAATTCTGGAGTTATGATTATAGACATATTGTCTGGTGATCCTGGAAAAAATATGTTTGCATTTTTCCCATTTTATGTTGCAGCAGGGATTGGACTTTTAGGCGCAACATTATATTTTACTAAGAAACGTTCTTAGTTTTATAATATTTACAACTTTTTTTAATTTTACAAACATCACACATTGGAGAAATAGGCTTACAAATATTTTGACCGTACATTACAAATGTATCATTTATGTCAATCCAATATTTTTTATCTATTTTTTTCATTAACTCTTGTTCTGTCTCTTCGGGATTTTTTGTATTCACTAAACCTAATCTATTTGAAATTCTATGAACATGAATATCCACTGGGATAGCTGGTTTTTCAAATGCATACACTAAAACACAATTAGCAGTTTTTCTTCCAACACCTGGTAATTGTACTAGCGTATCTAGATCTTCTGGAACTTTATCTTTATATTTTTCATGAATTATTTTTGCAACTTCTATAATTCTTTTAGATTTAACATGAAAAAACCCAATTGATCTAATTATTTTTTCTACATCTTTTATTTTTGCATTTGATAAATCTTCAGGATTTTTATATTTTAAAAATAATGCTTTTACTGCTTTTGTAGTTGTTTCATCTTTAGTTCTTGCAGAAAGTATAGTTCCAATTAAAATACTAAATGGACCTGTTTCTGCATTATGTAGATCTCTTAATGCTGTAATTCTTGGTGGTTTTACAGCATTCATGGTATTTGTCATACCCGTAAGAATTCTTTTCATTTTCAATTGAAATTTACGCACAAGTATTATAACTGTAATAATGATAATTGACCATTGGAATTAACTAGAGATGAAGAATCTGCACTAAAAGGCGAACAAGGAGAAACTATGCAAATGGCATATAGAATTTTGGTTGCAACTGGTGAAGCAACTGATGCTGAAAAATTAATTCCTATTGAATGGGCTCATCTTTCTGGTGTAAATTATAATACAATCGGTGATGCTGGAGAAGAACTTCTATCTAGCGTTAGTAAAGATGCTCGTGTTATAGTAAAAACAACTTTGAATCCAATGGGGTTTGATATTGATAATGTATCTAATTACAAATTAGATGAAAATTTTATTTCAAAGCAATTATCCATTAAAAATTCATATGAAACAATGGGGGTTATTCCATCCTTTTCTTGTATTCCTTATGAAATTTTTGATATTCCTAAAAATGGAACACAAGTTGCATTTGCAGAAAGTAATGCTGCTATCCATGCAAATTCATATGATAATTTAAAAACAAACAAAGAAAGTGCATTTAGTGCACTAGCTAGTGCTATTGTTGGTAAAAGCCCTTATTCTTCATTAAGAAAAGAAGATACCCCAAATATTACAATACGAATGAAAGTTAAAAATCCAAATGAATTAACATATGGGATGTTAGGATTTTATGCTGGAAAATTAGGTGATACATCTGTAAATATTTCTGGTCTTGGTGAAATGGATCAAAGACAATCTAAAGCAATGTGTGGTGGAATGGGAACATCTGGAACTTGTGCTAAATTTATTTTTGGTGAAGGTGACTCAAATATTGAAAAAATAGATTTTGATGAAAAAGAAATGCAAAATGTTCATGATGAACTCAACACTGCAGAAAAAGGCGATTTAATTACACTGGGTAGTCCTCAACTAGGTTTAGATGAAATTTCTGATCTTACTGCTAAACTAAAAGGTCGTTCTTTCCAAAAAAGATGCATGGTTTTCTTGCCTCGAACTGTAAAGGAACAGGCACAAAAAATTGGTTACATAACAGAACTTGAGCGTGCTGGATGTGAAATTCTTGCTGATTGTTGTACATGTCTAACTCCATTGATATCTAAAGATGATGTTGATGCAGTTACTACTAATAGTATCAAAGGTGCATTTTATCTTAAAAATTCTAATGGTGTGGATGTTAATTTAAAATCATTAAAACAAATTGTCGAGGATGAAACAAGATGAATAAAATTTTAGTTTCAGGAAAGGTAGAAGGTATTGTTTTAAAATCAAATGATCCAATTAATTTTTTGGGAACAGTTGATAAAAAAACTGGAATTATTAGTGATAAAAAACACCCTCTTTTTGAAAAAGCAATTAAAGATACCATTCTTGTATTTCCATCAGGTGTTGGCAGTAGTGTAGGTGCATATACTATCTATTCTATAAAATCAAATAATGCTGCACCACTTGCAATGATTTGTAAAAAAGCAGATCTTACAGTTGCTACTGGATGTGCATTAGCTAATATTCCATTAATTACTATTAGTGATGAAGAATTCCTATCAATTAAAAATGGAATTAAAATGTCACTTGATACTGATTCATCTACTCTATCTGTTCATCAATAATACTCTGTTTTTCTAAATCTCCCATACTAACTTGTTTAATTTGACTTTTACCTGGAGGTAATGCGCGAACGAATTCATCAATATTGAATTTTTTTGTAATGTCTTCAAATATTTTTAAAAATTCTAGTCTTACTTTTTTTGCACATTCGGCCATTTCTCCTCCTCCTGGTTCAACTATTGCATAGCATATTGAATTTTTTTTAATTGGTTCTGGAGGACCACATGTTAAAACATAATTCTTATCTTCATCTATCATGATTCCAACTGCTAATTTTAGAGTCTCTGATTTGATAAAATTTCGTGTTCCTTCTATTGTAAATGATCCTTTAGGTAAGAATTCTCCACTTGGAGCTGATTTTTTTACTTGTTCTGGATGTACCCAGTAGGCACTAACTCCATACAATCCCTCTCTCCATGCTCTACTAAAACAAACAGTTGCATGAGCAACTTCATTCATTGTTGAATCTGGTGCATTTTCTGCATCTTTTATAATTAAAAAAGGTGAACCAAAAATATCCCCGTGAAACACTTTATCATTTTTATCTAAATGTTTTCTAATTACAGCTGAATTTGATGCTGCATCCCTACCTCCAATTACAAGATATCCGTCAGTAGTCATAAACCATCTATATCTTTCATACCAGTTTTTCTTTCTAATTTCTGTAATAACATCTATGTTTCTTTCAGTTTCTGTTTTATTTTGAAATTTTTCTAATTTCTTTTCTGTTTTTTCTTTAATTGTTAGAATTGAATTGATAGCACCTGATTGTTTTTTTGCATGATTAAATAAAACAGATGCAATTGATTGAAGTGGAGAATCTGTATTTATTTTAATTTTTTCATCTTCTACAATAATTATTGAAATTCCTTTTTCATTAATTAATTTTGAATTATTAACTGCTAAAATTTCTTGTGCAGAAATATCTTTTATTGAAATTATTCCTTTTGAAACCATTTCAAAAAGAGAATTTGCTACATTTGTAATGTTTTTTGATTTTTCTTTTACAGTTTGAATTGCTTTTTCTTGTTCAGAAATTTGAGTTTCTAAATCTTTAATTTTTTTATCAGATCCACTAGATTGAATTGACTTACCTTTTTCAACTATTTTTTTTGTAAAAACTATGTCTAATCCATCAATAAAACTACTAACATTTGTTATATCACCTTCTAATTTACCTAATCTTACTGGAAGAACCTCGATTTTTTCATTTTCAATTATTATTGGATCGTGATTTCCAGATACTACATCTGAAACTATTTTTTTTGTTGTTTCATAAATTTTGGTTATTTCTTCTGATGTCAACAAATTTCCAATTTTTTTAGAATCAACATTTGCAATTTGAAATACAGATTCAACATATTTTTTTGGTAAACCTAAAGTTCTCCCAAACCATTTTGCAGAAATTAAATCTGTAGTTTTTAATTCATCAAAATTTGATTCTGTTATGTTAAAAACATCTAAATTATTTTCTGGTGGTTCTGCATAATCTAACCCAACACTAAGTTTTCTATGTCTAACTTCTATTGAATGCTGTAGTGCTAAAATTTTCATATCCTTGTTACAAAGCAAAATATTTCCATCTCCAAAAAATTCCCCTACTAGAATGAATTCTTTTCCAAATCCTTCAAAAACAAAATATGCAATTCTTTCTGCACCTATCTGTTCAATTTTTCTTAATTTTAATCTTAACAGATCACTTCTTAATCTTTTGAGTAATCTATTTGGTTCCATTTGATCAATCTTTACTTTGGTTAACCAAACACCAGATGTTGATATCATCATAAACAGATCACTTTTTTCAGTATGATGAAGTTTGAAGAGAATACTATCCTTGTTGATACCATAAATATTGCTGATATAGTAATCTTGAACTTGTTCAGAAATCTGATTTACTAAATATCTTAATTCAATTCCAGCCAATGCCATAATTATCGTATTTAATCTCTAAAATTATACCCTTGTTATCTAGTCTTAAATTTGACCAAAGATATTAAACATGGTTTGATTAAGACAGGCTAGAAATTTACTTTGGCCAAATTTAAAAAAAAACAATCTGAACCTACGCCTGGATCTAATGACTCACAGTCTAAAATTATAGATAAAATTGATATTCCTGAAACAGAAAAATCTGAAGATATAGTAAATAATTCCAAAGAACCTTCTAAAGATCCACAAATTATTGATGTAGCTAAAAGTGTAAAAGATAAAAAATTATCTACGTTATTTTGGATACGTATTGCTTTAGGAATTATTGCAGGTGCTGCCACAACCCTTCTCCTTGAAGATATTGAAGGTGAAGAAAGAAGATGGACATCAATTGGATTTATGATAATAGTATTTTTGGCATCAATTATACTTGCTAAAGGAATGAAAATGCAATTACCCTCTTCTGATAGAAAGAAAATTGTTACTCAAGGAATTGGTAGCTATGTATTTTTGTATTTATTTACATGGATTGTTACCTATACCCTAACCCATTTTAGTGATACTGCTACAGGAATTAATTTATAATTCAATTATAAATTAGGAAGATAAATTATGTGGAATTATAAAACACCTGGAATTCCTGATGAATATTTTGAGCGAGCAGAAAAAGTTCCAATTACTAAAGAAGAAGTAAGAACAATACAACTTAGCAAAGCAAGATTGAATGTAGGTCAAACTGTTTATGATATTGGTTGTGGTAGTGGTTCAATTTCTATTGAAGCAGCACTTCAAATTGAATCAAGTGGTAAAGTTTTAGCAATTGATTATGATGAAAATGCTGTTGAATTAACTAAAAAGAATTTAAAGAAATTTAATATTTCAAATGTTTCTGTAATTTTTGGTAATGCTAAAGAAAAAATATTAGATCTTGAAGAAGCTGATGTTATTTTTATTGGAGGAACAGGTGGCGATACTGCAGAAATAGTTAAGCTTTCTGAAAATAAATTAAAAACTGGAGGTAGAATTGTAATTGGAACTATACTCATTGAAACACTTTATTCTGTATTACAAATTCTTGACAAATTAAATTTTAATTCTGTTGATATTACTCAGGTAACTATCTCTAAGAGTAGAAAAACTACTACTGGTACTATGATGTTGGCACGAAATCCAGTTACTATCATATCTGCTACTAAGGCCTAATCTAGATTTTTAATTGGGTAAAAAGACTTCAAAATATGGCTGGATTAATTGGAATCGGAGTAGGTCCTGGAGATGTAGAACTTCTTACAGTTAAAGCAGTAAAAGCAATTCAAAATGCCGATATTATCATGTGTCCAGCCTCCAATGAAAATAGACCTAGTATAGCTCTATCTGTCGTTTCACCTATAATTGATAAATCATTAAACCAAGAAATTATAAAATTAATTTTTCCAATGACTAAAGATAAAGACATTCTAGAAGCATCTTGGAAAAAAAATGCCAAAATAATGGCTGAAACTGTTTTGAAAGGAAAAAATGTTGTATATCTTACAGTAGGTGATCCGTATCTGTATAGTACTTGGATTTACATGCACAGAGATTTAAAAGAAAATTATCCTAGCATGGATATCAGTGTAGTTCCAGGAATTGTTTCAATATTTTCATTTGCTTCAAAAGTTGGTATTAGTGTTGCAGAAGGTGCAGAAAAAGTTGCAATTATTCCTTCTTGCTATGATTTATCCAGTGTAAAAGAAATTGCAAAGCATTCTGAATCAATGATATTTCTTAAAGACGGTAGATATTTTGATAAAGTAATTGAAGTTCTAAAAGAATCTGGATTTCCTGATAATTCTCTTTTTGCAATTGGACAAGATTTGGGAACAGAAAATGAAATTATAAGAACAATGACTTTAGGTGAAGTAAATAATGAATCATTAACTACAAAATATTTTTCAATTTTGGTGGTAAAACGTGTCTAACGTATTTTTTGTTGGTTGTGGTCCTGGAGATCCTGAATTAATTACAGTCAAAGCTAAAAAACTAATTCAAAAAGCCGATATTGTAGTTTATTCTGGTTCATTAATTCCTGATCCAATATTGAAATTATGTAAAAAAGGAAAAATTCATGATGCAGCAAAATTAGTTAGAGAAGAAATTTTTGATTTATTATATAAAAATGCAAAAAAAGATAAACTTGTTGTTAGATTACATGATGGAGATCCTGCAATTTATGGTGCAATTAGAGAACAAATTGATAATTTAGAAAAAAAAGGAATCGGATCAACAGTTGTACCTGGTGTTACATCATTTTTGGCTGCAGCTGCAGCACTTGGTACGCAATTAACACTACCTGGTGTTACACAAACAATGATAATTACAAGAGCTGAGTCTAGAACCAAAGTTCCTAAAAGAGAACAAATATCTGAACTTGCAAAACATCAAGCAACATTAGTTTTTTACCTTAGTGTTCATTTACTAACTAAAATTACAAAAGAAGCAATTGCTGGAGGATATAAAAAAACTACTCCTGTTGCAGTAGTTTATCGAGCAAGTAGGAAAGATCAGAAAATAGTTCTTGGAACACTTGCCGATATTACAAACAAAGTTAAGGCTGAAAAAATTACAATGACTGCTATTATTATAATTGGTGATGTAATAAAACCAAAATCATATGAATATTCAAAACTTTATGATAAAACATTTAGTCATGGTTTTAGAAAAGCTAAAGTCAAGTAGATAAAAATTTTACTTTATTATTAATATCAATTTAA
>LIAL01000045.1 GCA_001437625.1 Nitrosopumilus sp. BACL13 MAG-121220-bin23
CACATGAATGAAGGAATAAGAACAGATATTCGTGAATTTTTAAATTCATTAGAAAATCAACGAAGTGGAATTAAAAATAATTTGTACCAATCAATTATCAAAGTTTCTAAAGTAATGAAAAAGTCCAATATCAATAATAAAGAAAGAAAGAATTGTGAAAAATGTGGTAGTGAATGTACTGGTAATGTATGCTCAGTGTGCACCATGGTTTTAAAACTAAAAGCAAATCAAACCTAATGCAAATATAACATACAATCTTAGAAAAAATGGTAGTAGGTAGGATTGGGGTGTTAGCCGTGCCCTATTCTGAAACCGGCTATATGCAGAGATCAGCAACTGCTGGGTAAATCTCTAGATGGGTAATTCCCGCTTGGTGTGCGGAAATGAAATCACGCCGAGGCGGGTGGTTGCAGGACTAGAAATATTCGAAGGAATAACTTCTAAGACCGAACTATCGAAAGGGATGAGGTCCGGGAGGGAGCAATCCTAAGGTAGGACATCCACGCTTCCTCGTCTACGTGGCGGATCTTGTACGCCTTGAAATGGGGCTATTTGTCTAGACTGGAACCAGCGGATCTACTACCTTTATAATTAAAATCAAATTTACAAGATTATGGATGGATTAATTTCATTTGGCACTAAAAGAAACTATGAAGATTTTAAAAAACAAATTCCAATAACAGTGCTACCTCTTTTTGATTCAATTAGAGAATTTTGCTTCACATTAGGAGAAAATGTATTAGAAGATATTAGAATGCACAGAGTGGTTTTTTGTAAATCAATGACATTTAGATGGTTTATTGATGTGGAACCAGAACGAGATGGAGTTATTATTAAAATTCAAAAAAGTCGAAAAGATCCAATACAAACTATTCAAATTAAAAAAGATCAACAAATTTCAGAATTTACTGAATTATTCAAAACAGCATATGAAAATATCCATTAATACAAAACATCAAATTTTATAAATTCATTATCAAATTTTTCATCATGAATTTCAACATTTTCAACTATTGCATTAGCAGGACCACCATGAACCCATTTTACAAGTACAGAAATATTTTCTTCAGTACCTTCCAAAATACATTCAACACGACCATCTTCAAGATTCTTCACCCATCCAAAAATATTATTTTGTATAGATTTAGCTTTTAGACTCTGACGAAAAAAAACTCCTTGTACTCTACCAGTTACAAAAAGTCGTACACGTTGATTAGACATTGATAGAAAATTTAAGAAACTTGTTAATCAATTTTAGCTTTAAAGAAAAACTACTTTCTTTCTTTAATTCTTGCTCTACCAGTTTTTCTAGCAGCAATACTTCCGACCTTTGCTCCAGGAGGTGCATCTCTAGATACAGTAGAACTTTGTCCAACGTGTTGATGTCTACCACCACCGTGTGGGTGAACATATGCTGCTTGTGCAACACCTCTAACAATTGGATATTTCTTTCCTTTAGCTTTAAAACTACGCCATTTGTTTCCAGCACTCATAAAGTGACGTTCAGTTGCTCCTCCACCTGAAAGAGTACCAATCATTGCTCTATTTTTTGGATTAAGAGTTGTAAATTTACCAGAAGGAAGTTTAATTGTAACACCATCATCACCGTGTGAGAAAATAGTTGCATCAGTTCCTGCAGATTTTACTATAGCGCCACCGTCTCCAAAATGTCTTTCAATATTACAAACAATAGTACCATCAGGGATATTTTGAACACTGATTACATTTCCTTTTTCAATTTTTGATTTTAAGCCAAATTCTAATAATTCACCTACTCTAGTTCCAAGAACTGCTGGAATAAAGGAAACAGTTCCATCTTCAAATCTAACTTTAGATAGCGGTGCTTCTCTTCCCCGTTCATGAATTAAATCTATAATTTCACCAGTATGATTTTCTGCTAGTGGAAAACGTGGATAAGTAGCAGTTTTTCCGACTTTGCCAGTAGCAGTTGATCTAAACTGATGTCCTCCACGGCCTCGTCTACGTACTAATGGTCTTTTACCCAAGTTGATCGTTTCCATGAGAAAAGAGGATTTTAAGCTTTGTATGGTTGGAACATGGAGGAATTATCACAAAGGTATAAAAAATAGATTAAGGATTCTACATTTATGAGTCAAAATGCACTTTCCCTCAAAGTTCTTGAAGCATATACAAGAGATGTTGGAAGAGGGGTAGCAAGAATAGATTATGATTCAATGGATACACTAAATGCCTCAACTGGCGATGTTATTGAAATTAAAGGTAAAAGAAGAACAGTAGCAAAATGTCTTCCATTATATCCATCTGATGAAGGTAAAGGAATAATCAGAATTGATGGACTAGGTAGAAATAATTCAGGTATAGCAATTGGAGATACTATTTCAGTTAGAAAAATTAAAGCAGTTGCTGCTGAAAAAGTAATAGTTGCACCACTAGAAGCAATACCTCCAATAGATGAAAGATATCTTGCTGATGCTTTAGAAAGTGTTCCATTAATCAAAGGAGATAATGTAATGGTCCCATACTTTGGTGGACGATTAACATTTCAAGTAATTGGAGTAACACCAGCAGCTGATGCAGTTTTGATTACACAAAAAACAGTTTTCCATATTGCAGAGAAGGGAGAAACATTACGTGGAGTTCCACAAGTTACCTATGAAGACATTGGTGGCATAACAAATGAAATTAAAAAAGTTAGAGAAATGATTGAGCTTCCATTAAGACATCCAGAAATTTTTGAAAAATTAGGTATTGAAGCACCAAAAGGTGTTTTACTATACGGTCCTCCAGGTACAGGAAAAACTCTACTTGCAAAAGCAGTTGCAAATGAAAGTCAAGCTCATTTCATCAGCATTTCAGGTCCAGAAATAATGAGTAAATTTTATGGAGAGAGTGAAGCCAGATTAAGAGAAATTTTTAAAGAAGCAAGAGAAAAAGCTCCATCAATTATCTTTGTAGATGAAATTGATTCAATTGCACCAAAAAGAGAAGAAGTTACTGGAGAAGTAGAACGTAGAGTAGTATCACAAATGTTATCATTAATGGATGGATTAGAAGCAAGAGGAAAAGTTATTGTAATTGCAGCTACAAATAGACCAAATGCAATAGATCCTGCACTTAGAAGACCAGGAAGATTTGATAGAGAAATTGAGATTAAAGTTCCAGATAAAAAAGGAAGAGGCGATATTCTTGCAATTCACAGCAGAAACATGCCATTAGCAGATGATGTTGACATGTCAAAAATGGCAGCAGTTAGTCACGGCTATGTTGGTGCAGATTTAGAATATCTTTGTAAAGAAGCTGCAATGAAATGTTTGAGAAGATTATTACCAGTACTTGATTTACAAGAAGAGAAACTTTCTACAGAGACTTTGGATAAATTAATTGTAAACCATGATGATTTTACAAAAGCATTGATTGAGGTAACACCATCTGGAATGCGAGAAGTATTCATTGAAAATCCAGATGTAAGTTGGGAAGAAGTTGGAGGATTAGAAGATGTTAAACGAGAATTACAAGAGGCAGTTGAGTGGCCAATGAAATATCCAGGATTGTACGATAAACTAGGACATAAAATGCCAAGAGGTATCTTACTTCATGGTCCAAGCGGTACAGGAAAAACTCTACTTGCAAAAGCAGTTGCTACACAAAGTGAAGCAAATTTTATTTCAGTAAGAGGTCCAGAATTATTATCAAAATGGGTAGGTGAATCAGAAAGAGGAATTAGAGAAATTTTCAAAAGAGCTAGACAGTCAGCTCCTTGTGTAGTATTCTTTGATGAAATTGATTCAATTGCACCAATTAGAGGAGCAGGTGGAGAAAATGCAGTTACTGAAAGAGTTGTCAGTCAATTACTTACAGAATTAGATGGTATGGAAAATATGCACGGAGTAGTAGTTTTAGCTGCAACAAATAGAGCAGATATGATTGATCCAGCATTATTAAGACCAGGAAGATTTGATAAAATCATACAAATTCCACTTCCAGATAAAGAAAGTAGAAAGAGTATTTTAAAATTAAATGCAGAAAAAATACCAATAATTACTGAAGCAAGCGATCCAAAACATATTGACTTTGAAAAACTTTCAGAGTTAACTGATGGACTTAGCGGTGCAGATACAGCAGCAATTGCAAATACTGCTGTATCATTAGTAATTCATGAATTCTTAGATTCACATCCAGATGTAAAAGATATTGAGAAAACCACTATTGATGCTAAAGTAACAATGAAGCATTTTGAGGAAGCAGTAAAGAAAGTTAGAGAGCAAAAAGACCTTAAATTGGGTGAAAAATTAGTCGCTTCCTATTACAGGTAGTTTTAATTAAATAACAAATCTAATTCTCATAAATGTCAGAATATACAGGGTATAATGGAAATTCATTGGAATTTCTTAAAACAAATAAAATTGTAATTGGAGATTCTGTAAAAATTTTGGCCGACATTACATATTCAGGAATAATAATGCCAAGATACGAACACAGTGATGACAAACATATTGTTTTAAAATTAAAAAGTGGATATAACATTGGTCTAGAAATAGAAAAAATAGAAAAAATAGAAAAAAATCCACCCGTAGAAAAAAATATTCAACAAAATAAAGAAATAGAAAAAAATAAAGAGTTACCAAATATTTTATTATTATCAACTGGAGGCACAATTGCAAGTAAAATTGATTATAGAACAGGTTCAGTTACACCAGTATTAACAGCTGAGGAATTAAATTCATCAGTTCCAGAACTTGGTAAAATTGCAAACATTGACACAAAAGTACTATTTTCAGAATATTCTGAAAACATTATGCCTGAACATTGGTTAAAAATTGCTGAAACAATAAAAGAATATGCTCAATCAGACTATTCAGGAATAATTATTGCTCATGGGACAGATACCATGCACTATACATCATCATATCTATCTTTTTCACTGGCAGGTTTTCCAATACCTATAGCATTAGTTGGATCACAGAGATCATCAGATCGTGCATCATCAGATGCTGCATTAAATCTAATTGGAGCAATAAAATTTCTCACTAAATCTAAAACAAATGGAATCTACATAGCAATGCATCAAGATGAAAATGATGAAACAATTGCATGTCATATTGGTACACGGGTAAGAAAAAATCATACTAGTAAAAGAGGAGCATTTCAAACAGTTGGTAATGATCCAGCATTTTTAATGGTAAATAATGAAATTCATAAAAATATGAAAACAGATTTTTTTACAATAAATCAATTTAAACCTAAAATAAAAATAAATGAAAAAGTTGCTCTAGTAAAATATCATCCAGGATATAATCCAGATTTGTTAAAAAATATAATAGATGCAGGGTATAGGGCAATAATTTTTGAAGGTACAGGATTAGGACATATTGGGAAAAATATGTATCCAATAGTAAAAATAGCAAATGAAAAAGGAATTTTTATGGGAATGACTTCACAGTGTATAGACGGCAGGGTAAGAATGACAGTTTACGAGAGCGGTAGAGATCTATTAAATTTAGGAATAATACCTCTTGAAAATATGATTCCAGAAATTGCATTAGTTAAAGCAATGTGGGTAACAGGGAATACTGAAAAATATGATGAAATTAAAGAAAATATGCTTAATGAAATTGCATCAGAATTTTCAACATAGTGAGTAACTATATGGAAAAATTTTCAATAAAAGATGTAGGCGTAAAAGTAGGACTAGAAATTCATCAACAACTTGCAACTAATAAAAAATTATTTTGTAATTGTACTCCTATTGAATCAGATGATTACACCATTAAATTTCAAAGAAAATTACGAGCGTCTAAAAGTGAATTAGGTGAATTTGATCCTGCGGCATTATTTGAAAGTACAAAATCAAAAACAATCATGTATTATGCAAATCATGAAAGTAGTTGTTTAGTTGAACAAGACGAAGAACCACCACATGAACTAGATGAGGATGCAAGAAAAATTGCATTAACTATTGCTGCAGCATTAAAATCAAATATTTTTAGTGAAATTTATCCTATGAGAAAAACTGTAATTGACGGTTCCAATACAACTGGATTTCAACGTACAATGTTGATTTCACAAGGTGGGTTTTATAATGCAGGAGAAACAAAAATTGGAATTCAATCAATTTGTTTAGAAGAGGATGCAGCAAAAAATTTAGGAGACGAAGGTAATGTTAGAAAATTTGGATTAGAGCGTTTGGGTATACCACTAGTTGAAATTGCAACAGATCCTTTTGAGATAGATTCATCAGAAATTAAAAAAATCGCATTGTCACTAGGAAGAATTTTGAGAAGTACAAAAAAAGTAAAAAGAGGATTAGGATCAATTAGACAGGATGTTAATGTATCAATTAGAGATGGAAAAGGAGTGGTAATTGAAGTTAAAGGAGTACAGCAATTAGATCAATTAGAAAAAGTTGTAGAATATGAAGCAAAAAGACAACATGGAATATTAAAAATTTCAAAAAAAATACAAGAAAGTAATTGGAAATACGATAATCAAGATAAAAAAGATATTACAGAATTATTTACAAAATGTGAATCAAAGATTATTCAAAATGCAATAAAGAAAAATCAGAAAATAATAGCTGTATCTTTTAAAAACATGGCTGGAATGTTTGGATATTCGCCTTATGAAGGCATTAGATTAGGAAAAGAAGTAGCTGAATTAGTCAGATTTTTTGGAATTGGTGGAGTTTTTCATTCAGACGAGTTACCAAATTATGGAATAGAGGAATCAGATTTAGAAGAATTAAAGAATTTTTTACAAATTAATGAAAGCGATGCATTTTTAATTTTAGCATCTCCTGAGGAAAAAATTCATACAGTAATTGATCAAATTATTTTAAGAATAGAACATATCAAAAATCAGGGCATACCAATAGATACAAGATTAGCTACTCAGTCAGGTGAAACAAAATTTCTTAGACCAAGACCAGGAGCTGCACGAATGTATCCAGAAACAGATATTCCTCCAATAATCATTAGTAAGGATGAATTAATAGATGCAGAAAAAAATATTCCAAAATTATGGGATGATTCAATTAAAGAAATAGAAATAAAATATGAAATGAATAAACAACTTGCAGAACAAATTTTTGATTCTAAATATATTGAATTATTTGAAAATATAATTGAAAAAATTAAAACAAATCCAACATTTGTTGCATCAATTCTTTGCTCAACAATTACAAATTTAGAAAGAAAAGGATTAGATTCAAATTTATTAAAAAATGAATATATTTTCAAATTATTTGAATTATTAGAAAAAGGTGAAATTGCAAAAGAATCAATTGAAATAATATTTGAAAATATAATGTCTAAAAAATCAAAAAGCATAGAAGAAGCTATGAAAAATGCTTCAATTGAATCCATTAGTGAAGAAGATGTAGATAAAATTATCAAAAATATAGTAGACAAAAATCAAGAAATTATTAAAAATCAAAAAGAAAGAGCAATGGGTCCATTAATGGGAATGGTAATGAAAGAACTAAGAGGTAAAGCCTCAGGTGAAATAATAAATAAACTTCTTTTAAAAAATATTAAAAAGAAATTAGAACAGGGTTAATTAAGTGATAAAATGGAATTTAAAGAAATTTATTGTATAACTTGTGAAAAAATAATCGGACGCTATAACATAAAATTTTACAATGAAGATAAAATTGCAGAACTAATGAAAACAAGTCATGTAACTCACGTTAGAAACGGTCATCAAATAAACATTAGAAAATATATAAAAAATTAATATGATTTAATTTTTTCAATTGCTTCTGAAAGATTTGTAATTCGATCTAATTTATGATTTGAAATATGCATATTCCAAGGTTGGGAGTATAAAATAACTTTTTTATTATTTTCAAGAAATTTTACTGCATTCAAAGGTGAATCATCAATAAAAACATCATAATCTAAATCAGCTTTCATGGGTCCATCAATTACAGACACATAATTATCATATGAAATATCATGATAATTTAACCAATTTTTTACAAAGGAATCAGTAGAACGTTCTCTAGCAGTTACAATATCTAGCTGTCCAAGAGTTGAAAGATTTTTTGTTGTAGATGATAAATTTTCTTCAGTAGTAGGTAAGGATTTCCAATCTTTCCAACAATGACTTAGTTCTGAATAAAAGTCAAATGGATTGATATCAAATTTTTTCCAAAATTCCCAATCAGTTACTTGATTTTTAGAAATATGTGGCCGAATTGAATTACTATAATTTAACCAAGATACTATTACATCAGCAAGTACTCCGTCAACATCTAATGCGATTTTCATGTCTATCAATTAATCAGTAGTTTTTTGAAATTCATTTAAAAGATTTTTTTGATGTTTACTGAGTTTTTTAGGAATAGTTACAACCATTCGAATAAACTGATCTCCTGTTCCTCTTGAATTAATATGAGGAACACCTTTTCCTTTTAATTTAATAATAGTATTTGGTTGACTACCAGATTCAACCTTAACTTTTTCATTTCCTTCTAAAGTAGGAACACTAATTTCACAACCTAATGCAGCATCAATCATAGAAATATCTTGATCATAGAAAATATCTTTTCCATCTCTATGGAAATATCTATGAGGTTGTACTTGAACTCTAATAACTAAATCTCCATTTACTCCATTTGGAATTTCATTTCCTTCATTAGAAACAATGTAATCACCAGAATCAATTCCAGGTGGAATTTGAAAATCAACTTTTTTAGTTCCTTTAACTCGTCCTTCTCCTTTACAATTACTACATGGATTTTCTATCATAGAACCTTCACCTCTACAAGTAGGACATGGTGCAGCAGTAACAAATGAAGCAAAGCCCATATCACGAGTTTGTCTTACTTCTCCCTGACCGTTACAAGTTGCACATGTTTTTTTATTTGTACCAGGTTTACAACCAGAGCCACTACAATTATCACATTTAATTTGTTTTTGTAAATTAATTTCCATTTTTTTTCCATGTAGTACATCTTCTAATGTTACTGTGGTTTGATAAAGAAGATTAGAACCACGTTGTTGTTGATTGAATCCTCCACCGCCCCCACGACCAAAAATTGATTCAAAAATATCATTGAATCCTCCACCGCCCCCACGACCTTGGGAAATATCATCGCTACTATATCGACCATCAACTCCAGCATGTCCATGTTGATCGTATGTTTGCTTTTTTTCAGAATCTGAAAGAATAGCATATGCCTCAGAAATTTCTGTGAAATGCTCTCCAGCATCTGCAGATTGATTACGATCAGGGTGGAACTTTAATGCTAATTTTCGATATTGGTTTTTTATTTCATCTGGAGAAGAAGTTTTAGAAACTCCTAAAACTTCATAATAATCACGTTTTGCACTCATGAGTTATTCCTTCATTATAATTACACTATAAATGATTGAATTTGAAAAATTAGTTAGTTTTTGTTTCATCAGTTGAATCTGATTTGTTAGTTGCTTCATCAGCAGTTGCTTCATCAGCAGTTGCTTCATCAG
>LIAL01000046.1 GCA_001437625.1 Nitrosopumilus sp. BACL13 MAG-121220-bin23
CTCTGCTGACTTTTCAAATCCTTTTGGCAACGTACCTTTTGGTTTGGTTGTTGCTGCAGGTGTTTCAGCTGGTTTTGGTGTTGAACCTTTTGGAAGTGTAGGTTTTGGTTTATCTGTCTCAGTTGGTTTTACCTCTGCTGACTTTTCAAATCCTTTTGGCAACGTACCTTTTGGTTTGGTTGTTGCTGCAGGTGTTTCAGCTGGTTTTGGTGTTGAACCTTTTGGAAGTGTAGGTTTTGGTTTATCTGTCTCAGTTGGTTTTACCTCTGCTGACTTTTCAAATCCTTTTGGCAACGTACCTTTTGGTTTGGTTGTTGCTGCAGGTGTTTCAGCTGGTTTTGGTGTTGAACCTTTTGGAAGTGTAGGTTTTGGTTTATCTGTCTCAGTTGGTTTTACCTCTGCTGACTTTTCAAATCCTTTTGGCAACGTACCTTTTGGTTTGGTTGTTGCTGCAGGTGTTTCAGCTGGTTTTGGTGTTGAACCTTTTGGAAGTGTAGGTTTTGGTTTATCTGTCTCAGTTGGTTTTACCTCTGCAGGTTTAGTTTCTGCGGGTTTTGAGGTTAGCTGATCAGATAATTGATTTAATTTTGCTTCTAATTCGGCAATCTTGGCTTCAAGATCTTGTTTTGTTTGCTTTTTAGCAGATGCCATTAATTTTCATGCCTAGTTCGGGGTTTATGTACATTTGGTTTGAATTAGATATGCAAACAGGATTAATTTTATATGTTAAATTAAATGATCAATATTATGGATGATTTTGAAAAAGAATATCCGGATTTTGACTGGAAAAATACACCAGCATACAAACATCCAGGAGGAAGAAATTGCCCATGTCCAAAACATGAATACATTAGAGAGCAAATCAATTTTACAAAACAAGTAAATGAAAAAGGAAAAGAACCTTCAAAAATTACACTAAAATTTTGTCCAGATCATTACCAAGTATACTTGAATGAAGTTATTCCAGCAATGCCATTAAAGTATAGAATTTTAACAAAAATTGCATTAAAACTAGGTGCAATTAAAATTGAGCAATTGAAATACATGGAATCAGAATTATGTTTTTACTGTAAATTTGGCTCTGGCGGTCATGATAAAAAAATAGAATTACCACCAATGTAGACATCAAAAAAGTTAAAAAAACCGAGTTAAGCTTATACCTGATTTAACAAAACTTTCAATGTGGTAATACAAGATACACAAGAATTTATCATTGAGCTTGAAAAGCAAGGGGAATTAAAAAGAGTAAAAACAGAAGTTGATGCAGATTTAGAAATTGCAGAAATTTTGAGAAGAGAGATGTATTCTAATGGTTCTGCAATTCTGTTTGAAAATGTAAAAGGACACACCATGCCAGTTTTAGGAAATGCATTTGGTTCAATGAAAAGATTAGAAATAGGACTTGAAATGACGGATTTTACAGAAATTGGTCAACGTATTGTAGATATGACAAAAATGGACATGCCATCAGGGTTATTAAATAAAATTAAAAAACTTCCAGAATTTTCAAAAATGGCAGCATCATTTCCAAAATCACAGTCAAACGGATTAGTTACAGAAGTAACATCAACAGATGCATCTTTTGATGATTTACCAATCATAAAATCATGGCCAAATGATGCAGGTCGTTTCATAACACTAGGATTGATTGCAACAAAACATCCAGAAACAGGAGTTAGAAATCTAGGGGTTTACAGAATGCAAATTATTGATAAAACCCACGCATCAATGCATTGGCAAAAACACAAGAGAGGTGCAAACCACGGAGAGATTTCAAAAGACAGAGGTGAAAAAATCCCAGCAGCAATAATAATTGGCGGAGAGCCGGCAACAGTTTTTTCATCCATAGCACCAGTTCCAGAAGGATTAGACAAATATCTATTTGCAGGAATTACAAGAAAAGAAGGAATTAAGACAGTAAAATGTAAAACAATTGATTTAGATGTTCCAGCAAATGCAGAAATTGTTTTAGAAGGATACGTCGATCCTGAAGACATTAGAGATGAAGGACCGTTTGGAGATCATACAGGATACTATACACCTGTTGAACCATATCCAACATTCACATTAACAGGAATAATGAGAAGAAAGAATCCAGTTTATGTTACAACAGTTGTGGGTAAACCAATTCTTGAGGATGCATATATTGGCAAAGTTATTGAACGCTCATTTTTACCACTTGTTCAAATGTTTCATCCAGAAGTGATAGATTTCAGTATGCCAGCTGCAGGATGGTTTCAAGGGTATGCAGTAATTTCAATCAAAAAAAGATATCCAGGTCAAGCAAAAAAAGTTATGATGGGTTTATGGGGAATGGGGCAACTTTCACTTACAAAGATGTTTGTGGTTGTGGATGAAGATATCAACGTGCATGACATGGATGATGTCATATGGGCAATTACTACAAGATCAGATGCTGCAAGAGACACAATAATTATCAACAATACACCTACAGATACTTTAGATCCTGCATCCCCACTAGTTAATTTAGGATCTAAAATGGGAATAGATGCAACTCAAAAAACAAGAGAAGAAGGATACATGAGAGAAATTCAACAGCAAGTAAAAGTAGATGAGGAAACAAAGAATCTGGTAGATTCCAAATGGGCAGATTACGGACTATAGAACACGAATAGGATTATAGAAATTATCTCTTTCTTCAACTTGATATCCAATTTGATGAATAGCATCAATGATAATTTTATCAGTTAATTCAGTTGAACGTGCACCAGTACATGAAACGACTTCTTCACCAATCAAAGTTCCACCAAAATCATCAGCACCATATTGCAATGCAAGTTGTGCCATACCCACACCATTAGTTAGCCATGATGATTGAATGTGAGGAATTAATCCATTTAGAACAAGTCTAGATATCGCAATCATTTTCAAAAGCTGAATTCCGCCAGTACCATATTCAACAATACCCTCTTCTTGCATCAAAGTATTATTTGGTTCAAAGTTCCATGGGATAAAAGCCATAAAGCCATTAGTCTTTTCTTGTAATTTTACAATTTTAGAAAAGTGTTCAACAATATCGTTATTGTTTTCAACACTACCATACATCATTGTTGCAGAACCAGGGATTCCCAAAGAATGTGCCTCATCCATAATTCGAATCCAATCAGCACTAGAAATTTTCTTTGGACTAATAATTTCTTTAACAGAATCAGTTAAAATTTCAGCACCAGCGCCAGGGATAGATTGTAAACCAGCATCTTTTAATCGAGATAAAACTTCTTTGGTAGATGATTTTTCAACTCTTGCAATCATATCAATTTCAGATGTAGATAATCCGTGTATACCAATAGTCGGGAATTTTTTGCGCATCATTTTGAATGCATCCTCGTAATATTCAATTTTTAAATTTGGATTATGTCCACCTTGAATCAAGACTTGACTGATTTTGAACATGTCATATGATGTTTTAACACGAGTTTCAATTTCATCAAGAGATAAAGTGTAAGAATCTTCAGCTCCAGGAGATCTATAAAATGCACAAAATTTACAATCAGTGATACAGACATTAGTATAATTCAAAATTATATTATTTACAAAAGATGCTTTATTACCAAATTGTTTTTTTGTTAAATAACCAGATACCAATCCCATTAAATGAACATCATTAGATTCTAAAAGTCTCAAAATATCTTTAGGTCCAGGCCTATTACCTTTAAGAGAATTTTCCAAAATATCTTTAATTTCACTTTTTTGTATCTGTTCAGTAGTTTGACTCAATTACCAATAATCCCATAAAATTTCTATTTAATTCTTGATAGAAAGTATAGATTCAAAATAAATGAAGAACTTATGCTTAATTTTAAATAAATCTAAGTGTACAGATACACGTTATTTTTAAGTAGGGCTGCAGGATAAAAATAAAACATGGTATCAGCAAATGAAATTAGATTAAATCGAATTATGAGAAAAGGAAAAATGTTATGCATTCCAATGGATCATGGAATTTCAGAGGGACCTATGGAGGGTATTGAAGATCCAGCTTCTACAATTTACAAATGTGAAGGACATGGGCTTACAAGCGTAATTATTAACAAAGGAATTCTTAAAGCATTACCAAAGCCACTAAAAATTGGAGTTTTAGTTCATTTTTCAAGTAGTACATCATTATCATTATCACCTAATCGTAAAATGCTAACAGGTACAGTCAAAGAAGCACTTGCATTAGGAGCTGATGGAGTTTCACTTCACATCAATATTGGAGGTAAAGAAGAACCAGAAATGTTAGAACAGCTTGGAATGACAGCAGAACAATGTCACAGATGGGGAATGCCACTTTTAGCAATGATGTATCCAAGAGGAGAAAATATTCCAAATCCACATGATCCAGAAATAGTAGGACATGTTGCAAGGATTGGTGCAGAATGTGGTGCAGATATTGTTAAGACATTATACACAGGAGATATTGATTCATTTGCAAAAATTGTAAAAAGTACACCAGTACCAATTGTAATTGCAGGAGGGCCAAAAGCAAAAACAGATTTAGATATTCTTCAAATGACTGAAGACGCCATAACTGCAGGAGCAAAAGGAGTAACATATGGTAGAAACATCTTTGCACATAAAGCACCTGAAAAAATGGTTGAAGCATTAGCTGAAATAATTTTCAAAAAAGGAACCGCAAAGGAAGCGATGAAAAGAATTGAATAAAACAAGAGAATTAATAATTTTACCAAAAGTAAATCAAGCGCAATTAGAAAAATTTTTACCCCAATTAGAAGAAGAGGGAATTAAAACAGTGTATCTAGATCCAAAAAAAATAGGAAATAAAAAAATAAAATTACAAACAATTTCAACATCAAAGTCTTCAAACTATGTAGTACTAGAAAAAGAAGGAGCAGTCAAACCTAAAGGGAAAAAAGTTGGAATTAAATTTGAAGTATTGTCAAATGCAGATATTGAAAATGTTTTAACAATATCAAAAAAAGGACTAGATTTTGTAATAATAGAGGTAAAAGATTGGAAAATAATTCCATTAGAAAACATAATTGCTAAACTACACAAAATACATACAAAGATTTTTGCAATTGCAAGAAACACCAAAGAAGTTAGAAAAATGTTTTCAATTTTAGAAGTAGGAGTAGATGGAGTAATTTTCAGCACATCATCAATTAATGAAGTGAAAGAAGCAATGGTGTATTTAGGAACACGAAGTTTTGAGATGAAACAAGCCAAAATTATTGAAATTAAAGAAGTTGGAGATGGAGAACGTGTGTGTGTAGATACAGCATCAATATTACATAAAGGAGAAGGGATGTTAATTGGAAATAGATCAAATTTCTTATTTCTAGTTCACAATGAATCAGTAGGATCATCATTTACATCACCAAGGCCATTTAGAGTAAATGCAGGTGCAGTTCATTGTTACACATTATCACCAGACGGTACAACTAACTATCTATCAGAAGTTGAAACAGGATCAGAAGTATTAATTCTAAATTCCAAAGGAGAAGCAAGAAGAGCAACAGTAGGGAGAGCTAAAATTGAAAGAAGACCAATGTTGATGATAAAAGCTTCAATAGGAAATGAAATAGGAGGAATTATTGCACAAGATGCAGAAACCATCAGATTTGTCAAACCAAATGGACAACTCGTATCAGTAACACATCTAAAAAAAGGCGATATCGTGATGGCACATTCAAAACCTGCAACAGGCAGACATTTTGGAATGGAAGTATCTGACGAGTACATATTAGAAAAGTAAAATGGCATACAAAACTTGTATATCAATTGGAGAAAATACACCAAATAAAATAAGATCTAAATTAAAAGTTGCATTAAAAAAATCAGATTATGTTGAAATTAGATTAGATTTTTTAAAAAGTGAACAAATTCCGAAAACATTAGAAATAATAAAAAAAGATCTAAGCAAAGTTGTTTGTACATTAAGACCAAAAACAGAAGGCGGTAAATTTACAGGAAATGAGAAAGAACGGATTTCAATAATAAAATTAATTGCAGAATATAATCCATTTTTACTGGACATAGAATTCAACACATTAAATAAAAATAAAGAGTTATTCAAATACCTAAAATCAACAAAAACTCAGTTGTTAGTTTCTTGGCATGATTTTAAAAAAACACCAAAAAATTCAGAATTAAAAAATAAAATTAAACAAATGAGTAAATTTTCAATTAATGTAAAAATTGTAAGTACAGCAAAATCAACAGATGATTCAACTAGAATGTTAGAACTATACAGCAATAAAGGAAAAAATAATTTAATTTCATTTGCCATGGGGGATTTTGGTAGAATTTCCAGAATTTTATGCCTATATCTTGGAAGCCCATACACTTACGTATCACTAGGGAAAGCAATAGCTCCAGGACAATTTAGTGTAGATGAAGTTAAAAAAATAATCAATTTAAAAAAGAACTAAATAAAAAATTGAGAGTTTAAATCAATCATATTACTCAATAAAATAAAATGGCAAAAAGTTTTGCAGTAATTGGAGATCCCATTGATCATTCCTTATCTCCAAACATTCACAGTGCAGCATTTAGAGAATTAAACTTAGATTCATCATACATAGGATATAGAATTCCAAAAGGAGAATTAGAAGGAGGGATTGAGGGACTTAAAAAAATAAAAATAAATGGATTCAATATCACCATTCCACACAAAATTGAAATGATGAAATATCTAGATAAAATGGATGAATCATGTAGTATAATTGGTGCAGTTAACACAGTTGTAAATAATGAAGGTGTGTTGAAAGGTTACAATACAGATATGGATGGGTTTTTGGAACCGCTTAAAAAAAGAAATATTACAATTCAGAATAGTAAAGTCTTACTATTAGGAGCAGGTGGAGCTGCAAGAGCAATCGTTGCAGGAATTGCAAAAGAAAAAGCTGCAAACATAGACATTGTAAATAGAACAATAGAAAAAGCAAATAATTTATCAGAATTTGCCAGAAAACTAGGATTAAGTGCAAAAGTAAAAAAAATAGAATCAATTGATACAACCATAGAAGATTATGACATAATCATCAATGCAACATCCATTGGATTAAAAGATGAACCAAGTCCAATATCGTTTGAAGGAATAAATGAAAAAACAGTTGTGTATGATATTGTATACACACCAATGAATACAGATTTTATTAAAAAAGCAAAACTAAAAAATGCAATCATAATTTATGGATATGAAATGCTTCTCGGACAAGCAACTAGAGCATTTGAAATTTGGCATGAGATAAAAGCGCCATATAATGCAATGAAAAAATCATTGTTAGGAGGATTCTGATGGCAAAAGTAAAAGCTACGGTTCATGGAGCAGTTTCAATAGTTAGTGCAATTGCCAATAAAAAAGGAGCGACTCTAGGAATTGAATTAAAAGTTGAAGTTACAATAGAAACATCAGAAGGTAAAGGAATAGTAATCCAATCAGAAAACAGAAGTCTCAGTTCACGACTAATTAACAAAACAATTGAAAAAATTGTATCAAAAAAAGATCTAGAAAAAAATAAAATACTAATCACATTAACTTCAGAAATTCCAACAGGGTATGGATTAAAAAGTTCAAGTGCAATATCATCAGCAATTGCATTAGCATGTGCAAAAATATTTAAACCAAAATTAACAGATAAGCAAATTTTAGTAGCAGGTGTAGATGCATCAATTGAATCCAAAGTAAGTATTACTGGTGCATATGATGATGCATGTTCATGTTACTATGGGGGATTTAATGTAACAGATAATGGAAAAAGAAAAAGAATACATTTTGAAAGAATACCATCAAATTTAATTGCAATTATTTTTATTCCAAAAAATAGAAAACGAGGGAATTTGAAAAGATTGAAAATATTATCACCTATTTTTAATAATGCATGGGAATTAGCAAAAGAAAAAAAGTATTGGGAATCTATGACAATCAACGGGTTAGCAACATCAGCTATTTTAAATTCAGATCCTAAAATAATCGTAGATTTAATTGAAAATGGGGCATTAGCAGCATCAGTTTCAGGAAACGGTCCATCAATAGCTGCAATAGTTAAAAAAGAAAATGTGTCAAATATCAAAAAAGTATTTGAGGCATTAGAAGGAAACATAATTGTTTCAAAAGTAAATAACAAAAAGGCGGAAGTAAATGAACTGTAAAGTAGAGAAATCAACAATCAAAGGAGAGATTATCTGTCCTTCAAATAAAAGCTATACACATAGAGGTATTTTTCTAGCATCACTTGCAGGTAATAATAGTAAAATAGAAAATATCTTACTATCAGCAGATACAAAAGCAACGATTGAAGCATGTAAAAAATTTGGAGCAATCATAGAGGTAAAGAATTCAACAATCATTGTAAAAGAACCAATAAAAATAGGCACAAATGTACCTGAAATCAATACTGAAAATTCAGGGACAACAATTAGAATTGCAATAGGAATTGCCAGTTTATTTTCAGAAGAGATTATCCTAACAGGAGATAAGAGTCTTCAGAAAAGACCAATGCAGCCACTATTAGATGCATTATCAAGCATAGGAGCAAAATGTATTTCAACAGATGGAAAACCACCAATTAAAATCAAAGGTCAAATTATAGGAGGGAATATAACAATTCCAGGAAATTTGTCTAGCCAATTTATCTCATCATTATTAATTACTGCACCTCTAACAAAAAAAGGAATTAATTTAAACATAGAGGGGGATTTAGTTTCAAAACCATACCTAGATGCAACAATTGCAACAATGAGAAAATTCGGAGTTTCAGTTCAAACATTAATTCCATATAAAAAATATAACGTGTTACCACAAATTTATAAAAATACCACATTTACAGTTCCAATTGATTTTTCAAGTTTGGCATTAATTCTTTCATTTGCAGTACTGAATGGAGAAGATATAACAGTCAAAGGAAGTATGGGAAACTTACCACAAGGAGATGAAGCATTCATAGATTTTCTAGAACAATTAGGAGTGTCAGTGATAATTGATGATAATGAAATTAAAATTAAATCACCTGAAAAATTAAAAGGCGGAGTATTTGATTTAAGAAATTCACCAGATCTATTACCGCCACTTGCGATATTATCGTTAATTTCATCAAACCCAATAGAGATTGTAAATGTAAAACATGCAAGATTAAAAGAAACAGATAGAATTGCTATTCTTGCAAGAGAATTACCAAAAATAGGAATCAATGTAGAAGAAAAGGAAGATGGCTTAATTTTAGAATCTTCAAATAAATTGATAGGTGCAAATCTAGATTCAGAAAATGATCATAGGTTATTTATGGCATTTTGTATTGCTGGAACATATATTGGAAATTGCACTGTAACAGACTCAGAATCAGTAGAAGTATCATATCCAAATTTTATAGAAGAAATGAACAGATTAGGCGCAAAAATTCAAAAATTATAAAAAATTTAAAAAAACTAAATATATATAAGCAAATTTTAATTGAAGAATTTATTGC
>LIAL01000047.1 GCA_001437625.1 Nitrosopumilus sp. BACL13 MAG-121220-bin23
TCTTCTTGTCTATTTTATGTCCAAGTAGAATAACCGCCATCAAGGGTCACTGCGTTGAATCCTTCTTTATTTAATTCATCAGCTGCAATATTACCTCTATATCCAGTACCGCAGTAAGTACAAATTTTTTTGTCTTTCATATCCTCAATTTGTTTTTTCTTTGTATTTCGAATACATAACCCCAAAGGCATGTGGATTGAATCTTCAATTTTTCCACCTTTCAATTCATCTAATTCACGAACATCAATAATTACAAAATCGTTTTTTTGAGTCATCAATTCTTTTGTAGTGATTTTATTTGCCATGATATGTATAATTTATAGCGTAATTTATCTTTGAAGTTAGAAATTTTTGATTACTAAAATTAAATCTCAAATTTTTACATTTTATCTGAAAAATAGAATAATTTTTACTCAAACCCTATACTTCATATGTTATAATTACAAAAAACATGGTTCTAGATTTAGCTATACATATTTATTGTTGTTTTCTATGATTTTTTTGAAATTTATAAATTTATTATAAGATTATGTGTAATAATTACACTTTCCTATAGATTTTTTTCTATTTTATTGCGATCCATGCTTATATACTTATAATTTCCATATAAGTTACTAAAATGACATGTAAAGGAATTTGTGTAAGATATAAGGCTCAAAAACCGGTAGGCACAGGAAGATATGCCTCTGGACAAAGACGATGTCAAATTTGTGAAATATTCATTAAATGGGAAGGACTTTGGTGTCCTTGTTGTGGATACAGATTAAGAACTAAACCACGTAATTTGAAATACAAAGCAAAATTACGTGCAAGAGTTGAAGCTGACTCAATTGAGGCTGAGGCAAAATCTATTTCTGATATGGAAGCAGAACTTGCAGCAGAAACTAAAGCCGCTAAAGCTAAAGCCGCTAGAGCAGCTAAATCTAAATTAACTAAAGCCGCTAAAGTTGCTAAGGTCTCTAAAGCTAAAGTCACTAAATCTACAATCAGTAAAGTAAAGTCGACTAAAGATAAATCTGAAACAACAAAAACAAAGGAAAAAATAGCCTGTCAATACTGTGAAAAACCATATGTCTTTATCACTAAACATGAAACAAAGTGTACTAAAAAACCACAGAATGATCAGGATTCCTCTGAAAATGGATCAATAGCAATAAAAGCATAATAAATGTTCAAAGTTTATTGAACTCTCAAAATGGATTTTTCCATAGAATGGTAAATTTTGAGAGTCGAACTTTTTCTTTAAAAATTCAAAAATTTGAAAATGGATATTTTGTTTCTATAACTGAGGGTAATGATAAACTTGGTTCTATGATTGTTTCTTTAGCAACTGGTCCAACTCCTACAACTACAACTATAATTCCTTCAAGAAACGAATCATTATTTTTGAGGCTAATTGCTGAAAGAATTAGTACTAGAATGAAAGGTATTGCTTTAGTTTCTACTTTTGTTCAAAAAGAATTAGAAACTACTACCGCAAAAGCCTTAATGTCTGAAATTATGGAAATGATTGAAAATGAGTGATTTAAGAGAGTATATTTCTCAAGTTAAAAAAATTAATGAACTTAAAACGATTAAAACTAAAGTTTCAACAAAATATGAAATTGCTGGAATTACAGCTAAAGTTGATCAGTCACATGCTGTTTTATTTGAAAATATTAAAGAAAGTGATTTTAGATTAATTTCTAATTTGGTGGGAACTCGAAAAAGATTTGCTTTAGCAGTTGGTGGTACTGAAAATAACATTCATCAAAAAGTAATTTCTGCTATCAAAAATGCAAAAACACCAAAAATAGTTCCAACAGGAAAATTTATGGAAAATAAATCAAAAAATATCTATTCCATGCCTATTGTCACTCATTTTGAAAAGGAATCTGGACCTTTTATCACATCCTCAGTAGCTTATGCCAAAAACCCTGAAACTGGAAAACAAAATTTATCTTTTCATAGAATGATGCCAATTGATAAAACCCATCTTTCAATTAGAATGGTTGAAGGTCGTCATTTACATCGATGTTTTATTGATGCAAAAGAACATGGCGAGGATCTTAAAATTGCAATTACTGTAGGTGTTCATCCTGCAATATCTATTGCTGGTGCTTATCAGTTTGATTGGGGTAAAGATGAAATTGATATTGCAAATTCACTTTTAGGTGGAAAATTAACTTTGGCAAAACTTCCTTTTTCTGGATTGAATGTTCCATCTGGTGCTGAAATTGTAATGGAGGGAAAAATTCTTCGTGATAAAGTTCATCCAGAATGGATGGTTGAAATGCTTCAAACATACGATCATAAAAGATCACAACCAATTTTTGAAATTGAAAATTTGTATTTTAGAAATAATCCTATTTTTCATGATGTTCTTTCTGGTTATGGTGAACATAGATTACTAATGGGAATGCCAATTGAATCTAAACTAAATGGCGAATTGAAAAATGCTTTTTCTCAAGTTAAACAAGTTTCTATGACTAATGGAGGATCTAATTGGTTACATGCTGTTGTTCAAATAAAAAAGAAAACTGAATCAGATCCTAAAAAAATTATTAAAAAAACCTTTGAATCTCATCGCTCTTTAAAACAAGTTACTATAGTTGATGAGGATATTGATCCTAATAATGCAGAATCTGTTGAATATGCTATGGCTACTAGATTTCAAGCGGATAAGGATCTAGTCATTATTACCAATGTACGTGGATCTAGTCTTGATCCTTCAAGTGATCAGAAAAAATTACAAACTGCAAAAATGGGTATTGATGCAACACGTTCATCTTCAAAGCTTCCTGAAGGATTTGAAATGGCAAAAATTCCTAAAATTGATAAAATTAAACTAGAAAAATATTTCAAATAACCATAGTTAAGTGATCACATTAAATTGGATGAATGTATTGATAATTTATAGATAAAAATGTCATCAGAAAATTCTAATATATCTGAAAAAAGTCCATCTGAATCCCATGCTGAAGTGATTGTTAGGATGTTTCCTTCAGATGCAAATCCTGCTGGAAATGTTTTTGGTGGTGAAATTTTAAAAAATATTGATATGGTTGCAGGTATAGTTGCACAACGTCATTCTCAATCTAATGCAGTTACTGTATCCTTGGATAGTGTAAATTTTTTGAAACCTGTTTTTGTTGGAAATGTTCTTTTCTTAAATGCACGAATAAACTATGTTCATAATTCTTCAATGGAAATTGAAGTTAAAGCAGAAGCTGAAGACATTGTAACTGGAATTCGCACTATTACTGCAACTGCTTTTGTAACTTTTGTTGCTCTTGGTCAAAACAGTAAACCTATTCCCGTTCCAAATTTATCACTTAAAACAGATGAGGATCGTGTTAAGTTTGAAGAAGGTAAATCTAGAATGGAAACACGATTAAAAAATCGTCAAAAATAAATGGTAAAGATTCTAATAATTCTTTAATTTTATTTCTAATTTGTTAATTCTTTAATTTTATCTCTTGCTTCATCAATTAATCGTCTAATTACAGGCATGTAAATTTGACATAGATACATGATTTCAATATTCTGATCTTTTTCTAAATTTACAAATGCTGATGATGTGATTTTTTCCTTAGTTACTTTAGGCTCCTCTTTTTTATTTCTTTTTATATTAATTATTTCCAAAAACATCTGAGTTTGTCTTTTCATTTCAATATTTAATTGGTCTTTTGAGATAATTTTTCCATTTTTTAAACCAATTTTAATTTCTTGATTAAAATCATTTTTGTATCTCTCTGTTGCCCTTATTCTTATCTTAATTTCAGGTAATGTTTCATTTTTATTTTTAAATTGACAAATTTCATTCATAAAATTTGGATATGGATTTTCATGTTCTTTTTTATATTTTATTGAAAACCATTCTGAAAATTTTAATGCATTTGTATCTTTTTTCTCATTTGCTTTCTCACTAAATTTTCTCTGAGTAATTTCTTCTGTAACAAATAACCCAAAATCCATATTTGCTTCCTCAAAAATTCCATAAATTATGTTATTAATTGAATTAATGTATTTATTAAAAAAATAATTTACATAAAATGGATCAGGATCATATTGTTTAATTTGTTTTAAGTATATTTCACATTTTTTAATTTCTTCTTCAATATTCATTGATTTTTGCCAGATTCTGAAACTGCATATTTTGACTGTGATTTTAACTCAATAGCCAATTTGTTAAAAATTTCATTTACGCTTACATCTACTAAATTTATTGTTGCGTTTTCTTTAACAATTTGCTTTTCAAATTTCTCTTTAATTGCAAATGAGACTGATGACCAATGTAAAATTCCCTTTAATTGCTCCTCAACTGTTGCATTTGTAGTTGGTAGGCTGGCTGATGCAAAAACAATTCCATTTGTCCATTGCATAGTTGGAATACCTCCACCAGATGATTTTGTACTAAATGCTATTTGTTTTACCCAATCCTCAAACTTATACTCAATAATTTCATGAATGATTAGTTTTTTCCAAGGTTCTATTGTGATTTCCATTGATAATATTCATGTTAATCCAATTATAATTCTATTTTTTGATTTTCTAAATAATTTTTAGCAATAAATTAAATTTCTTTAATTTCAGTAATGGTTCCTAATACTGAATCCATCTTAACTATTGCTTTTTTTTCATCCCATCCAAGTGCAACATACCAATCTCCCGCATCATCATGATACTTTGTTTCTAATGTTTTGAGATTTTCTGGTTTTATGTCGTATTCTTTTGCAATCCCTGATGTTGCTAATGCAATTGCATCTTTCTCTTTTTCTAACCTTCTCTTCATTAATCCTATTCCTGGACTCATGGTTGATTCATGATACTTCATGTAATATACTTAATTCTTAAAATTGTGCACAATGTACATTCTTTCTAATTCTAGTATTACCATATTTCAAATATACCTCTTTTAGGGTAACAATAAAATGAAATTAATCCAAATACTTTCAAATTCCTTACTTTCAAATTCCTTACTTTCAAACTCTTCATTTTTAAAATCTAGTACACTTGTTTCACTGGTATCTATTTTAGCAGTAATTGGTCCTATCGTAATTGTTTCTGCTGGATTTTGGGATGCTATATCTCATATGTTTGAAGAAAAAGAATTCTTTTGGAGCCCATCTCATATTCTAGTTTACATCGGAGTTTTTATGACAACTTTTGCTGCCGGGATGGGTTGTTTACTATTACTTAGAAAATCTGTTCATGGATCTTTAAAAACTGGAATTAAACTTGTTATTGTTGGATCTATTGTTCAAATGATTTCTGGATTTGGTGATTCGTTATCTCATGATTTATTTGGAATTGATGGATTAGTTTCCTGGTCTCACCAACCACTTGAATTTGGTTTAATTCTTGCATCATTAGGTGCCGTATTAATAATAAAAAATAGAGAACATACAAAATTAAAATTATTTCTTCCTTTTTCCATTATGGCATTTTTATTTTTTGTAACTTGGTTACTTTTTAATTTAGTTTTAACTTTTGGTCACACTGTACAATGTATTCAAATTCATGTAATATTTTCATCAGGCTGTTCTATATTGTAATTTTTTATTTTTAGATAAGACATTAACATAATTAACAAAGAACCTAATAGTATCATGAATCCCGGGACTATCATTTTATCTGAATTTGTATCTCCAAATTCTATTTGTACATTAACTTGATTTTCTGAAATATTTGATACCTTTATTGTATATATTCCATTTTCATTAAAATCAAAATATGAAACTGAAAATTTAGTTTTAATTTTTTGTTCTTCTATGATATTCAAATTCATATCTAAAATTTGAACAAATACCTTTTCTTCGGTAAATTCAGGCATGTATATTTTGTAATACCCAATACCATTTTCTCCAAATTCTAATTTTGATTCTATAGAATTTGATTTTTCTAATACTATCGACTCATGATTTTTTTCTGTTTCATTGAATACAACTGAAACCCAAATCATTCCAATGACTACCACCGCTAATCCAATTTTTAATGCTGATATCTTCATTTTACTATCTACTAAATTATTTGTTTAATAAAATAATCTAAAGGGCTCGAAGGGATTTGAACCCTCGACCTAGCGGTTCGAAGCCGCTTGCTCTATCCAGGCTGAGCCACGAGTCCAAACAATTAACATTTTAACAGGTCTAAATATCTGTCTAGATACTTTGAAAGTTTCAAAAAAAGTTGTAGGGGTTGAGTATGCAATTAGAGATATTGTTTTAGCTGCAAGAAAAGTTGAACAAACAGGCATGAAGGTTGATTATCTCAATATTGGTGATCCTGTACAATTTGGATTTCAACCTCCTGATAATGTAAAACAAGCATTAATTGATGCTATCAAAAATGGTGAAAATTATTACTCTTCATCTGAAGGTCTTTTAGAATTAAGAGAGGAGATTGCAAAAAAAGAAAATGCTAAAGGGCTTTCTATTACAGCTGATGATATTTTAATTACAAATGGTGTTTCTGAAGGACTTGATATGGTCATTTCTTCAATTGTAGAAGAAGGTGATGAAGTACTTTTACCCGGACCTTATTATCCTCCATATGCTTCGTATGTGAGATTGCATGGTGGAATTCCTGTAGAATTTGCAGTTGACTTGAATAATTCCACTCCTGATTTTGATGATATTAAATCTAAAATTACATCTAAAACAGTTGCAGTTTGTTTGATTAGTCCAAATAATCCTACCGGTGTTGTGTTTAATGAAAATGCACTCAAAAAATTAGTAGATATTTCTAATGAACATAATCTCTACATTATTTGCGATGAAATTTATGATCAAATAATTTTTGATGATAAATTTGTAGGGATTGGAAAAGTTGCAAGTGATTCACCTATAATTATTCTAAATGGATTTTCTAAAGTACATTTAATGTCTGGCTGGAGAATTGGTTATATTGCATTTAATCAGTCACCTCAACTTGAAGCATTAAGGGAACATCTTCCTAAACTTGCAAGAGTAAGAATTGCAACCAGTCTTCCAGTACAACATGCAGCTTTGGAGTCTCTTCGTGGACCTCAAAATTATATACATGATTTTGTTTCAGAAATGAAAAAACATCGAGATTTAGTTGTAAAACGTCTTAATGAAATGCCTGGACTTTCTTGTTCTACTCCTAAAGGTGCGTTTTATGCATTTCCAAAAATTGAAGATAATAGATTTGGTAATGATAAAGAATTTGTTACAAAATTATTAGAATCCAAAGGCGTTCTAACTGTTCACGGTTCTGGATTTGGAGAACAATATGGTAGTGGACATTTTAGACTTGTTTATCTTGCAAATCTTGACATTTTAAATTCTGCAATGAATAAAATCGAAGAATTTGTTACTCAGTAATCCCAAACTGAAATTTTTTGTGGAATTATTTCTATAATACAATCGGTATCATCAAGTAATTTTTTTGCAGATTTATTTTTTAATGTTTTAAAATATTTTAAAAGTATTTTTTTTGCAATTGTTTTTGTTTTAGGTATTTCTAAAATAATATTGGCAATTCCTTGTCCCATCACTCCATAGATATCTGGAGAATTTACGCCTACATCTACACAAAATGACACGTGATTATTTTTTTGCAAGTTTTTTATTTTTTGGCTTTTAGTGTTAGTCCCTATGTATATTTTTTTTCCAGTATATCTATACCAGACAGGTGCAATGTGTGGAAAATCATTTTTATCAATAGTAGATAATCGTAAAATTTTTTGTGTTTTTAGAAATTCATCTCTTTTGTTCATATTTTGTAAATCCTACTACTATCATAAAAATCCCAAATGCTAACATTCCAGTTGAAACTTTTTCATTCGTAATTTCTCCATTAAGTAAAAAATCCTCTACAAATTCTGGACCCCATATCAATAATTGTTGAACTAAAACTATTGTCGCCATTATACAAAACATTAAACCAATTGCTGTATACCAATTCCTACCTCGCCTCTGATATTCATCACTCATGATAAATACCCTAGATGATTTTGATACCTGGATTCTTGATCTTGTTTCTTATCATTGCGTTAAGTAACAATGGTGTAGCCATTTCTGCAAGATATGATAATTCTATTGGTCCTAAGTAAATTGATCTCAGTCCTTTGATTTCATCAATCAAACCATTTACCACTTGAACTGATTCATTGTCATCTCCACAAACAAATATGTCATAATCTAATTCTAGTGCGGGATTAACTAATTTTTTTTCAGAAATTACATGAAATGCTGATACAAGTTTTGATTTATCTTTCATATGGTTTGATACCAGTTTGTATGAAAATGGTTTGTTATCTTTAATTGAAACACATTCAAAACCAACATCTGTTTTTGTCATTGGAACAATTGGGGATACCACAACACAAGTATCTTTTATTTGAGATAAGATTCCAGAACATACTGAATCAATATTTTCATATGGAATTGATAAAATTAGAACGTCACTATCTTTTGCAACTGAAACATTATCATTTCCAGTAATGGTTCCTTTAACGTCTCCAAAAGATTGTTTTACAAGATTTGTATATTCTACTGCTGATTCTGATGCTCTTGTAGCATCTCTTGAACCAATTATGATGTCATGATTTTGTGCCCATCTTAATGCAAAGCCTTTACCCATTCCGCCTGTTCCGCCGATAATTCCTACTTTCATAATTTACTACCTGAAAATGTTATTATTATCTCTATTTGAAACACGTGCAACTTGGGTCAAATAATTTTCCTTAGACATGGTCAGGCAACAAATAACACTGAAAGAGTTCTATCTGGTAGAACTTTAGGTGTTCCACTAACTGATGTAGGAATTAAACAAGCAGAACAAACTGCTAAACTACTTGAAGAAATGAATATTTCTGCAATTTATTCAAGTCCTATACAACGAGCAAAGCATACTGCTGAAATTGCTGGAAAGCATAATTCTATTGATGTTACAATTGATGATCGTCTTATTGAACTTGATATGGGTAAATTTACTGGTGTACCGTATGATGAAATTTTTACTAGTCATGGTAACGTGTTTATGAAATTCTATAATGGTGAATTGGAAATTGCCCATAATGGAGTAGAGACTTTTGCAGATGTGAAAAAAAGGGTTTTAGGAATAGTTGATCATGTACTTGAGAAACATCCTGATGAAAATGTTGTTCTAGTCACTCATATGGATCCAATTAAAGCAATGCTTTCAACAATAGTTGATTTATCTGCAACCAATCTCTTTGAACTCATTATTGCCAATGCTTCACTTAATATTTTTAGAGAAAAAGATCGTAAATTCTCTCTTTCTGGAATTAATGTAATGCATCCTTCCCGATTCGATCAGAATTGGTAGACACTAATTTTGATAACCCTTATAAAGAATTTGAAG
>LIAL01000048.1 GCA_001437625.1 Nitrosopumilus sp. BACL13 MAG-121220-bin23
CTTTCCACCGTCAAGAATTTCAGAAATTTCACCAGTTTTAATTAATTCACATAACTTTTCAATTACAACCTTAGCTTCATTAGGAAATTGGGATTCAGCATTAGTTAAAACTTCTAATCCTCTAAATCCTAATTGTTTAACTACTAAATCTCTAGGACTAAGGATTTTTTCTTTTGGAGATTCAGAAGTAGGTTCAACAGATGCCATAGTTTCTCGTGAAGAAATATTTTTTTGCATTTCAGCTAGACGTTTGGCTTGTAACCTTTGAAGTTCAGAATCATCTTCGCTCAACCTTTAATCACACCTATTGGTATTAATTTTGCAACTTTAGTGGCAATTCCTAAATTATGTGAAACATTAACTACTGCGTCAACATCTTTGTAAGCCTCAGGTGTTTCTTCTACAACGCCATCTCGAGTTAATGCTTTGATAAATATCCCTTTATCATTGAGGGATTTTTTTACATAATCTTCAGTATAATTTCTTCTAGCCTGTGATCTAGACATAGTTCGTCCAGCACCATGAGCAGTGGAACCAAAACTCAAATCCATAGAATTAGGTTTTCCAAGTAAAATCCAACTTGAAGTTCCCATAGAACCAGGAAC
The DNA here is from genome assembly GCA_001437625.1 of Nitrosopumilus sp. BACL13 MAG-121220-bin23. GTDB lineage: Archaea > Thermoproteota > Nitrososphaeria > Nitrososphaerales > Nitrosopumilaceae > Nitrosopumilus. The sequence continues at coordinate 606 of LIAL01000048.1, forward strand.
TAAAACAGGTTGACCTAAATCTCTGTATTTAGATGGAATTTCATCACGATTTGATGGAAATGCTCTAGTTGCACCTTTTCTATGAACAACTAATTTTCGTTCTTTACCATCAACCTTATGTTTCTCTACCTTTGCGATATTATGTGCAACATCATAAACTAATTTCATATCAAGATCAGATTCTGTTTGATTAAATACACGTTCAAAAGATTTTCGAGTCCAATGAGTAATCATTTGTCTATTACTCCATGCAAAATTTAATGCGGCAAACATTGCTTTTCTATAAGATTCACCCTCTTCAGAATTATTTGGAACACATGCAAGTTCTCTATCAGGTAAATGGATGTTATATTTTTCCATGGCCTGTTCTGCAACTCGAAGATAATCACTACAAACTTGATGACCAAATCCTCTAGACCCACAATGAATTAAAACTGTAATTGTTCCTTCTTTAATTCCCATTCTATTTGCAGCTTCTTCATCATGTATTTCTGCAACTTTTTGAATTTCAAGAAAATGATTTCCAGAACCAAGACTTCCAAGTTGAGGCGCTCCTCTTTTTCTTGCTTTATCAGAAACTTTATTTGGATCAGCTCCAGGTATTTTACCATTCTCTTCACAAACATCAGAATCATTTGATGAACCATATCCATGATCAATTGCCCAATTAACACCGTTTACTAAAACTTCATCAAGCTCTGAATTAGTAAGTCTAACTGCACCTTTAGAACCAACGCCAGAAGGAATAGAACTAAACAAATCATTAACTAAATCTTTTAATTTTGAACGAACTGTTTGTTCAGTTAAATTTGAACGAAGTAATCTCACCCCACAATTAATATCATAACCAACGCCACCAGGACTAATCATTCCCTCTTCAGCATCCATAGCTGCAACTCCACCTACAGGAAAACCATATCCTTCGTGACCATCAGGCAAAACAACACTATGACTAACAATACCAGGAATAGACGCAACATTTCGAGCCTGCATGATAGTTCTATCAGACAACATTTTTTGTAATAATGGCTCATCAGCATAAATTCTCACAGGGACATTCATTCCAGTATTTGGATCAGCATCAATTTGATATTGATTTTCTCCAATTTTTTTTGGAATGTTTGATGTCATAAGTATCGGTAAAATTTTCTTTCAATCCAATTTAAATCATCATAAGTATTCTAAGAATAATTTTAAATCAACAAGAATTTAATGAAAAATATGTTAGATAAAGCAACAATTACAGAAAAAGCAAACCAGTTACTTGCAGAATTAAGAGCAAATCCAGATGGGATAATTGATAAAAAAAAATCAACCAAGGTTATTTGAAATCACTGGAATGGGTATTATCAGATACAGGAATAAAACAAAAATAACTTAAAAATTTTAATCAAAAAATACTCAGTAATAGAGATTAATCGTACAATGATCGCAAAAATAGATAGAAAAACAAGTAGATTTATTTTCTAATATACAGATACCAAAATGTTGGCAATTTTACCTATTGATAATGGCCGTTATGGTACTAAAGAAATGATGGAAATATTTGGTGAACAAAAGAAAATAGACTATCAGTTAGAAATAGAAGGAGCTGCTGCCATTGCCCAAAGTGAAATAGGAATTATTTCAAAAAGTATAGGTAAAGAAATTCACAGAGCTGCAATGTCAGGAAAAATCACTGTAAAAAGAATCAAACAATTAGAAGCAAAAAGTGATCACGATACAGCTGCATTAGTAGAATCACTTAGTGAAAAATGTTCCAAAAGCGCAAGACCTTGGATCCATTATGGTCTTACAAGTAATGATTTAGTAGATACAAGTAATTCCATGCAAATGAGAGACGTATTACAAATCATTGAACCTAAAGTTGCAAAAATGGCATTAATTCTTGCAAAAAAATCTAAAAAATATGCAAAGATACCAGCAGTAGGTAGAACTCACGGACAACATGCAAGCATTATTTCATTTGGGTTAAAATTTGCAAACTGGGCTGCAGAAATGGCAAAACATGTAGAACGAATTGAAGAAATAAAGAAAAGAATTTTGATTTGTAAAACATTAGGAGTTGTTGGAACGGGCTCCTTAATGGGTGCAGAGGCATTAGAAGTACAAAAAAGAGCTGCAAAGAGATTAAAATTATTTCCAGCAGAAGTTACAACACAAGTTGTTCCTAGAGAAAGATATGCAGAATATGTATTTGAATTAGCATTAATTGGTACAACGTTAGAAAAAATTGCAATAGAAATTAGAAATTTACAAAGAACTGAAATTGGTGAAGTTGCAGAACAATTCAAAAAAGGTCAAATGGGAAGTAGTGCAGTTCCTGTAAAAAGAAATCCAATAAAGAGTGAACGAGTATCATCATTATCTAAATTAGTAAGAAGTCAAGTTGCAGTTGCATTTGAAAACATTCCATTATGGCATGAAAGAGATCTTTCAAATTCAGCTAATGAAAGATTTGTAATTCCAACAGTTTCAATTTTAGTTGATGAAATGTTAGAAACAATGACTAAAATTATATCAAATTTGATAGTAAATGAAAAAAGAATTGTAGATAATCTATACATTACAAAAGGACAAATATTTGCAGAATTTGTGTTAGAGGCACTCATCAAAAAAGGCATTCCAAGATTTGTAGCCTATAGAGACGTACAAAGAGTCGCATTTGAAGCAAATGATAAGGGAATATTCTACAAAGATGCAATTAAAAAAGATAAAGCATTCTCTTCAAAATTAACAAATAATGAAATAGATTCAATTTTCTCGCCAGAGAAACATCTTGGAGCATCACCTAAAATCATCAGTAATGTTGAAAAATCAGTTCAGAAAACAATAAAAAAATTTATCTAATTTTTACTAAAGATTTATGAATTTTAGAACCATACTGTAATGCTTTTTTTCTTTTAGTGCAAGAAAGTTCTGGAACACCTACATCACTAGCTAATTTACGTATGATATGTTTACGAAACAGATCATCAGAACTATGAATTTTTTCAGAAATAGGAACAGTTTTGGCATATTCTATGAATTGTGCAGAAAGTAAAGGTTGTAGAATTTTTACATTAAATTCCGAAGCAACCACATTTACAGCCTTCATCATTTTTAATTCATTATCTAATTTCAATTCCATAACTTCATTAATTTTTATTTCACCACCAGAAAAAGCTTCACGATATGCATTATATCCACAAAATAATTCATCAATACCGTTACCAGTAATCACAGTGTCAAGATTCAAACTTTTTGCGAGTTTAGATACATAATGAAAAGCAATACAGTTTTCATTCCAAGATAAATTATCAGTATCAATCACATTGCGAATATTGGAAGTGATTGTAGGAAATGTTTCACTATCAATTTCTAAAATATGATGAGAGTATTTTAGAAATTCATTAACTTCTTTAGAAAATAAAATATCATGAGATTCAGGAAATCCAATAGTAAGTAAAACAACATCAAATCCCATATCTGAACAAATTTTTGAAACTAATGTACTGTCAACACCACCAGAAAAAGCAACACCCATTTTCTTTTTTGGTACTATCTCAGAGATAGAATTTTTAATATTTTTTAATAATGTTTCACTCAGGAAATCCATATCACTCACATTAAAGAATAGAATTATTTTTACATATATTTCCATAAACTATGTCTAATAGAGAGAAAATAGTCATAAACACAATAATAACGAAATGTTTCACTGGAAAATAAAATGGAACCAAAAGATATTTTTAAAAAAAGAAATTTTTCAAAAGTTAATTTTGATTATGAAGAATTAATTGGAAGAAATTTATCAAACACAAATTTGAGTGGAGTTAATCTTAAAAATAGAGATATTCATAATGCAAATTTGAGCGGGGCAGATTTAACTGGAGCAGATTTAAGTGATACAATATTATTTAATGTAAAATTAAGAGGTGCTGATTTACAAAATGTAAATCTTTCAAATGCAAAACTTTGGGATACTGACTTGTATGGGGCGGATCTTACAAATGCAAACATTAGTGGAGCAGATTTATTTTATGCGGATTTAAGAAATACAGAAATAAAAAATGTGGATTTAAGTGGAGTAAATTTAAGGCATACAAATTTTGAAGGTGCAACTTTTGCATCCATAGATTTTACAAATGCAAATTATGATTTAGATACAATAAATACAATTTCGAAAGACATAAAATTAATTTTAGAAATGCAAGGAAAACTATGGTAAAATCATTAGTAAATTAAGAAAATAAGTAATTCATCAATCTTTTAATCTAACAATAACAACAACACAATATGATGAGATTATCAGAATTAGAAATAGAAGAAGAATTGAAAAAATTATCAGAATGGAGTGTAAAAAATGATAAACTACATAAAGAATTTAAATTTGATAATTTCAATCAAGCATTTGGTTTTATGACTAGAGCAGCTATGGAGATTGAAAAAATGAATCATCATCCAGAATGGTTTAATGTGTACAACAGAATTACAGTAGAATTAACAACACATGATGTAGGAGGGATTACAAAAAATGATGTCAACCTTGCTAGAATTTTAAATTCATTAATTTAGTATAAAAAAATTATATTCAGTCAGATTATTACAGAATTTATATTGTATCCACAATCAAAAAATGTAACATGACTACAAGCCCTACAATTTTAGATTCAGATTTTAAGTATATAGACAAAAAAGGAAATTTACTAAAAACTAGAACAGAATTAACAGTAGCTCAAATGCTCACATTTTTAGAAAATGATTATGAATACAATCATGAAATTACACTAAAAAATGGAACTAAAGTAAAAATTGATTTTAAAACTGAAAAAGGGTTAATCGAAGTAATTGACAATGATAAAGATATTGAAAAATATAAACAAGTTAAAGAAGATTTTCCTGAAAAAAAAGTTATGGCAATTGGGCATGCAAAATATGTTGCACAGATTAAAGAATTACAAGACATAGTATTTTATGATAAAACACCGCAAACAGGATCTATATTTTTAGAGGATGCATCATTTTCATTTGATTATGCACACATACTTCCACTAGTTGAAAAATGTTCAATTCTGCACGGACATACATCATCAGTTATGGTAGAATTGGTGGGTCAAATGAAAGATAATTTACTTGTTGATTTTGGAATAGCAAAAAAAATTATTAAAGAAGTCGTTAATGAATTTGATCATAAATTTTTCATCAATAGAAAATATCTAAAGAAAGAGGATGATTCTCATTATCAAATTAATTTTGATGGACCAAAAGGAATGTTTGATTTACAAGTTCCAAAAGATACAACATATCTTTTAGAAGGAGAAGCTACAGTTGAAAATTTATCAAGTGAAATTATAAAATTATTAGTTCCAAAAATGCCAGCAAATGTAGAAGCAGTAGGAGTTTACATTTATGAAGGATACAACAAAGGATCTCACATAATTTCCAACATTGAAAGATAAAAAAAAATGGAACCAAAAATATCAGAGAAAGCATGGAATCCAGAATTAGAAAAAAATATTCTAAAACAATGGGAAGAGGATAAAATTTATGATTTTATACCTAAAGAAAATAACTTTACAATAGACACACCGCCACCATATCCATCAGGTAGACCATGGCACATAGGTGCAGCAGCACATTATTCACAAATAGATATGATTGCACGTACTGCAAGAATGGCTGGAAAAAATGTATATTTTCCAATTGGTATAGACAGAAACGGATTACCAGTAGAGCTGTATACAGAAAAAAAGCACAAAATTAGAATGAGAGAAACAGATAGGAATGAATTTCTAGGTCTATGTAAAAATGCTTTAGATGATTTAGAAGCAGAAATGATTCTAATTATGAAAAATTTAGGAATTAGTGGCGATTTTGCAAATTACTATAGAACAGATTCTGAAGAATATAGAACACTAACACAATCAACATTCATTGACTTGTGGAAAAAAGGTCAAGTGTATCTTGCAAATAGACCCAACAATTACGATTGGATTTCAGGAACTACCATTGCAGATGCAGAAATAATCCATGAAGACATACAAACCAAATTAGTTTACATGAAATTTAAAATAAAAGATACAGATCAGGAAATAATTATTGCAAGTACAAGGCCAGAGTTACTTTGCGCATGTAGAACAATTATTGTAAATCCAGAAGATGAGAGATACTCAAAATATATCGGCAAAAAAATAATTGTTCCAATTACCAATGCAGAAGTAGAATTAATAACTCATAATTCAGCTAAACAAGAATTTGGATCAGGGGCAGTAATGGTATGTAGTTATGGTGATCAAAACGATGTTGCATTATTTAGAGAGTTACAATTAGAAGAAATAATTGCAATTGGACTAGATGGAAGAATGACAGAAGTTGCAGGCGAATATGCAGGCTTGAAACCAAAACAAGCAAGAACAAAAATTATAGAAGATTTAGAGACCAGAGGATTTGTTGAAAAAATTGAAGACATTATTCATAGAACTCCAATTTCAGAAAGAAGTAAAGCTCCAATTGAAATAATACCAATGGAAGAATATTATCTTAAACAAAAAGAAAAAGTGGAAAAAATGAAAAAAATAGGAGAAGAAATAACATTTCATCCTACAATGCATAAGCAGATTTTGATGAATTGGTTAGAATCAATTAATATTGATTGGCCAATTTCAAGAAGAAGATTTTACGGTACTGAAATTCCAATTTGGTATTGTAAAAAGTGTTCAGAGCCACATGTTCCAGAACCAGGAAAATATTACAGGCCTTGGAATCAAAAATGTCCAATAGCAAATTGTACAAAATGTAAATCTACAGAGTTTATCGGTGAAGAAAGAACATTTGACACATGGATGGATTCCAGCGTATCACCACTTTTCATTAGTAAATTTGGAAAAGATGAGGAATTTTTCAAAAAAGTTTATCCAGCATCAATTAGACCACAAGCAAAAGACATTGTGAGAACATGGCTATACTACACGTTATTGAGATGTGAAGAATTAACAGGAGAAAAACCATGGTCTGAAGCTTGGGTAATGGGGTACGGTTTAGATGAAAAAGGAATGAAAATGAGTAAAAGTAAAGGAAATGCAATAGATCCATTACCAGTAATTGAAAAATTAGGTGCAGACACTTTTAGATTTTGGAGTGCAAGTGAGATTAATCACGGATATGACTTTAGATGTAATGAACAAAAAATTGAATCAACTAGAAAATTTTTAAGTAAATTATGGAATGTGTCCAGATTTTTGTCTAGTTTTCCAGTAATTGATTCAGGAGTTACAAATCCTTCAGATAAATGGATTTTATCTGAATTAGATAAGGTAGTAAAAGAATGTAAGAAAGGTTATGAAGAATATAATTTCTTTATTCCTGCAATTGCAATTAGAGAATTTACCTGGAATGTATTTGCAGCACACTATATTGAAATGGTCAAAACTAGAGCATATGGAATTAATTTTTCAGATGAAGAAAGAGATGGTGCAATATTTACACTTCATAAAACATTGGCAACAATTTTAAAATTATTAGCTCCAATTACACCCTTCATTACAGAACATCTTTGGAAAATATTGTATTCAAATGAAAGTATACATAAAGAAAAACAAGTTGATGTTGAAAATATAGAAGAACAAACAGAAATTACTAAACAAATAGCTGAATTCAATTCCAAAGTTTGGAATGAAAAAAAATCTCAAAATTTATCATTAAAAGATTCAATTAAAATTGAAATTCCAGAAATACTAAAACCATTTGAAAAAGATTTAAAATCAATGCATAATTTAGTAGATTAAATTATTATTGTAGATTAAATTGGCACTAGAAATATATGATATTAATATTGAAATAGAAGAAAAAGATTTTTTCATTATTGAGTAAACAATACAAAAGTTTCATAGAAGAATTAAAAATTCAATGTCCAGAGTTACCAAAAGACAATCTAAAGGATGTTACAACTAATTCAGGATTATCCACATTAGAGGACTTTACCAAGGCTGAATTTGTTAATTTCGAGGCAAAGAGAGAGGATCTATATAGATTAAGTATGGATATTGAAGCATATGCAGTAAAAAATTATGTACCATTGCTAGCTACATTTGAAACTGAAAAATTATACAAATACGTACAAAAAAGGTATACAAATATTTTGAAAAAAATTCCCCATGCATGGGTAATTGGAGGTTTTGATGATCCATTTTTAATTCCACCAGATTCAGTTCCAAGTACAGCAGAGATTCTAAGTTGTATAGATACAAATATTGAAAAAATGTGGATAGTAGTCACAAAAGGACCAAATGGTCCATTTGGTTTAGTTGTAGAAGATTTAGGTGATGATAAATTTAGAGGTTTTTTCTCAATGGATTCAAAAATAATTGAAAAAGTTATAAAAATTATCAACGATATAATGCGAATTGAAATTAATTTTTCTAAATAA
>LIAL01000049.1 GCA_001437625.1 Nitrosopumilus sp. BACL13 MAG-121220-bin23
TTTTGAATCTGTAATAATCACACTTGACTAATTTTGATATCTGTAATAATCACACTTGACTAATTTTGATATCCGCAACTTATGCAACGATTAACTTTTTTATCAAATCTTAATTCTCCGCACTTGACACATTCACTAAAATCCATAGCTAAAAATTCACTTTGCAAACTTTCAGCTTTACTGTCTATTCTTTCTTTTCTTATTATCCAAATTGCTGCTACAAATGTAATGGAGCCAAAAATCAACCACGCACTTCCCAAGGTTTGAACAAATAACATCATGAACATCATTCCAAGTGAAGCTAACCCGTAACCAATTATGATTAGACTGAAATTGTGTACTTTCATAACTTGCAAAGGGAATGTCTCTTGATAGTTGTTTCCCTGTGTATCGTAGGAGAAAATTAAAAAAAAGGACACTCCCACATTAGATGCAAATCGTGATGATTTCTAATACTCATATCTTTAAATTTAATTTCATTAACTGATATCTATGAAAGTCAAAATGTGCAGACATATCGACATATCCAAATTACAAATGGAGATGTCTCAGGATATTTTTACAATTTGCACTATTGATGAAACTAGATTTGTCACCCATTCATGCAATGAATGCTACAATGAGATGAAAGAGTTAGAACACGAAATTATTTCAAAACAAGAATTTGAAAAATATTTGATTTAGCCAAATAAAATTATCATGTTGGACATTATCATTAAATTAATTTTTTAGAAAACCACGCTAAAACAAAATGCAATCATCTGCTCTTTAATCCAATGCATCAAAAGTTTTTAAAAATACTTCCAGTGGCTGATTTCCACGAATTTTAATCATTTTTTGATCATTGAATACTAAAAATGACGGTGTTGCATCTATTCCGATATCATTTCCAAATTCATAAAGTGAATTTACTTTATTTTCATATTTGTTATCATCTAAACATCTGTTAAATTTCTGCGTATCCAAATTCACTGTTTGTGCAAATTCAGTTAATGTCTCTCTTGTTATCCATCCTGTTCTCTCCCCTCCCCAGTTTTTGTAAAGTTCATCATGGTATTGCCAATATTTTTGTTGGTCTTGTGCGCAGTAAGATGCCTCAGCAGCTAATTTTGAATCAGGACCATTTAGTGGAAAATCTTTGAAAACCATTTTCACTTTTCCAGTTTTAATAAAATCCTCATTGATTATTTCCAATGTATTTTGATGGAATTTGTAACAAAATGTACACTGATAATCACCCCACTCCAATATTGTAATTGACGCATCAGCATTACCTAGAAACGGTGATCCATTCTCAATTAATTTTGCTGATGTCACTATTTGTGAATCATTTGAATTGATTCCATATGTGCCAAGAAATCCCCCTACTATGATTCCAATTACAATTGGTATTGATAAATAATATAATTTCACAATTCTTATTTTATTCTTAAATCCTAAAAATCTTCGTTAATTCTTGAATCCCAGACGTTACAGTTTTTGGAGTAAGACGATACCTCAGATATCGATCAAAAGGATAATTTTCCAATATTTTCTAAAACCTGGCTCTATCCAAGAACATAAATACATTCAACAAAATGTATTTTTAATGTCTACAGTACAACACAGCGTATCAAAAACAAGTGTATCTAAAGTCGCAATATTGGCATTAGCCATAATATTTGCAGCAGGACTATTTGTTGTAGGTTTTGATCAAGGTCATATCTTTAGTGTAGTGTATGGTGAACAAGCATTTGTTGACCTAACTATTCATGAGCTTACCCACGATATGAGACATGCAGCCGGATTTCCGTGTCATTAGATTAATTTTATTTCTATAATTCTATAATCTATTTTTAAATCAGTTATCGTATTAACGGGTCCCGTTTGGTAATATTTTGTGAAAAGTGCTCTCTTTATTGCGATTGTTATAATTTCAGGTGCACTTGCAGGGGCAATTCATGGAACTGTTAATTTTGCAATAGTTGAGCCTTATCTTGATCAGGCAATTGGCATTGAAAATGAGAATCTTTTTGCTTCTGGTGAGGAAGAAGACAATCCTCAATTTTGGGCAGATTATGAAGAGTATCGAGTCTGGCAAAAAAGTGGGCAGGTTTTAGCTGGAATGATTTTAGGGATTGCCATGGGCTCATTATTTGGAATCGTATATGCGTTATCAAGAAATTCTTTGCCTGGTAAAAATGACGTAACAAAAGCAGTAATTCTTGCAGGGATAATGTGGCTCACTATCTATCTAATTCCGTTTTTGAAATACCCTGCAAATCCTCCAACTGTTGGTGATGCTGAAACTGTCGTTCTTAGATCAATTTTATACATTTCATTTATTGCAATTTCTGGATTTGGGGCACTTGGATTTTACAAACTATCGCAGAAATTACAAAGCGATAAAAAATACCTTGGCATACTTGGATATGTTATTTTTATTGTCATTGCATTTTTTGTAATGCCTGAAAACCCTGATGAAGTTACAGCCCCCATGAATCTAGTTAATGAATTTAGACTCATGTCTGTTCTTGGTGTTACTTCTTTTTGGATATCTGTAGGATTTATTCTTGGATTGTTTTGGAATAAATTTGATGATACAAATTTATCAAAGAATAATTCCTGATTCTTATTCTATAGAATAAGAATATGTATAAGATGCTTAAATATACCACATATTCATTACAAAGAAATGTCAAAACGGATAACCTTACCGCAATTAAAAAAATATGATATCACACAAAAAGTAATGGAGGCATTAGCTGATTCAGAATCCAGGGCAATTTTGTTCTCCATGGTTAAAACAGGGAAAACTGCTGCTGAACTTTCAGACAAACTGAAAATACCGCTCAGCTCAGTTTACAAAAAACTATCTGACCTTGAAGAACTCACACTAATCAAGGTTGAAGAGTGGCTGATTTCAGACAAGGGGCGAAAATACAAGGTGTACAGAAGCAGGATTAAGCAGGCTGAAATTTCCATAAAAAAGCCTGAACCAGTTTTAATATTGGTATCAAATTAGATATTGTGTGTCTAAACGGGGTATAATTCAACTATCAGAGTTTGACATTACCCAAAAAATTATTGAATCACTAAGCAACGTGTGTACCCGCTCTGTCTTATTTTCAGTAAAAAATGAGTCAAAAGACGTTACCCAAATCGCAGATGAGTTAAAAATATCCATTTCAACTGTATACAAGACATTATCTACATTGGAGGATCTTGCACTGGCTGAAATTGACAAATATGTGATTTCCCCAGAAGGCAAAAAAATTAAACTTTATCGTAGTAGGATTGGAAAAGTAGAGATTACTTTGGAGAACCTCTCACCCACACTAGTCCTACATCCTAATGACTCTTATTCTACAATGTCCAATTAATTGAAACGTATTCTTATTCTATAGATTTGGAATAACTCCCTAAAATTATCATATTCTTTAAATAATCTTTGTTAGAATTAATTTTTGAATTAAATGAACCAAAAAATAATTCTTACACTTGTTGCTGTCTTTGCATTAATTGGTATTTCGACACTTGTTGCTGCTTTTGTAATAGTTGATTCTCCAGCAACTGAATTTCAAAATGATAATATTGATTCTATAACTAATGTGGATTCCACAACTAGTGAAATTAATTCAAAAATTATCGATGTTGATTCCATAACTATTGGATTCATTCCAGTTGAAAAAGCTGATGAATTAACTCCAAAAGCAGAAGTTCTAGAAAAATTCTTAGAATCTGAACTTGGAATTGATGTTAAGATAGTTGTCCCAACAAACTATGAAACAATCATTGAAGGAATGAGATTTGGCCATATTGATGCTGCCTTTATGGATACGGGACCTGCATGGATTACTCATCAAAGAACAGGTGCAGAAGCTGTATTGGCAGAGATAGTCGAGGGCAAGGTAAACTATCAAGCAACAGTTTGGACGTTAGCTGAAAATGATTCCATTAACACATTGGAGGACACTGTTGGAAAGCGCGTTGCATTTACCAGCATAACTGGTTCCTCAGGTTTTGTAAGACCTATGGGAACTCTAGTTACTGAGGGGTATATCGATATTGAAGGGGACGATATCGTTGCTTTAGAGCAAGCACTTGCAAACAACTTTGAGAGTTACACTTTTGCAGGTGGATACAAGGCAGCATTGAATTTACTGTTAAATGGAGATGTTGATGTTGCATTTGGTTCTGATATTGCACCGCAAAAATATCTTGACTTGGAGGATCAATTGAAATTACGTCCAGTTGTAACAATTGGACCAGTACCATCACATGTCTTTATGGTAAGTTCTAGCATGTCTGACTCTACTAAAGATAATTTAGTTAGCGCATTGATTAAACTCAATTATGATGAGAATAATTTCATTTTAACTGATTTGTATGGTGCTGAGGCACTAGTTCCAACAACCACCACTATGCATATTGGTGAATTTGGAACTTTTATTGATGTATTGACAGGTCTTGATCAAAAAATCCTTGACAATGGCAATAAGAGCAAATAAAGCCCTGAATTTTTAAAATCAAATAAATTCTAATGCCTACTACTGATAATAAATTAATTTCTACAAAAAAAATAATCCAAATGAATGACGTGTGGACATCATATGATTCTAAAAATTTTGCAGTAAGTGCAGTCAACTTGTCCATTGATAGAGGCACAAACTATGCAATTGTTGGCCAATCAGGTTCAGGAAAGTCCACCTTGCTAAAACTGATGAACGGCATGATGACTCCAAGTAAGGGTACCATCAAAATGGACTATCAAACCCCTGACATGAATAATAAAACGTTTAAAAAAATGATGCACACAATTGGATACATTCCTCAAAGTTTGGGTCTTGTAAAAAACATTAGCGTCCTTGATAATATTTTGATTGGCGCATTGCCAAGACTTACTGCAATGCAATCAATACTAAAACAATTCCCTGAACATGAAATTCAAGAAGCTAAAAGAATTATAAAATTAGTTGGTCTGTCTGGAATGGAATCTCGCAAAGCATACATGATCAGTGGCGGTGAAAAAAGACGCGTTGCAATAGCTAGAGCACTGATGCAAAAGCCTACAATTCTCTTAGCTGATGAAATAGTTTCAGAGTTGGACCATGTGACTGCCAGGGAAATTATGGATTTAATTTTGGATGCACAAAAGAAAATGAAGCTAACTGCAATCATGGTTCACCATGACATGAAACTTGCACTGGAATATGCAAATCGTGTTGCAGTAATGAAGGATGGAGAAAAGATTTTAGAGATTGGTATTGAGGGTGATTCTATAGTTGACTTTCAAACAGGCAACCTAACTATTGAGGAAATTATGGAGATGAACACTTGACTCCAAAAAATAATATCGTCATTGGAATCATTGTTGGTCTAGTTATCATTGCATCATACAATGTCGATGCAAATCCCGTTGACTTTGCAGAGGGTATACCAAACTTGGGAGTTATTATTTCTGAAATATTTGTTTTAGAATCTATCATTGATGATCTAAAATACATTCCAACTGCATTGTGGGCAATGCTTGAAACGCTTCAAATGGCATTTATTGGAACCGTAATTGGTGTGGCAATTGGCTTGCCTCTGAGCATGATGGCAGCCCGAAACCTAAACAGCAAATTTGTTTACGCTCCAACTAGAGCGCTATTGGCTGTAATTCGTACATTCCCATCCATTTTGTGGGCGCTATTGTTTGTAATTATGGTGGGATTAGGACCATATGCTGGTGTTTTAGCAATTGTGATGTATACGATAGGCTTTGTTACAAAACTGCAATACGAGTCAATTGAAACCATTGATTCAGACCCAATGGATGCTGTAAGCTCTATTGGTGTTAGTAAATTTCAGTTAATTCGCTATGTCGTACTTCCAGAATCTGCATCTCATTTGCTTGGTCAGATACTTTACATGTTTGATTATAACGTCCGTCAAACCAGCATTCTTGGAATTGTCGGTGCTGGAGGTATCGGATTTTTCATAATTAACTACATCAAGTTCTTTGAGTATGGTAAAGCTGCAATGTTTATGCTGGTTGTTTTGATTACCGTCTTGGCAATTGATTGGATTAGCGTAAAGGTTAGAGACAAGTATATCATTAAATCTCAACACGGAATGGAAGTTAAATCCAAATAATTTATTTTTAGTTATCTTGAATTTTTAACTCATTCAAACCAAAAATCTGGTTCATCGTCACAATCATCTAGATCGTCGTCGTGAAACTGAGTTAGTTTTTTAATTTCTGTTTCCATACATTGTATATTCTAAATTTTTACTTGTGTTGATCCTGATTAGTTCATCTAGTGTATTGTATGCTATATAGAACTCAATAGAAATTTTCCAATCTAACTAGATGTGCAACGTGCCAAACACAAGACCTGTGATAATCATGTTGATTCCTAACCCTTCTTTCATTGAACGGCATGATCTTCTTGCATAGAGTACATGGAACAAACATGAAACTACTATTCTAATTTACTTTAAGACAGACAGGTTATTCTGATACATTTTCACGCCTAGAAATAGTGCAAAAATATCATTATCTTTTAAAACTTCAATTCCCGACCATTACACATGGCCAAACCCTTGTTTACACCTACAAGGTATTCTAAAGAACCATTTCTCATCAATGGTAATGGTAGATGCGGAGATTGTGAAAAAGAGAATGCAGATTATTTTTTTAACATTGATGATGATTGGAAAGTAGAGTATTGTCAAAGTTGTCTAATTGGCAACAAAGGCATCTACCCACAACCAATTTACCATGATCAAATAAAATGCGGTCACTGCAATTCCAATACTGACTCAAGTTTATTCATCACAGTGGTTCGATATACTGGTGGCGGTGGCGCATCGTTTTGTAAAAAATGTTCAAAAGAACTAGTGGACTTTATTGAAAATCTTGGCGGCACGTTGGAATCTACTGATGGCTGTATTGATGAATCTGCATACGTCTCAACACAACAAATTAAAAATTGGATTGAAACTGGCATAAAGTTTTCAAACGATGTTTTACAGAAAGGCAGATAGGCGTTTCATGAATAGCATCGTGTAATAACTGACCCGTCTTTGATTTAGAATTGACCCGCATTGGCAAGCTATTGTCTTGTACATGCCTAAAATTGTCTAATATTTTTGAAAATTATACATACTAGAAAGACTTCGATCAGATCTCATGCGATTGAAAATAATTTTGTCAGTTTTGGTTTTATTCTTCCTAGTATTTGTCGTGCCTTCTGATGCGTTTGGTGCATGGTATGATACATCATGGGATTATAGAAATAAAATTACTGTTTCGTTAAACACAGTCATCTCGTCGGATTTATCAAATTTTCCAGTATTAGTTTCATTAACTGACTCTGATTTTACTCAAGTGAATAATTCTGATGGAACGGGTTTTGTTTTTACTGCTTCTGATGGAACAACCCAACTTTTTCATGAAATTGAAAAATTTGATTCCTCTACGGGCGAACTTATCGCATGGGTAAAATTCCCAACACTTCCATCTTCTAGCACCACAGACATTTACATTTACTATAAGGGAGATTCAATTTCTGTAGACTCATCAGATGTATGGGATAGTAATTACAAAGCTGTTTTTCATCTTAACCAAACTGCAACAGGCAACGTAGATGAATTTACTGATGTAACTGGAAATGACAACGATGGTACCACTGGAGGTACTGGCAGAATTACCCATCAAGATTCTCGTGAAACTTCACAGGTATCAGGTCAAATTGGATATGGTCAACAGTTTGCAGGTTCAACTGTACACAGTACATCAACAATACAAGGCGGCGGTGATTATATTTGGGTGGATGAGGTAGGATCTTGGCCAACGGGGGATGTTACCATAGAACTTTGGGTTGGTGATGTTGAAGACTCTCCTGGAACTGGTACTAACTATAATGATATGATTTCATATTGTGTTGAACATCCCAATGCTGATGGAAAATGGTCAAATCATTTGAATTTATGGCAAGCAAAGAAAGTTAAAATGAAAGTCAGAACAGACTTTTTTGTTAGTTCTGCAACAAGTGTAGAGGGAAATAATTTGGATTCCTTTACAAATTGGCACCACATAATGGCAGTTTACAACTTGGCTGAAAACGGTTCAGGTGCAAGTACTTTGTATGTCGATGGTGATTTGATCCAAAGTAGTTCCGAATCAGCTGCTAAAACTTACTCCATAGTTGGCGGAGGCTCTCTTGCAATAGGTGGGGATATTGATTCATCATCCAGTGGGAAAACTCTGTGTAAAAGAGTAAACAATGGATTTGATGGAAAAATGGATGAAG
>LIAL01000050.1 GCA_001437625.1 Nitrosopumilus sp. BACL13 MAG-121220-bin23
GAAATTGCAACAACTATTTTCAAAAGATTTGAATATTCAAAAGAATTCTTGCGTAGTTTAGTTAGAAGAGGTTCATCCAAAATTAATTTCATAATAGACATTAAAACAAAAGACGGATACATATTCAGAGTTAAAGTACTTGCATTAACACATAGACCACTAAACACATCAAGACAGCACGCACTAAGAATTATTGCAAGAGATGTAATTAACAAAACAGTTCCAGAAATGACAATTGATCAATTTGTTCAAGCCACATGTTACAGTAAAATTAATTCAGATATCATGGCTGCATTCAAAAGAGTTATCAAAGTAAGACATGTTGGTCTTGAGAAAGTAAAACTCATCAGAACTGCAGATAAAGAAACAAAATTACTAGAAGCATAAGTAATTAGAATATAATCTATTTTCAATTATGGTTCATAAGATAGAAATTACTATTGATGTGATTGTTCATGCAACAGAAGATATTTCAAAAATATTACAGTCATTTGATGAGATATTAGGAATTAAAGAAGAAGAATTCACATCAATAGAAACCACAGGTTATTTTGAAAATCCAATAATAATGTTAAGTGCTAAACTTGTAAAAAAGCAGGGTCAAAATTTTATAAAAAAAATGTTAGAATTACTAGCAATTAATCAAATTAATGAATTAATTGAAGAAATTGAAGAAAGAACGATAGATTCAAGATTTCATCTGAGAGTAGATAAGCAAGAATTAGTTAAAGGTAAATTGATAATTAGTGAAAAAGACACCGTAAAAATAAAAATTCATACTCCAATTTACAACAAAAAAGATACTGTAAAAATATTTACTGAAATTTTTCAAATGGTCAACTAGATTAAATAGGAATAGATCAATAATTTAATTTGGGAATGAGGAGATATTAGCCGCTCCAGTCTGAGCTAACGCCTTGAAGACGCCGCGACGAACCGACCCCAAATTAAATCATAATCAAGAGAGTTTCAACATTAGAACAGGGTTTATTATAAATACGGATAAACAAGTCCGTAATCATGACAGATTATGACGTTATAATTGCAGGTGGAGGATTAGCAGGTACAATTACTGCACAATCAATAGCACATTATTCTAATCAAAATTTAAAAATTTTAGTAATTGACAGAAATACTGAATTTTTGCCAGGAAGAAAATCACTAGCAGGCTGGGTATGTGGAGACGCATGTTCAAAAGAAGCAGTTGATTTTATGGCAGAGAGAATTAAAGTTCAATGGACTAGACCAGAGATTGAACATGATGTAAAAGGAGTAATGGCATTTTCACCAGACAATGAAACATCAATTCCATTTGATGGAGCAGGTTACATGTTAAACCGTGTTAAACTTCCTGAAATACAAAATGAACGTTGTAGAAAAGCAGGAATTGAATTTGAATTTGAAATTAATCTTACAGGTCTAATTTATGATGGATTGCAAGTAGTAGGAGTTCAAGGGGTAGATAACAAAACAAAACAACCATACAAAAAAACATGTAGAATAGTAGTAGATACAACAGGTGTAACATCAGTTTTAAGAAATGGATTAAAGAATTCCACTAAAGTTGAAAAGAGAATAGATAGACGAGATTTAGAATCAACTGGAAGAGAAATTATGTACTTTGAACCAGGACAAGAAAATCTCAAAGAATTTGATCCGGACTATTGTATTATTCATTTAGATCAAGACATTGCACCAGGAGGATATGGATGGGTATTTCCAAAAGCAGATAATAAAGTCAACATTGGCTTAGGTGTTGAAAAAACATTACTAGATAAAAGAAATAAAAGATTAGGTAAAAAAGATAATGTTCAAACATTAATGAAAGAATATCTTAATAGAAACAGTGTAATTAAAAATCCAAAACTTTCAGAAGATGTAGAAGATGTTAACAATAACACAGGTGTTTTCCAAGTTTCAGTAAGAAGACAAAATGATTGTATGGTGTCTGGCGGATATATTTTAGTCGGAGATTCAGCTTGGATGCCAAAACCAATTGACGCAGGTGGAATAGGACCAGCATTAATTGCAGGAACAATTGCAGGAAAGAACGTAGTGGAATCACTTCAAGCAAATGATATGTCAGAAGCATCATTGTGGCAATACAATTTAGATTACATTAAAGAATACGGATACAAAACTGCAGGATTGGAACTTTTTAGAAGATTAGTTCAACAAATGACAAATGATCAAATCAGTTATGGAATGAAACATTTCTTGGGCGGTCTAGATGTAGAATCAATCAGTAAAGGAGAACATCCAGACTTTACAGGATTAGGCAAAATTGGCATGATCATAAGGGGTGCAATGAATAAAACCGTAGCAGACGGTCTTAGATATACATCAAAAGAAAACCAATGGTTAGTTGAACATTATTATGATTATCCAAAAGATCCATCAGGATTTGAACAATGGAATAAAACATTACATCAAAGATTAGAGGCATCATTTGCAAAAGTAGAAACATTTGGAAAATAGATCCAACATTAAATATTGTCATAATTAATAGAAAGAAGTCTTGGAAGAAATACAATATCTAGATTGGAACAATTCAAATCAAATCATTAAAAAAGCATATGAAGCAGGACTTTTTGTTCTCATAATTGGGCCAAAAGGAACTGGAAAAACATCACTAGTTAGAGATTTTGCTAAAATCAATAATATCGATTTACAATCAATTAATTTTAGTTTAAGAACCAGAGAAAGTCATTTGGTTGGAACAAAAACACTAACAGATGGAACAGTCAGTTTTGATGAAGGTATTTTAATTAAATCAATGAGAAGCGGAAATTTACTTTATTTAGACGAGGTTAATGCAGCTGAGGCAGATGTGTTACTTAGATTAGATGAAGCATTAGATGACAGAAGACAAATTGTACTAAAAGAAGCAACAGGTGAATTAGTTAAAGCAAAAGAAAACTGGTTTGTAATTGCAACAATAAATCCATTAACGCATAGTGGAACAAAAGAACTTCCACCACAAATTCTAAGCAGGTTTCCAGTACGAATAAGATTAGAATATCCACCAGAACAAATAGAATTAGATATTGTAAAAAAATATGTTTCAGGGAATCACGAATCAGAAATAGTTCAAGGAATTAAACTGGCAAATACATTAAGACAGGCTGCAGCCGTTGAGGAATTATTTTATTCACCAAGTTTGAGAGAAACCATTGCATTTGGAAAATTATTAGATAAAGAAGTATCACCAAGAGAAGCTGCCAACATTGTTTTTGGAAATGTATACACACAGTGGGGAGATATAGAATATCAAAAAGTGAGTGACATAATCACTTCAATGTTTAGAAGTTAAATGCAATCCATTCAACTTCAAAATGATTCTTTAGTAGAAATTGCCACTTTTCTTATCAGAAGATGGTCTGAAAAAGAAGATACAGTAATTGAAATTTCAAGTAATATTGAAAATAAAACAAGATTAAAAGAAAGAAAAGTAATCATAACATCACTAGAAAAAAGAATAGGGAACGATTTCCAAAAATACAGACAATTTAGAACATCATCATGGTATGAAGCAATGAAGATAAAATATTCTGAAAAAATTCTTAGTGATGATCATGCTTTTGGATTTATTCTTAATGCGATGGAAACACAAAGAGTAGAGCAGTTAGGAAGAAAGATTTGGAAGGGAATGGATGAAGAAATTATTTTTAATTATTCATATATGCTTGTTGCACGACCACAGCTTCATACAGTTTATGGCAAAGCAAGAATTGTAGAAGCATTTTACCAATATTTCATGTTTGGGGTAATTAAAGGAGAGATACAATCAAGTCATTTTGAAAAAATAAAAAAAGCTAGCATGTTTGCAAAAAAAATTGTAAATGAATCAATAGAAAATAATCAAAAAACAAGTTGGATTGAAAAAAATGTAACACAGATAATTAAAATTTTAGATATTGATTCATTATTAACAATTCCAATATCAGTTGCATTTATGAAAGCTGGAATGGCATTATCAGAAGAAGAATTAAGAAAAGTTTTAAAAATAATTGCTAAAAATAAAGAAGGCGATTTTGGTTCAATTGATCCATCTTCAATAGTAAAAGGCGACGATGTTTATGAGGAATACAAAGTATTAATCAATGAAAATAAAAAAAATGAAAACAAAGGATTTTCATCAGAAACAGTAGGAATACAAATTCCATCTACAAAAAATATTGATGAAACGATAATCTATGATATGAGTTTGATTAATGGATTAAAAATGAAATTTAAAGAATGGAAAATAGGTTGGAAAGAACAGCATTTAATATCTGGTGATGAGTTTGATGATGAAAATTATATTGAAGGTAATGAACCATTTTTTTCAGATATTAAAAAATCAATTAAAACAAAAATTGTGATCCTATTGGATCATTCATCAAGTATATCTTCAGATGCAATTGAATACAAAAAAGCAACTATAGCATTATGTGAAGTTTTATCTTTTCTTAAAATAAAATTTGCAGTATATGCATTTAGTACAGAAAATAGATCAGTAGTATGTTGGTCAATAAAAAAAGATAATATGAAATGGAATAAGACTACTGCAAAAAGACTAGCGCAAATAGTTGCAAATGGCTCAACACCATTAGCAGAAGTTTATGATAAAATGTTTTCAACATTACAGACAAAACGACCAAATATTTTTTTAACATTAACTGATGGAGAGCCATCAGATTCAGATGCAGTTAGAAAGAGAATAAAATCACTAAAAGCATTAGGAATAAGCATGATTGCTTTAGGATTAGGTCCAAATACAGTGAGAGCAACCACCATAGCAAATAATCTAAAACATTTAGGATACGATAAAACTATGGCAGTAAGTAGACTGAAAGATATTCCAAATAAAGTAATCAATATTTTGAATGTATGAATAGTAACAAAAATAAATTTAATCGTAAACTATCAGATATTTTATATGACCTTCTAAAAATTAAAAAATGAGAAAGGGAATTGGATCAAAATCAAGAAAATAACATTGACAAAGTTTTGCTGGAACGTTTTGAAGAAGAAATATGGAGTAAAGTACCCCACTTAGAAAATAATAAGGAAGGAGCAAAAATAGTTAATGCAACGCCACTAGTAGACATTACAGATGATTTTAAAGAATGTGCAAAAAAAATATACAACTTAGAACTTTCTAATTCAGAATTACAAGTTTATGGAAAATTAGATTCTACATTACCTACAGGATCAATCAAAATGAGACCAGCAGCAAACATAATTCATGATGCAATCATGACAGGAAAAATAAAGAGCGGTCAAACAGTAATTGAGGCCACATCAGGTAATTTTGGAATAGCATTAGGAATGTTATCAAAACTAGGTCTACAAGTAGTTACAATTGTTTCAAGAAAATTACAAGAAGGTGTATTTCATGAACTAAGAAAAATGAATATCAAAATAATGGATTTAGAAATGGATATTTGTCCTGCACCAGGAATGGAAGGAAAAAAAGATGAATTAGTTGCAAAAGCAACAGCTGCTAACATTCGTTCACAATTAACTCAGTTGGAATTTGATCCAAGTATTTTTGATAATTCAATTACTGAAATTGAAGCATTATTAGCTAAACAAGATATTATTAATTTAGCAAAATTACTTGCAAAAATATACAATTGTTTCTGTCCAGAACAATATGATAATGATTTGAATGTAAATGCACATAGAACCATAACTGGAGTTGAAATAGATCAACAATTGCATGAAGAGGGCAACTCACTTGAAAATTTTAATATTCTATGTACATTTGGTACAGGCGGTACTTCAGGTGGATTAAGCAGATACATATCTGAAAAATATAACAAAAAAAGAGTTCACGTGATATTTCCACCGGGAGGACAAGATGTTGCAGGAATTAGAACTCACAATAATGCAGATGGTTTAAAATATTATCAACCAGATAATTATGCCGGAGAATATGAAATAGATTTTGAAAAAGCAAAACCACTTCTCAAATTTTTTGTAGAGAAAGGTCACGATATTGGAGAAAGTAGTGCACTAGAACTTTATGCAGCTTTACAATTGGCTAGTGCAAATAAAGAAAGTAAATTTGTAGTAATGATTTGTGACGGTATAGAAAAATATAGAAAGAATTTGGAAAAAATTGGAAAAATTCAACCTCCAGGACAAGTATCACCAGAACAAGTAGCCTCAAATTCAGGGGATTATGATAAAGTTATTTGGATTCATACACAATATACGCCTCAAGAAGGAGGAATAGAATTACTTGCAAAATCTCTAGGTATTGATAAAAGCAAAATAGTTGTACCAAATGCAAGAACAGCACAACAGCTATTATCAGGACAGGGAATTCCAGATGAAATTAATAATTCTCTGCAAGAATCAAAAGGAAAAACCCTAATGGTTTGTATGGCTGGAAGAACATCATTAATGGCTGCCAATGTATTAGCAGAAAAAGGAATTGTAACAGATAGTTTGATAGGAGGAATAACAGAACTTCCTGAAGCAAGAAACAGTCAACTATCAGAACTAGTCAAACAAGCTTCACAGTTTTAAGGTATATCAAATTTTTATTATTATAATAATCATGAAATGTCTTTCAATTTGTCAACCATTTGCAGAATTAATTATTCAGAATAAAAAAATAGTTGAATTAAGAAAATGGAATACAAATTTTCGTGGAGAATTTTTAGTACATGCTCCAATTAAAATTAGAAAAGAAGAATATAAGAAATTAAAAATAAAAGAAAAATTAACAACGGGTGCAATAATAGGTAAAGTAGAAATTTATGATGTAAAAGAATATACATCTTCCAAAGAAATTCAAACTGATAAGAAAAAACATTTTTCTTCAAGGACTTTTCAAGAAAAAACATTTGGATTTATGCTAAAAAATGCAAAACCACTTAGAATTCCAATCCCATGTAAGGGGCAATTAGGATTTTTTAATGTTGAACTACCCAAAATAAAAAATAAAAAAATAATTACAGATATGATTGATGAAGAATTTTGTTATCAGTGGATTGGGCATCATTAGAAAAAATTGTCTGACAATAAATTTGAAGAAGAAAAAAGGAATTTAACACCAGAAACAGGCTTTAATTTGGTTGGAATTGATTACTTTGGAGATACAGAAAATCAATTATACGTAATTGAACATTTTGATATGTATCAAGATGCATTAAATGCAAAAAAAGATAGAAAAAATCAGGAAGAATATTTTGTATTATACAAAGATCAAAACAATGGATTTTTCTGTAGATAAATTAAAACAAATTAAACAATTATGAAGTAAATGAAAATTTAATGGATTTTATTTCAGAACCATTGTCTACTTTCATAGTATAGGTACCGGAATTCTCCCAACCAGGACCTCCAGCTAGAGACAGTGTAGAATACATACCATTATTTTTTACAGAAACTTGTTCTGCCCATACAAGTTCATTGTTTTGATTTTCAATAGAGATGTTCACCATATTGGAATTAGTAGATATTCCATTAATTGAAATAAAATCTTTCTGAGAATATGAAGATAAATCAGTTTGAACAGATAACTTCAATGTAGGGTTAGACGTAGGGTTAGGGTTAGACGTAGGGTTAGATGAAAATGAATCAAATGTACCAGAAGATAAAATAGCAGCAAAAATAATTACTAAAACAATAGAAGTAAATCCCAAAATTAATTTCGGATTTTTTAAATTAAAACTAGGAGAAGGGCGAGATTGAAATGTTTGAGTTTGTGTATAAGATTGAGTTTTAGGCATTACAACATCTGGAATTATAGGAGCAATATTTTCAGGTTTTTTAGGAATAATTATTTTAGGTTTTTTACCCAGATATTGTTCTGCTAATTTTTGAACGTAATTTCTTTCATAATTACTAATAACCTCATTATTTTTACATGCTCGAGATATTTGTTTTAAAATTCGATCATCACCAAAATCTCCATCTAAAAGAGAAGTTACATCATCAAATAATATATTATTCATGCTAATTTTTCCACATATTCATTATTTATCAATAGCTTGTTTAAGATTTCTAATAATTTCTCCATGGCCAATAGAATTGATTTTAATTTTTAGTGTTTATATATAAAAATTATTTTGAATATGATTTTTGGGCTTGTATAATTACAGTTCTAATGTAATCTTTAGCAGTAGAATCAGTTACACCCATTTGTTTGGCTCGACGGTAAATCTCAGTTTCTTGCGGGTTAACAAGGTAGCATTTTAACAGATAATTTAGTCGATGAGACCGTTTTTCATCACTTTTCATAA
>LIAL01000051.1 GCA_001437625.1 Nitrosopumilus sp. BACL13 MAG-121220-bin23
GCAAGGGGTTACTCTAAAAACAACTGCTCAACAAGCACCAAAACCAAAAGTTTCTCAACAAGCACCGCCACCACAAACCACTCAAAGTGATGGCGGTAAATCTAAACAAGATACGTTATCAGATTATGAATCTGATTATTTGAAAAGATTGGCACAACAAAAAATTGATGATGCAAAAGCCGCAGCCGAATCTGCAGTAGCGGAAGCTCAAGCAAAAGTAACTATCAACAAGAAAGGTGGTGCATTACCAAAAGGATTTGAAGCGAAACCAGAACCAGTTAAATCTTCTAGAGGAACATTACCAAAAGGTTTCTAACCTTTTCTTTTATTTTGTAAAATCTTCTAGTACTTGTTTTGCATGTCCTGCTGGTTTCACTTTAGGATATATTTTAAAAATTTTTCCTTTCTCATTTACTAAAAATGAACTTCTAGTTACTCCCATGTATTCTCGTCCCATGAATTTTTTCATTCCCCAAACACCAAATGCATTTGATATTTCTTTTTCTGTATCTGATAATAGGACATATTTGATTCCCATTTTAGTGCAGAATTTTTTATGTGAATCTACATCATCTGGGCTAATGCCAATAATTTCTATGTTATTATCTTGAAATTTTTTATATTCTGTTGAAAACTCATCTGCTTGTGTTGAACATCCTGGTGTGAAATCTTTTGGATAAAAATAGATGACATGTTTTTTTCCTTTGAAATCTGTTGATTTTACTTTATTTCCATTTGAATCGTTAACTGCAAATTTTGGAACTGTATCTCCTTCTTCAACCATTACTGTTTTACATTGAGATACATTAAAAAATATTGTGCCTATTTTCTTTATTCTTCTATTTTATTTCCTGATCTAATCTCAATCCAATTGTTTATATTGAAATCTCTGACGGATTGCTTTATGGTTAATACTAGAGCATGGCTTGCTGAAGCAATTGCAACATTTGCACTAGTATTCTTTGGTCCATTATCTGTAATTCTAGCAGTTGTTGTTTTCGGTGATGGAACATTATCTACAGAAGCAATAATTATGATATCTTTGGGTCACGGTGGTGCAATTGCATTAATGGTATATGCATTTGGTCATGTTTCAGGGGCTCACATTAATCCTGCAGTAACAATTCCTATGATGATTACCAAAAGAATTGGTGTTAAAGATGGAATTGGATATATTCTATTTCAAATAATTGGTGCAGTTATTGCAACTGCAACATTAGCTGTATTATTCCCAGAAATTGGAAAACAAGTTCTCTGGGGTGCTCACGGTGGACCTAGCGATATATTGGGTGGAAGTGTCATATCTGCTGTAGTCTTAGAAATAATTTTCACATTCTTCTTAGTAACTGTAATCTTTATGACTGCTGTACACAAAAAAGCACCAAAGAGTGTTTACGGTGCAGCAATCGGTGGTATGGTTTTCTTGTTACACTTAATCGGAGTACCGTTAACTGGTGCATCTATGAACCCTGCAAGATCATTCTCTCCTGCATTAATTTCAGGTGATGCTGGTTTGTGGGAAGTCCAATGGATATATTGGATTGGTCCAATTATCGGTGGTATTATCGCAGGTGTTCTAATGACTTACATCTACGTAAATAAATCTGAAAAAGAAGAATAATTTTTTAAATACCAACATTTTTAAAAATTTAAAATACTTATTTTCATTATGTCTTTGCCAAATGATTTACTTGAATTATTTACTTCTGAATATAATAAATTAGAAAATTTAGTTAATGGCCTGAATTTTGATATTGAATTATCTGTAAATCAAATTGTTGAGATTTATTATCAAATCACAAATGTCTCTTCAATGATTATGGTTGTAAAACCACAACTTGATCAAAATAATGACAAAATCCTTTACGTTGAAAAATTTATTTCTGAAAAATTTAATTCTACTATTCATCCAAAAATAATGGAACATATTGCAAATTCAATATCTAGTATTACTAGTAATTTACAATCCATTAATTCTGAGCAAAAATCTAAAGAAACTATTGAAAATGAGGCTAAATTATATGAAAAATTACGTGAAATAATGAGCACTAGAGAATTTGTACAACAATATGATACAGGTTTATGTCATGATTGAAAAACTTGCTGAAAATCTGGTAAATCTAAAAAAAGAATTTGCATTAAATTATGATGGGAGTAGTCAGATTCAAGAAATAATCCCAATTTCAAAATCTGAATCATTCCCAATTGATCAAGATAAATTAAATATACTTCATGAGTTTGCAACTAAAAATCCTATTTACTACAATTCATTTGAAAAAATAATTAATGATATTACTTGCATTGTTTATGAAGGTGATATTAACAAATATTGGCTAAACAGTATTCAACATAATTCAAGCCATGCTCCATTTTCACCTACATGGATTATGTCTGGATATATTCTGTCACTATTTGCAAAAGAAAATGGATATTCTGAAATTATTGATATTGGTTCTGGGGATGGACGTATTGCATATTGCGGTAAGATGCTTGGCATGGAATCGTATAGTATTGAACTTGATAACCTGTTGGTTGAACTTCAAAAATCATTAACAGACAATATCAATTTTAATCCCAACTGTTCTGATGCAGTACAGTTTGATTACTCTTCATTGAATTTAACAAAACCGTTGTTCTTCATCGGTGGGCTTGCTCAAATGGGTGGATTGGAGTTGGCAACAGGCGTATTGAATAAAATCAAATCTAATTTTAATTTATGGGACAATGCTGGATGGAGTTTTGCTGGAACTTTATCAAAAAAATACCCTGCAGATTCAAAAAACAAGGCTGGATGGGGTAGTTTTATTGAAAATAATCTTCTTCAATTCATTCAAAATATCTCGTTACCAACTGCTTGGTCATTTCATGAATCTGATGAAACACAATATATTTTTGCAAAATCACTCTGAGTAATAGCAATCCAAATTAAGTGTAAATTTTAAAATATTCTTGGACACGTGGCTCAGCTTGGATAGAGCAAGCGCTTGCGGAGTGCTAGGTCGTCGGTTCAAATCCGATCGTGCCCGCTTATTATTTTATTTTAGTAATAAAATGAAATTTTATTCATTCTTAAATAATATCTTAATTGATAATTGTAATGAGCCGTCATGATTTTACAAATTCTTCAATTCTAGTCAAAGATATTATGACTAAAGCGCTAATTTCTGTCAATATTGAAACTACTGTATTTCAAGTAGCAAAGATGATGGAACAAGGCGGAATTGGTGCAGTTCTTGTAAAGACAGATGATCACATTATTGGTATCATAACTGATAGAGATTATGCCACAAAAATTGTATCTCATAACCTTCCATCTGATACTCCTGTCGAAAAAATAATGTCTTCCCCCATAATCACAATTAATTTTGATGAATCTATTTCTGCTGCAGCACAAAGAATGACTAGTAAAAAAATTAGAAAACTTGGAGTAACTGATAATGGAAAAATAATTGGACTAATTACTTCTACTGATTTAGTTACTCAACTTGCTAAATAATTAGAATGTTTTTGTTTTTCTAAGAAATATTGTCACTGATACCATATAACATGCAGTTGCAATAACTTCAGAAATTATTGATGCAAGGTATGGTTCAATACCAATTTCTAAAAAGTAATACAAACTTGGCCATCTAATCCCTAAATATATTATCTCTCCAACTCCAAATGATGAGATTAATTTTAGTAATTCTTTTTTAATTAGTTTTGATTCCATAATTTTGTATCTTTCTCTATTGTCTATGTAAAACAAACT
The DNA here is from genome assembly GCA_001437625.1 of Nitrosopumilus sp. BACL13 MAG-121220-bin23. GTDB lineage: Archaea > Thermoproteota > Nitrososphaeria > Nitrososphaerales > Nitrosopumilaceae > Nitrosopumilus. Next base: position 3,752 of record LIAL01000051.1, read on the forward strand.
TGAAAATAATCCAAAGTAAATCACATATCCAATAATTATTGTTATGGTTGTAGTCTGATAACTATCATAATTTACTAATAATTGAGCAGCTACTGCAGATAATGATGCTGATGCAATAAAGCAAATTATAAAATTTCTATTAATTTGTAGTAATTCCCTATTTACTTTTAATTTCATAATTCTTTTAACAAGTTGGACAACTCTTTCCTGAATCTTTTTTAGATTTACCGTGAGCTTTTTGCATGTGTCTCATCAATCTTTCTGTAGCCGTAAAATCCATTCCACACATTTGACATTCTGTGCCTGTGATGAGTATTCCTTTATCTTTATTTCCAAAAAGTCCCATAAATTGAGATTTTTAATATTGATTAAAAACGTTTTTCATTGATTATACTATCTTTTAGAAAGTGATATTTTTTAGGTAAACCTTATTGCTGTCTTCGTTAATGTAGATTAACTTGGATTGTTTACATTGTAATGGAAAAGGAAAATTCACAAATGAATTTGGTATTGTGGAAAAATGCACTTTTTGTAAAAGTCATGATTTATCTTTTGAATAGATAATTTTATCTAAATATGTGTGTACAAAACAAATAAAATAAATAAATTTTAATTAATCTAGATTCTAATTATGAAAAAAAGATGTGAATGGGCAAAAGATGAGCCAAATACTACTTACCATGATAACGAATGGGGTGTACCGCTACATAATGATGTGGCATTATTTGAATTTCTAATTTTAGAAGGTGCACAAGCTGGATTATCTTGGAGTGCCATTCTTAATCGTAGAAATGGATATCGTATTGCATTTTCTAATTTTGATGTAGTTGCAGTTTCAAAATATACTCAAACTGATGTTAAAAAATTAGTAGAAAATAAAGATATTATTCGAAATAAACTTAAAATTAATTCTGCAATTAATAATGCAAAACAGTTTATTAAAATTCAAAAAGAATTTGGATCTTTTGATGAATATCTATGGGGTTTTGTAAATCATAAACCTATTAAAAATAAATTTAAAAAACACTCTGACTTACCTCCTTACACCATAATATCCGAAAAATTAAGTCAGGATCTTAAAAAACATGGATTTACTTTTGTTGGACCCATAATTTGCTATGCATTGATGCAAGCAGTGGGGATGGTAGATGATCATACGTCTGATTGTTTTAAATATTCAAAATAAATCCTCATTGATATTTTCTTAAAGTTTAATAATATTATATTCTAAATTGTTGTATGCTTTTTGGAGTTTTTGCAGTACACAGTCCTGAATCTTGCCCTCTAAATAACAAAAAGAGCAAAAGTATTTTTCTACAGATTGAAGCTAAAATGAAAAAAAGTATCAAAAAACACAACATAACCAAAATAATTGCATTTTACATGTCTGTTTTAGAACATGAATGGATAATCATACTTGATGCCAAGAGTGCACATGATATTGAAACAATGTGCGTAGATGTGGGAATATCTGCTACTAGCACTGTGAAAATTGTACCATTAAATGAATTTTCAAATGTTATAAAAAAAATAAGAGAATCTTAATATTTTATTTTTCAATTACTTCTACTTGCAATTGTTCATTGACCCATATTCCAATTACTGTTGCTGTTAAGCCCCAAGATCTTATTGTATACACTGCGTGTTTAATCTGTGAAACTTGATTATCCTTTGAAATTAGATTTCCTTCACAATCATGATGAGCCGATACCAGTATAATTTTTGAATTATTTTGCTCTATTAAGAGAGATATTTTGGATTTTATTTTTTATATCTAACCGTAAATCATACAATGTTCGCATTCACACATTTCTTGTTCTTTTGATTTTTTTAGACATTTTTTATGTTGACCTGCTTGACATTGAACACACACTTCTTCGATATTTTCTACTTCGGTGTATTTTTTTGATTGATCAAAGCCAAATCCTCCATCTTGTGGTCCTACCATGACTTTTCACTAATTTATCTAGTATTTCTAGTTCACTAATCTAATGCTATTTTAATTGTATTTTGTAATTCTATTTTATTTTCTTCAATTATTCCTCTAATTTCAAATGTATCTACATATCCCCCTGCTGATGCACGTGTTGCTTTGAGTAGGTAGTGTAATGACCCTTCTTCAATTTTTCCAACATAATACCCGTAAAGGAAATCTAACTCATCGTTACATTTCCAAATTTTTTTAATATTTGGGAATGTCTGTTCAATTTCAGTGGGTATTTCTTTAATTCTTCTTTTGATGTAGTTATCCACTGACTTTCTAATTGTATTATCTTGTAGCAATTCTATTTTTACCTAACACTTGTTACTTTTTAGTCCTTATTTTGATATCTTTTTTTTTCATCCTTTTCATTATCCCACATGTGCATGGTGCCTCTAATCATAAATGAGCCTACTATTATGGCCACTAATCCGCCTATGATAAAAATAAATAATTTTCCAATATCTTTGATACTTGCCAACATTATTCCCTTACTGTCATTCTAATTATAATTGTCTAAACTTATCAATTAGATTCAATAATACGTTTGATATTTTTTTTATTATGACTAAAAAGCAGCAAGTTGTTGCATGGATTGCAATGATTGGGGGCGGTATTGGCTTCTTCTTCTTCTCTATTGAAATGGCTGAATTTATGCGTTAATTCTAAAAGCGGTAATAGATTATCCCACATAATTTTCATTCTGATTGTTAATATTGTTTGAATTAATCCTAAATTTTGTTGAAATTACATTTTGAAAAAGTAACAATTACACACATAATTCTAATTTCCTTAGTACTTCATGCGTTTGTAATTCCTTTTCCAGAAGATTGGTTAGTGTTTGATGAATCTATATTTTCATGGGCAAGTAGAACTCTGTTAGAAGGAGAAGATAGAACTCCCTATCAGATGCCTGGACTTCATGTCATAGGAGCTGCTTCAATTACGCTGTTGGGTGATGATTGGTTTAGCCTGCGTGTCCCTGTAGTGATTTTTGGGATGCTTACAATGCTTGTATTTTATAATATTTGTATACATTTTACAACAAAACAAAATGCACTATTAGCAACCACAATCCTCTCATTTGATACAATTTTCTTTTTCCATTCACAACTATTTCTACGTGATGTACCTATGATATTTTTTGGAATGATGGCGTTTTACTTGTATCTACATAAAAAATATTATTTGGCAGCAATATGTTTAGGTACGGGTGCATTAATCAAAGAAACAATTATTTTCTTTTTGATAATGATAGCGATACATCGTATATCTCATCACATTTATAGAATTAAAGAAAAACTTTATTCTGATAATTTATTAAATATAATACTTCCATCGAAAAAAACTATTTCAACAACAACTATGTTTATTGGGATTATAGCAGCGTCTTTTTTAATTCCGTTATGGATTTATGATTCCATAGTTACTCCAAATGTATATGAGCCAATGATCCCAATAAGACAAAATGAAGATGGAACTGAAAACGCAATTCCATATCCGTTAATTTTGGTACATGAGAAGCGAGGATACTCACTACAAAATCAAACAGGAGTAATTACAAATCCAATTGAACATTTGAATGTCTATTTTACAAAAGGATTACTTTCGGGGGCTTATGATGCAAATAAAAGAATCATAACTCAAAACTATTATCCACAAAATTGGGTTTTACCACTGCCTACAGATACTGAAAGTGGACGAGGTGGTATAGGCATGGGGTGGAAAAATGCCGACCCCTTTGATGAAGTAAAAAACGGTTGGCCTCATAAAGGCGAGAGTATGAAAGTTGAAAGACTTGGCTACCCAAATTTAGCATTATGGCCTGTCGCATTTTGGGGCTCAATTGCATTTGTTGTTGTTTCAATTATTAAAAGAGAAGACCGTAAAACTGCACTATTTGTGGCAGCTGGAATTGTATCCATGTACGTACCGTATTTGTTTATCCATGTTTTTAATGGCCGAGTAATGCTCCCTTATTATTTTATTTTAACAGTTCCAATAATCTCCTTAGGCGTTGTATTAGCTGCTGATTTAATTAAACAAAATAAAATTAGGTTTGGAGTTAAAACTGGAATATTGGCATTAACTGTTGCATGGTTTGTATTGTATTTTCCAGTTAAAATTATTTGAAACTTTAGTTAGTTATTCAATTTAAAGTAAAATAAGAATAATTTTTTAAAATCCTCTTGATCAAGATCTAAATACGACTAGTACGTAACAAAATGAATGAAAAGACACGATAACCTATCGTGTTTTAAGACGGTTCATGCGTTAGTATGTTTAACAAAGTTGAGTATACATAAAATGGAACGTAAATCTATCTAGAAATTTTAGAATGGAATTTAACAAATTTTTAATTTCTTAAACCAACCAATTAAACCACAAAACCAAATCAAAACCAAGTGGTTTTAGTGCTATTTACACACAGGCACGATTACAAAAGGTG
>LIAL01000052.1 GCA_001437625.1 Nitrosopumilus sp. BACL13 MAG-121220-bin23
GTTCAAAATCATCTATCGTTAAAGCAGTAGATGATGTAACATTTTCAATTAAAAAAGGCGAAGTGTTTGTGTTGGCAGGAGAATCAGGATCAGGTAAATCAACAATTGCAAAACTAATTTTAAAATCAATTCAAGCAGATGCTGGAAAAATTATTTTTGAGGATCAAGAAATAGATAATCAAAAAATAAACATAAAAAAAATCAGAATGGATTGTCAAATGATTCATCAAGACCCTTATGACTCAATAAATCCTAGAATGAAAATAGGGGATATCATATCAGAGCCACTTGAAATTCACAATACGGGAAACAAACAACAAAGAATGAAAAGAATAATTGAAGTGTTACAAGAAGTTAAACTAGAACCAGCAGAAGAAATTATTAAAAAATATCCTCACATGTTATCAGGGGGACAAAGACAAAGAGTTGTACTAGCAAGAGCACTAGCATTAAAACCAAAAATAATCATAGCAGATGAACCAGTTTCAATGTTAGATGTGTCAATTAGATCTGAAATGTTGGAATTAATGAAGGAATTACAAAAAAAATACAATATTTCATTTATTTACATCACACATGATTTAGCAACTGCAAAATATTTTGGTCAAAGAATTGGAATTTTGTATTTAGGGAAAATTGTAGAAACAGGTCCAATTAATCAGGTATTAGAAAATCCAAGACACCCATACACTCAAGCACTAATAGATGCTATTTCAGAACCAAACCCAGATAATTTACACAGAAAAAAAGAAATTAGAATTAAAGATCCTCCAGATACAGATGAGTTTGAAGGGTGTAGATTCAAACCAAGATGCATATACGCAATTGAAAAATGTAGTAAAGAACCAGATTTAGAAAAAGTTGCAGATAATCATTATTCTGCATGTCATGTTAAATTAGACTAGCTGGATTTTACAGAAGGCATTCGTTTGTCTTTATAGGTAACAACATGAGAAACGCCATTTTTTGGAAAAACACCATAAATTAATTTAGCTTTTTGAATTACAGAATCTTTCAAAGATACCATGATGAATTGACTTTCCTTAGATCTTTCTTCCAAAATTGTAGAAAGTCTTTCTGCATTTGGTGCATCAAGGTGAGCATCAACTTCATCAAACAAATAGAACGGAGAAGGTTTGAGTTTTTGTAATGCAAGTACAAATACAATTGCTGCAAGTGTTTTTTCACCTCCGCTAATTGAAGTAGACTCTCTTTTTGGTTTATTTGGAAATTGAATTAAATATGAAATTCCAGAATTAAATATATCATCTTCATTTTGTAACTCTAACCAAGCATGACCACCAGTCATTTTATTAAAAATTAATCTAATTTCTTTATCAACTTTATCAAATGCATCAAGGAATGTTTGTCGTTTGTCTTTTTCAATATCTTCAATAAATTTAACAATAGAGTTTCGTTCTTCTTCTAGAGAATTCTTTCTAGTAGACATAGATCTGTATCCGTATGAGACTTCAAGATATGTTTCAGGAGCCTTTGCATTTAATGCACTAAGGGAAGTTAATTCAGAATTTAAACCCTGTACAATAGTTTCAACGTCAAATGTTTCCATGTTTTTATCAAATCCAAATGCAGAAAGAATATGCTGTAGGTTAACTTCATTTTCAACTAAATCACGTAAATCACGAGTTAGTGAATCAGACTGACGTTCTAAATTATTAATTTGGGTAGTATGAACTTTATCATTTTCAGATAAAACTTTTAATTTATCATCTATTTCTTGAACTTCTCCAATGGAAGAACCAGAAGTTGAAATTAAAACTTGTTCTTTCTCTCTTAATTTTTCTAAAATTTCTCTTTTAGGATCTTTTTGTTTTTCTAAGTCTTGAATTTTTGTTTCAACTTCTAAATATTCAGAATTTAAGGAATCTTCTTCTTCATTTAATCTACTAACTTGAGATTTTTCACGATTATCCTGAGTTTGCATTGCAGTTAGTTGTGAAGATTTATCACGATATTCATTCATGATTGTTGTGTAGCGTTTTTCAATATCAGATTTTTTGACATTCATTTTTAATAATTCAGTTGCAATTCTAGTTTGCTCTCCACTAGAATAATTTTGTTCAACAAGTGCAATTCTATCAAGTAATGATTCAACGTGGGACTCATTAGTAGAAACTTCAGATTTAATGACATTATTTCTTAAAGTTAAATCAGAAATTCTTGTTGCTAATTGCTCTTTCATAATTTTTGCAGAATTAATTCTAGATTTAAGATTAGAATAATTTTCAGTTGCAGATGTAAGATTATTTTCAGAGAGCGAAAGGCGGTCAGAATAAGATTGAACAGAATCATCTAATTTTTTTAAATAGTGTTTTTTCTTTAACATGTATTTTTTAATCAAACTAATTGATTTGAATAATCCATCAATATCACTACTCATAGAAATTAATTTTGTAAGTTTAGAAATTTTTGAATTAATATCAATTACAACAGTGCCATTTTTAGCTTCAAAATATTCACCGCTAAGAGTTACAGATTTGTAACCTAGTTGAGATAGATTATAAGCAGATTCACGAGTTTCAGTTAGAATGATATTTCCAAAAAGGAACGTTTTAAGTGCAGAATATGCATCATCCGCATTTACAAAATCAGATAATATGCCAATTATCCCAGGCTCGTTAGGTAAAGTAAGTTTGAATTTAGGAATAGCGTCAAGAGGTATTATTTTTAATTTTGGGAGTTGTTTAGATCTTGCAACCTCAGCAATTCCAAGTAATGTTGCAAAATCTTTTACAACTATTGCCTTTATCCAATCAGAACTAACTGCAAGAACAGAACGCTCATATTTTTTATCCCAAGAAATCATCTCATAAACTAATCCATCGATACCCAACTTGTCAGCATCCTCTTTTAATTTTGCAACAGTGTAATCCTCTTGCATGTAACCTTTCACAGTTTTAATTTTTGATTCATATTGATTGGCAGCTTTATCAGATTTTTCTAAAATAAATCCCAACTCATCCATATCAGTGTTAATTTTTAATTTTCTAGTTTTTAATTTTATAATTCTAGATTTTAATTCAGAGATACTAGCGCGATGATTATTTGTTAAAGATTCTAATTTAGATTCTATACTAGTTAATTCTACAATATCTTTTTCTAATTGAGTAAACTTTTCAGAGTTTGACGTTATTTTTAATATAGATTCATTTTTTTCATTTTGTACTTTAGAAAGTTTTAGTTGAACATCATTTAATTGTCGTGTAAGAATTTTAATTTTACTATCAATTTCAGATTGTTTTGCTGCTGCTTCAGATTGTTCTGTAAGAATTTTATTTCTACCTAAATCAATTAGTTCTAAATCAGTATTGATTTTATTTTTTTGTTCATTTGTAGATTCAAGGGAGTCTTTTATTTGTTGAATTTTAATATCAATGTCTTGTCGTGCAGTGATGATATCACCTAGTTCAATTTTAATTTCAGGGATACGTGTATTGATTTGTTCAAGTCTTTTCTTTGATGCAGATATTGCACTGTTGTCAATTTCATATTGTTCCATTGCAGAACTAATTTCAACATCAAGTGAAGCCTTTGCTTGACTATAATCATTTGCAGATTTCATTAATGTAGATTTTTCGGTATCTAAAATACTAATTTCATCCCTCAAAACAGTTCGTTCACTATCAAGGGAGGTCATTTCTTGATTTAATTCATCTAAAGTTGTCTCTTTAGTAGATTTTTTGGCAGATATTACTTTCATTTTATTAGCAGCGGCTATTGCTTTGTATCTATTGAGTTCACGCTCTAAAAGATCATGTCGTAATTTTTGGTTTCTTTCTTCTTCAAGTTCATCAATTCGTTTTTTAATTTCACCCATTTTAGCAAGTGCAATCTCAAGTCGTCTATCTGCTTCATCGAGTTGTTTAATTGATTCAGATTTTTTCTCATCAAAATATGAAAGTCCAATTAAATCTTCAATTGTTTTTCTTTTTTCTTCAGATGTAAATTCAGATATTCTAGTTACAGTTCCTTGTTGAACGGCATTTAGTTGTCCTAAACCAGCATTTGCCATGTCAAGTAAATCAAGAATATGACTTCGTTGTGTTTTCTTTTTATTTAGATAGTATGTGTTTTCACCAGATTCATCTAGTTCTCTAGTTATCTCAACTACATCAGAATCAACAGGAATTTTTCTGTCAGTATTATCAAAGTGTACACTTGATCGTGCTATTTTAGGCCCACGACGAGTTCCTTCGATATCATGAATTAAAGATCGTAGTTTATCAACTCGCATTACTTTGGGTTTGTTTTCACCCATTGCAAAAATTATTGCATCTAGAATGTTACTTTTACCAGATCCATTTGGACCAGAGATCGATACAAGTCCAGGTTCAAACTGAACTGTAGTATTTGTAAATCCAAATGATTTGAAACCAAAGATTTCTACTTTTTTTACATGTACCAATAGAGATCAATTCTAACTAGATAGGATAATCGATGCTTAACAATTTTTGTTGACTCTATTGATTAATTTTTCTTGTTACATTATGAAATTTTTCGTAGCGGAGGTAATTATGAAATAACTTGTAAAAAAATTATGAAATTAAAATGAGCCTAAATATAATTACTAAGAATATAATTAAAACACATGACAAAGGTAGGATTAGTTCAAACAAGATCGTATGAAAACAACAAGATCGTATGAAAACAACAAAAAAGGAATTGAAAATATCTCAAAATTATTAGAAAAACTAGGTAAAACAGAAACAGAAATTGTGTGTCTGCCAGAACAATGGCTTGTAAACAATCAGATTGAAAATTATGATCAAGAATATATTGAATTTAAAAAAATTGCAAAAAATTATTCAATGACAATAATACCAGGCGTATTTTATGAAAAAAATGGAAAAAAAATATCAATTAATTCACCGATCATAGGGCCAGAAGGAGAGATAATTGGAAAACAAGAAAAAATTCATCCATATGACTATGAAAAAGAGACAGTCAAACCAGGAACTGAAGCCAAAATTTTCAACACATAGTGTAAATTTGGAATAATGATATGCTATGACATAGTTTTTCCAGGCGTGGCAGAAACATTGACCAAAAAAGGGGCAGAAATTCTATTCTCCCCAAGTAGAATTGTAAAAGAAGGGATTGAGCCATGGAAAAGGTATGTTCAAGTAAGATCTCTAGAAAATATAATCCCCATTATTGCACCAAATGTTGAAAATAGTAGATTTGGAGAAAATAGCCTCATAGTTGAACTAACAAAAGAAGAAAAAATAGTAAAAACCAGAATAACACAACTAAAGGGAGAAAGTGAAGAATCAGTAAATATTACATTCTCAGATTATCAAGGAATTAGAAAACAAAGGTTACAAGATAGAAATAATTTTCAATAATTATTCATTTGCAACAAACTTTTCACAGTCAAATTTTGCTTGAACATCAGAAGTTTGTTCTATAGGATGTTTCATCAAATATGCACTAGCAGGTTTAATTGGACCACCAATTTTTCTATCAAGAGCAATTTTCGCCAATCTAATTGCATCTATTACAATACCAGCAGAATTAGCTTTATCATCAACTTCTAAACGAACTTCCATATTGTATGGTTGATTTGCCCATTGCCGACCTTCAATTCTCATAAACATTAATTTTGTATTACCTAAAAAGGGAATAAAATCAGAAGGTCCAACATAAATTTGGTCATCAGGCAATCTTTCTTTTAATTGACTTTGTACACTTTCAGTTTTAGAAATTTTCTTAGAAATTAGTCTATCTTGTTCTTTCATATTTAGAAAATCAGTATTTCCACCTACGTTAATTTGATATGTCGAATCAATTTTTGTTCCTCTGTCACTACATAATTTAGCTAAAGTTCTATGAACAATAGTTGCACCAACTTGTCCTTTAATATCATCACCAATACATGGAATATTTTTTTCTTGGAATTTTTTTGCCCAGGTTTCATCAGATGCGATAAAGGATGGAATACAATTAACAAATGCAGTGTTAGTATCAAGGCACACTTGAGCCCAAAATTCAGTTACTTTATCAGAACCTACAGGAAGGTATGAAACAATAATTTCAACACCGGTATCTTTGATTATTTGTTTTGCTTCAGTAGTAAGTTGTTCAATAGTTTTAGTGCTAGTAAGAGGATTAATTTTATTTTCAACCCAAATTCCAACACCGTCAAGTAAAGGACTTTCATAGATCATTGCATCAGTTTTTGGCATGTCATCTTTTGCAATCCAATCAACCATGTTAGGAGATTCATAAATTGCACTCATCAAACGGGTTCCAACTTTATTTTCAGCAACATCAAAACCGCAAACAAAATCAATGTCATGAATACCATATCCAGCTAATTTATCGTGAATAATTCCTGTAACCTCTTGAGAAGGGTTTTTGTTGTAATATTCAATTCCTTGAATCAATCCAGAAAAACAATTACCAATACCAACTAAACCAACCTTAATTCTGCCAGTCATACTTAATCTAATAAAATAAGTCGGTTTAAAGCTTACTTAGATAATTAAAGAGAAAAGTGTAATCAATCTATAATTTTATACTTAAAATGAAAAAAACAAGTGTTGACTTGAGTTGTCATAATTTTAAAAATAAATAAAAAAGAATAAACATTAGTATTAAATACAAAATTTAAGAGGATTATGGCAAGATCAGAAATAATAATCAAAGAACTAAAAAAATTTAATTTAGAAGGAGGGTACATGATAGATGGATTTCCATCAGTTGGATTCAGTAGTGCAATTGCAACAGAATCAATGATACATACATCTCAATTTGAATTAGGTGGAATCATAGATTCAGAAGATTTTCCACCAATTAGCGTTATAAAAGATGGTAAGCCAAACTATCCATCTAGAATTTTTATTAATGAAGATTTGAAGGTAGGTGTATTTTCATCATATCTAAATTTAGATCAATCAATGCACAGGGATGTTTCCAAATTAATGTTAGAATGGGCAAAAAAACATAAAATTAAATTAATTGTAAGTAGTGTTGCAGTAAAATCAGATAAAGAAAATGCACAGATGATGGGAATAGGAAGTACAGATTCGGCTAGAACCAAAATCAAAGATGCAGGATTAAAAGTACTAGAACATGGAACGATCCCAGGAATACCAGGAGTGTTACTAAATGAAGGAAGTATGATAAATCAAGATGTAATTGTAATAATTTTTAACACTTCAGGTAAAGGACCAGATTTCAAATCAAGTGCAGAACTTTGTCTTGCAATGTCAAAATTAATTCCAGGGGCATCATGCGATATTCCATCATTGCGAAAAGAAGCTAAAAAAGCTGAAGCCATAATAAAAGAAACTCAAGAAGAATCAACTCACCTAAAAGATTCAATGTATAGATAAATTTTTTCTAGTACAGGTATAAAGTAATTAAAAAAGATGATTCAGATAATAGAATTTGCAATACTAGTAACAATAATTTCAGCATCAGGTGTTATGGCACCAGGACCATTATTTGCAGCGAATATCACATATGGTTTAAGGAAAGGAGTAAAATCAGGAGTTAAAATTGCAATAGGTCATTCAATTGTAGAATTACCATTAGTAATTTTATTAGGAGTTGGAGTATTTTCGTTAGAAATATTTCCTGAATTTAGAACAATTATCTCAATTTTTGGTGCAATTACATTATTCGTATTTGCAGGCATGCAGATTAAGACCATATTTACAAAAAATAATCTTATTTCAACAAAACCAAAATATGGTCCAATAATTACTGGAATTTTACTTAGTGCACTAAATCCATTTTTTATTATATGGTGGTTAACAATAGGATTCAAATTAATTTCAGATGCCATGTTAGTATGGGCATTTGCAGGAATACTAATTGTATTTGTATTACATATTTGGATGGATTTTGTATGGTTAGGAATTATCGCATTTCTTGCATCAAAAAGTGTTAAAATAATTTCAAATAGAAATTATAAAATTATATTATTAGGATTGAGTGTTATACTAGTTTACTTTGGAATTACATTTTTAGTAGACATATTTTTAACCACAATTTAAAATTTTAATCATAGTATCACGAGGGGTTTGATAAATTTACATTTGATTCAAAATAGGTAGAGGTTCTATATCACAAGAAAATATAGATGAAAGTGGAAAATAAGCATAACAATAAAAAT
>LIAL01000053.1 GCA_001437625.1 Nitrosopumilus sp. BACL13 MAG-121220-bin23
TTATAAAACTTATGTAAAAAATTTATAAAATTTAGCCAGTTTGTAAACTCTTGGTTTATATCTATAATTCACCTATAGTATCTCATGGCACAGATGCCCGCATTAATTCCAAAAGAAGTTGAGATCCAGAGACTAAAGAAAGTCTGGCTCATCGTCATAGCTATGGGATCCACTGCAGCCTCAGTCGAAGTTGATAATTTCGTTGACGGTTCTTTGCATCAAACCTCTATCAGAGATAGTGCATTTACACCAGCACACTGGTGGCTATACTCCCACTTCATCACATTACCACTTGGATGGGGAGCAGCAGCAATCTATGATAGAAAAATACCTGTTCTTAGAGGTCCTAACAATTCAATGAACACTGGTTTAAAGATGACCATTCTTGGTTACCTTGCAACAATGTTTACAATTGGGGTCAATGAGATGTGGCATTTCTGGTTTGTAGAAGAGATATTTGCAGTACCAAATCACTGGATGTTCAACATGGGAGTTGTAGTAGCTTTCATGGGCGCACTAGCATACGTAGTTAGAGTATATGCTCGACTCGTAGAACTAGGTGCAGAAACTCCTGGTGAGAATCCATATGTTGCAGAAATGTACAAGATGGCCTTAGAAGGTAAATTGTACAGTAGAAGCATCCCATAGACAACCGTGCAATTGCACATTTTTTTCTATTTTTCTATTTTTCTACCTTCATTATTTATCAAAGTCTAACTGATCGTGCTGGAATCAGTATTTTAAGAAAGATTTAAAAGGATTCTGATTTGGATTAAATTCATAATGACTCTTCCTAAAGGATTCGGTTCTGGCGGTGCTGGTGGTTCATCAAGTGCCGACGTTGAACGAATGATTGGACGACGCGTTGAAAATATGACTGGTATGATTACCATTTCATTCATCGCAGCATGGTTAGCAACTTTTGGTGGAACTGCAGCAGGATACTTCTATTATCCTTGGGCATATCCAACTCCAAGTGGTCACTTTGCATTCATCGTACTAACAATCATTGAGGCAATAGGTTACATCTTCTGTGTTAAAGTAATGGAAGAAGGTTCTAACAAAAATAGCAATGGTTTAGTTGCTGGTGTTATAGGTGCTGTTACAGTAGGTACAATATTAATAGCATTACTCGTTGGAAAATAGAAAAACCACCTCAGATTACTTCTTTTTAATTTTAGTTTTAAAATGAAGTGCCGATCTTCATCATACTCTAAAATTATATATACAGAACTTTTCATCCATTTTATATGGTCTGGTTAAGACGATGTACACACTACTTATTCATAGTAGTTGTTGCAGTTAACTCTACTTTGTTAACAATCAACGCAGGAGATTACATATTCTATACTGACTGGGCTTGGACATCGTACACGGTATTTTCAATATCGCAAACTTTGATGCTTATTGTAGGAGCTACATACTATCTTACATTTACGGGCGTTCCAGGCACAGCGACGTACTACGCACTAATTATGACAGTATACACATGGATAGCAAAAGGTGCATGGTTTGCACTCGGTTACCCATATGACTTCATTGTAACCCCAGTCTGGTTACCATCAGCAATGCTTTTGGATCTAGTCTACTGGGCAACAAAGAAGAACAAGCACTCCTTGATACTGTTTGGCGGCGTACTGGTAGGAATGTCTTTACCATTATTCAATATGGTAAACCTGATAACAGTAGCAGACCCACTTGAAACGGCATTCAAATACCCAAGACCAACATTGCCACCATATATGACACCAATAGAACCGCAAGTAGGTAAGTTCTATAACAGTCCAGTCGCACTGGGCGCAGGTGCAGGTGCAGTTTTGGCATGTACATTTGCAGCATTAGGTTGTAAATTGAACACTTGGACATACAGATGGATGGCCGCTTGGTCAAAGTGGGACTAATACCCAATCCTTTTTACTTTATTATTTTCACTTAGGGGACTCCCTAAACAAATTTGATTAAAAAATACTGCACATCTTGTGATCTTTTATTGTCTATTTTGACAATATGCAATTTTGTAATTATAACATATGAAGCAACAATATGATCAGATATTCACTACTCCAAAACCATTTGTAAAATGGGCTGGTGGGAAGCGTCAATTAATTTCAGTTTTAAATGAAAACTTACCTGATTCTTTTGGTACTTATTTTGAGCCATTTCTTGGAGGTGGTGCATTATTGTTCAATATGCTAACTGAAAGAAATAAACAAAAATGTAACATTTCAGATCTTAACTCTGATCTTGTTTTAGCATATGCTACTATTAGAGACAATGTTGAGGATTTAATTTCTTCATTAAGACAACATGAAAAATATTATCAAAAAGATTCAAAGTCCTACTATTATTCTATTAGAGAAAGTAGTCCTACAAATAAAATTGAAAAAACATCCCGGTTGATTTTTTTGAACAGGACCTGTTTCAATGGATTATATCGTGTTAATCGTAAAGGCCAATTCAATGTCCCTCTAGGAAAATACACCAACCCAAATATTGTAAACGAAGATAATTTACGTTCAGTTAGCCATATTTTGACATCTAGTAAAGTTACTATCCAATGCCGTGATTTTGAATCCGTTTTACGAGATGCAAAAAAAGGCGATTTAGTTTACTTTGATCCTCCTTATCAACCAGTTACTGACACTGCTAATTTTACTAGTTATACGAGTCGAAGTTTTACCTATGATGATTTAAATCGATTAGCAGATCTTTGTATGGAATTAGATTCAAAAGGATGCCACGTTCTTTTATCTAATTCTAATTCAAAAGAAGTTGCAGATATATTTTCAGATAAACCTTGGAAAATTAATAAGATTAAGGCAAATCGTTCGATTAACTCTAATTCAACTAAGCGAACTGGCCATTTTGAATTATTAATTAAAAATTATTAAAAGCTTCCAACGGGATCTGAACCCGTGACCTTTACATTACCAATGTAACGCTCTACCAGACTGAGCTATGGAAGCACAATAACTCTCTGTAGAAAATCCTTATAATTCTTGATTTCAACCCCTATTTTTCTAAACTGTTAAATTTCATAGATATTTGTAATCTCTTGGAGGAGTAATCAAGCCTGGCCAACGATGTAGGACTTAAGATCCTATCTTTCAGGAGTTCGTGGGTTCGAATCCCACCTCCTCCACCCTTTATTTTGGATGTTTAATGCCTCTGGAGTTTAATACTTCATAGACATCTGGTAGTGAAAATACGTATCCTACGTGAACGCAATCTTTTTCATCACATAATTGACAAAACAATTCTCCTTTCTGAACTGCTACTTCTACAATTCTATTTTTCATATTATCCTTTAGAATTACACGATCATCATCTACTGAAATTTTCTCAATTTTTGGAGCATATCTTGCAAAGGTTTTGTCCTTTTGCATCATCTCCTCTAACATGTAAGTTACATAACCTGAAAAACTATTGACACCTTTCATTGTAAGGTTGTCTCTACTATTTTCATAAACGTCGTGGAATTTCTCGTAGACTGTTTCTGAAACTGTTATTGATTTGAATCCGGCTTTTGGCAATTTACTTTTCCTTACCGTACATTAAAGTACTGATGTATATAATGTTTTATCTTTTTTAAAAATTAGTCTTTATAGAATAGTTTCACTGAATAACATTATGGCTAGAGGTTATCTTAGTACGGAAATTCGAGAAAAATTAATTTCTATTTTAAAAAATTCTGATAGCGGAATGTCTGGTACTGAAATTTCTAAAAAAATTAACGTTAGTAGAATAACTATGATAAAATTTCTAAAAGTTTTTGCAGCTGAAGGATTACTTCGCCAAAAAAATATTGGGAATCTTACGTTGTGGTTTTTAGAACCTGGGCAAGAATCATTCACTTTTCCTGATGATTATTTTAAAATTACTTCACGCTATATTGAATTATTAGTTAAAGGTACTGAAGATCAAATTTACTTTCTTATCCGAAATTGTCTAAATTCTGGTGCATCCATAAATCCATTAATACTTGAAGTAATTTACCCTGCTATTGATTATTTAGATAACCTGTATGAATCTGGAAAAATTGGTTCTGCTGAGAAGAATTTACTGAGAACTACTATTTCTAAATCTCTTAACATTTTTAATCAAATTTCGGTAGTAACTGATCCTAAAAAAAATGTGGTTGTAATTGCTGCTGATCCTGAAAGTATTCTAATTTCTGAATCGGCATCTGCATCTTATCATTTTAATGGCTGGAATGTTTCTCATTTAGGAGATATGTCCTCTGCTGTCAATATTTTGTTTGATTTAGATTTTCAAAAATTAATTGGAAAAATCTGGAAACAAAAAATTGGTGTTTTGCTAGTTGTAATATTTTCTCAAACTTCTGAAGGATTGTCTTTTTTTGCTGATTCAATTAATTCTAATAAGAAAAAATATGATAGACGTATAAAATTAGCATTGTGTGGAAATACATCTAAAAAAACTAAAATCAATTCTGATTTATTATCTGATAAAATTGGTGATATTTTACAATGGTCAAAAACCATGTCTGAAAATTTAAAATAATGAAAATGGGCCCGATGTGATTCGAACACATGACCTTTCGATTATCAGTCGAACGCTCCAGCCAAGCTGAGCTACGAGCCCACAAAGAAATCTTTAGGCAGGAGTCATTTAAGTTTAGTTTTCTTTCCACTTGATTGAGCATCCAATTGATGGATCAAAATCATTCTCAATTTTTCCTCCAGATATTAATTTCTGCATATTTACAATCATTGTCTTTTCTGTGACTATGTCATCTGGTTTCATGGCATTGTCTATTTTTCCATGAAAAACTAATTCCTTTTTACTGTTAAACAAGAATGGATCTGGAGTACACATGGCACCATATTTCTTTGCAATCTCTTGAGTTTCATCAACTAGATAATCAAATTGAAATTTTTTCTCTTTTGCAGTTTGTTTCATTGCATCAAAACTGTCTTCTGGATAATCCATAGAATCATTACTGTTAATCCCAATTATTGCTATGTCTTTACCGCATTTTTCATATAACTCATTCAAGGCATCTACTTTTGCTTTAACATATGGGCAGTGATTACACATGAAAATCACTAAGAATCCTTTATAATTTTCATAATCTTTGAGTGTGTGTTTCTTATCATCAATTCCTAGTAATTCAAACTCTGGTGCAATATCTCCTTTTTTTAATTTAGTTTGTGATTCTAAAAGTACCATGTAGGGATAATTTTCTATTCAAATAAAATTCTTCTCAAGAAGCCAACAATTAAAATCAACTTGATAGGCATTGTATTTGTGGGCCGGTAGTATAGCCTGGTAGTATACCCGCCTTGCACGCGGGGGGTCACGGATTCGAATTCCGTCCGGTCCACTTTTTATATTTTAATAAATAATGGATTTCAGACTGCTGGGTGGATTTAAATAGGATAAGTTTACGTTTTTAGATATGACAAGCGCAGCAGATGCATGGCCAGTATGGATTCCACTCATTGTTGGTTTAGCACCAGGTTTAGTATACTGGTTAGCAATTACAGCAAAGAGAAAATAAAATTTACATCCATTTTTAATTTATTTTTATTATTTTGAATTTAATGTAAATTAGGTTTAAGCTTGTTACCTTTCTTGTTGACTATCTCATCTACTATACCAAAATAGTGGTTCATTTTTAAATAAATTAATGCAGAAATCTATTTTTGGTATTATTTTATTTGTACTTCTACTTCCTATTTCTCCTATATTTTCTCAAGAATATACTGATACTGATCCTACATTGAGTATATCATTAAATTCTGAAATTAATTTTATTTATCCTGATTCTGATGGCTATACAATTGTAATTGGATTAATTGAAAATAATGATCCATTAGCTTTTCTTACAAATGTTGTAATTCAAGCAACATTTTTTGACAGTTTTAATTCTAACCCCCTAGACGTTTCTGAGGGTAAGACTGTTCTCAATGTAATTCCGCCTAATAGTAAATCTCCATTTATCATACGTTCAGAAAACCCTAATCCAAATATATCTGAGGTACAATTATCTATTTTAAATTTTGATACTTCAAAATCTATTCAAAATAAATTATTTGTATCTGTTAATGGTGTTTTTTTAGATCCAATGTTTGATTTCTATGATTCTACTTACACTTTATCATTTTCAGGAGAATTACAAAATGGGTCTGCGCTAATTCAAGAAACTGCTGTTCATCTTGCTTTTTATGATGTTTTTGATAGAATAATTCAAGTCTCCACAATTGAAATTGGTGATGTTGATATTAATGAAAAAATCCCATTAGAATTAACTGAAAAAATTAATTCTTCTGCAGTGGGATTTTTATTATTTTCAGAATCTGACACATTTTACTCTACAACTGTAAATGTAAAATTACCTCCGCCTCAAATTATTACAAAATTAGCAACTATTTCTGACGTTATTGTAACAAGCACATTGGGAAAAACATTGTCTGAAATTAAAGTAGGATCCACTGTAAAAATTGAAAGTAAAACTTTACTCCAATTTGATACTAATGAAATTACTTACACCTATTATGTTCAAATTAAAGAAAGTCATTCTAATCTTGATGTGCCCTCAACTATTGAATATATTGGAAACTTTGATGATCAATTTATTGGAAATGGAGTCAAATTACAGTCATTAGACTGGATTCCTGAAAAAAAAGGATTATTTTTTATTGAAACATTCCTTTGGGATGGAAATAATGTCCCAATTGCAGCCAAGGGGCCTCTTGTATCGATCTTGGTAAATTAGTAGATTTATTTTTACAGGATTTTGTAGATTTGTATGTCTAAATTTTCTCTTGTTGCTACGGGTGGAACTTTTGATATTATTCATAGAGGTCATCTAACTTTACTTGCAAACTCATTTGAAATTTCTAATAAGGTCATAATTGGTTTAACTAGTGATAAATTTATAGAAAAGAAAGGAAAGAACCCCGTTCATAAATATGATGAACGTCTTAAGAATTTATTATTAATTATTTTTAAAGAATTCCCAAACATGCTTTTTGAAATTATTCAATTAGATAATGATTTTGGACCTGCAGTTTTAGAAAAAGATGTTCAGGCACTTGTTGTAAGTGACGAAACAAATAATCAGGGAAATATTTTAAATGAATTAAGATCTAAAAATAATCTTCCCCCTGTTGAAATTATCGTGGTTCCAATGTTTTTAGCAAAAGACGGTGTGAGAATTTCTACTACTAGAATTAAAAATTCTGAAATTGATTCTGATGGAAACTTACTAGCAATTGACTAGTTGCTTACAGTATTTTGAGTAATCTGAATAAAACAAAATTTCTAGATTTAATTTCATGACGATAATTAACCACATGATGAAAAAAATAGATGCTGACGTGTCTGATCTTAAACAAGGTCTCCAGCCTGAAAATCTTTCATTTTGGTATGATAAAATTATTCGAGAAACAATTGAAATGGTCCCTCCGTGGCTTCAAGATAAAGTTAAGGTTCATCAAGATCCTATCCTTCACATGAAATTTAATTTAGATATTTCAAAGCGGGCTGTTAGATATTTTATGATTATAGTTGACAATAATTTAGACGATATGCCATATTCTACAAAATTATATTTTCTTAAAGTTCAAGAATTAATGTCCACAGAAATGGATAAATCATTAGTTTGACATTTTTTTTTATTATAGGCACAAATTAGAGATCTAGGTATCTATATCCAACAACTCTCAAGTTTATTATAAAATGGACCTATACAGATCAAAACATTCTGATAAACCTTCTAATCGTGATTCATCATCTAATGATAAACCATCTCGTTCTTTTAGAAATTCTGGGGATCGTGATGACAGAGGCGGAAGAGATGACAGAGGTTCAAGATATTCAAGAGATGACAGAAATTCCAGAGATGGTGGCGATAGAGAACAAACAACTGTAACTTGCTCTGATTGCAATGTCGAATGTACAGTTCCATTTGTTCCAAGAAGCAATAAACCAGTTTACTGTAGTGATTGTTTTAGAAAATACAAACCAGATGAGCCAAGAGATGACAGAGGCGGAAGAGATGACAGAGGCGGAAGAGATGACAGAGGCGGAAGA
>LIAL01000054.1 GCA_001437625.1 Nitrosopumilus sp. BACL13 MAG-121220-bin23
AGTATAGATGATAAAATAAGAAAAATAATTTTAATAGAGTATTATGCAAGATTTAAAAAAAATTCAAAAACTCCCGAAATGCACATGTATAATTTTCCAGGATTAAAAGAAATGGACAATGAAATTATTTTTAAAAATGCAAAATATTTAATCGATGCAAATCTGGTACGTGGAGGTATTGATGAAGAAAAGGATCACTCATTCCCATGGATAACTCGATTAACACCTACAGGCATCAAGTTAATTGAAGAAGAATAGTTACATCCAGAATAAATTTTAAAAGATCAAGTACTTATTTTCCAATAAATATCAGTATGTTATGGGGGATGAAAAAATTGAAGACAAATCTGAAGATTCAAAGAAAAATCATATGACATACTATAGATCACTAAGTAAAATAATTACAGACATAGAAAACGAAATGAGTCAAGAAGGACAACCAGCAATTCAAGAACATCTAACATCCAGAATTGAGGCAATTGAAAAAGATAGAAAAAGGATCAGAGAGTTATTTCCAGAGATAAAAAAGGAGGAATGGGATGGCAACTTCAACTGAAAAAAATCATAACAAGCACCTGGATTTACTACACGATTACAAAATACATCTAATCAGATACGTTGAAGAATTAGAAAAAATGGATAGGGAATCAGAATTTTTAAAGAAATGGAATGAAGAAATAATTGTAGAAAGAAAGAAAGAAATTCAAGTTATAGATAAAATTTTAAAAAATATGATTAGATTCTAATCATGATATTTCTGAGTTAAATCATACAAGGACACACATAGAAAATCCACATGATCAGAGGATACACCGTCAATCCAGATAACCTCTTCGTTAATGCTATAGTCATTAAAGGAATTATTGTAATTGGAGTTGACAAATTTTATTTCAGTTTCAATTAATGTTTTAATCTCACACTGTTCTAATTCTGAAAAAACATAGTTACAAGTCATTAAATCAAGATTAACATAATAATTTCCATGGGCAGGATTTATTTTTGCTTTAATGAAGGGCTTGTTTTGTTGCTGACATTCTCGATAATGCTTATCATACTCAAACATTTTAGAATCTCCCAAATATTTATGAAAAGTCATAAGAATGTAAAAATATTTTTGGTATGTTAGATATCTGCAGTGATTTTCTTTATTTTTGTAATCAATGCGATTTTAGTACTCATAGGAGTTTCTGGCTCCATTGTGAAAAATACAATATTTCTTTTTGTGTAAAGTACCAATTGAGAAACTTTCTCTCTCTCAACATGAACATATCTTACCTTTCCTAAAGAACGATCAAATTCTTTCCTCATTGCACGTCTTTGTGCAACTTGAGCACAGAAATGTTCTTCCTCTTTTTGAGAATTAAGACTTGTTTGACCTTTTCTCATAATACCCTCACGGATATTTCCTTTACTATCAATTATTGCTGCAAATCTCATTTTAGAATTTAAATTAACAATTTCTTGAATTATTTTTAAAAGATCAATTTTTTTTGTAGCAGCCATAACTAAATTAAGAATTTTATTTGGTAAATATAAGTATTAAAAAAACGCTAAAACACTTGTTAAAAATAATTAAAGTTTAACTAATTTATTAATTAGATGTAGGACAAAAAATAGATGAAATCAGGAATATTATTAATTATCATTGGTATCTGCATGTTTAGTATAGGATTAATTTTATTTTATTTTATAGACGTGGTTGAGGATAATATTTTAAAAAATATAAGAAATACAGGTACGTTTGTAGGATTAAGTGGAATGGGAGTGACACTGGCAGGAATTATACTATATTTAATCAATAAAAACATAGAACCAATAAAAGAGAATTATGACAACTAAAACAGATTGCTAGAAAGAGATCACAAATAAGCCATAAACTAAAAAAACAAGAAAAAATTTAGCAAACAAATTATAATAATGCAAAAATAAATATTTTAGAAATGTCTGAAAAATCATGGATTGGTGGAATTTACTTAAAACATGAAGGAGGATATGAAATTATTTTAAGATCATTAGATCATTATAAAAAAAGATTACGAACTATTCATGCAAGTCCAGAATTAAAAGAGGCAGCGGCAATGTTTGCTCCAGTATTACAATCACAGGCAGTAAAAAGAATACCAATTATCGATGAAACAAAAGAAAAAATTAAACAGTATCTACTCAATTCAATATCAACACAAACACTAGAAGAAAATTTAGAAACAATACAAAAAGCATTAGAATGTCGCAAATCAGATATTGAAAAAGCAGAAGATACAGGTAAAGAGTATTTTATCAAGTTAGTAGGGAATATTCAAGATGCAAAAAAAGATAATGAATTAATTGAAAATGCACTGGTAAAAATTAAACACTATCTAGAATAAAACTATAATCCTTGAACATACCAGTCAAAATAAGGTAAAAGTAATTTACATTGTTTTTTCTTTTCAGATTCATTTGGAAGATCAATTATTTTTTGGATTTTACCTTTAAGATATTCAATTGTTATATTACTTCTAAATTCAAGCATGATTTCATTAATTACTTTTAAAAATTCGTCAGAAGATACATTATCAAAGTCTTGTAGAATATTGCTAATTTTAATTTCTAGAGACATGTTAAAAATTATATTTACACTTTTTGTTAATTTTGAACAATATCATCATTATCCCAAGTTAAACGAAATTTACCAGTGACTCTAAACATATGAAATTTTGAACCATTTTTAAAAATTAATTTAGATAATTTTTGTGACGTATCTTCTACTTCTAAAACCACGTTATCTTTCTGAGTTTGAAAAACTATGGGATTATGTGAAATCAGTTTCCAGTCAGGTTCGTCAAAATCCATATGAAATTTAGTATAAAGTAGTCCCATGTGATTACCATAGAATAACCCCGAATAAATAACTAGATGGAATTTTAGTTATCAGGAGTATATTTTGGAAGATATGCCTGGCAGTAACTTACAATTGTAGGAAAAATTAATCCATAATCAACATCATTTTTAATAATTTTAAAAACACGAGAAAGTAATTGCTGTATCATTAAGTGTTCATCTCGATACAATGTTTTTTTTGGATTTTTGATTGAGTCTAAAATAGTAAGACCATTATCAGTTTCAAGTAGACTTTTGAAAAGAGTAGTTGCAATCAATATTTTTTCATCGATATCTTTGCGAGGATAGTCAGTATCCATCTTGCTAATCTTTAATTTTAGATCATGGAACGTCTTGTTAGTATTTTGTTCAAGATGCTGTTGTGATTGCTCTTCATAATTAGGATTAGAGGCATAAAATTTCATGTTGCCTTTGATTTCTGCAACAATTATGCCTTTATTCAATAAGGAATTTTTAGATTTTTCAAAAGTTGTTTTAGCCATAAACTCAGGGACAATTATTTTGACTAGAGCATTATGATGGGATTTAGGATTATTTTGAATGCATTGCAAAATAATTCTTTCACGCTCGTAGATGTTAAAATTAGGCTCATTACGATTCATCATAACTAGGTCGACCTGTATTAAACAGGTTGACTATTAAATTTTATTGTTAATGAAATAATATTGTTATCGAAATAATTCTAATTCCTGTAGGAGTTTACTCATGGAATGTTTCCAGCGTCTCATGCCATCAACGTCATGAGGTCTATTATCTTCCAAAAATTTTTTTTCTTTTAGTAATTCACTATATCGCTTATTGTCAACTTGTACCATGGTATACAAATTCTAAATTAAATGATAATTTAAGTTCTAAAACTAGGCATTTACTTAAATTCAATAATTTGCAAAAATTATCTAGATATATTAGAAAATAAAAATAGACATCTTTTATCGAATTGACAATAAAACATGATGATAAAATACTGGAATTATCCGTTAAGTGGATTAGCATAGATGATATGATGAACGATCATAGTGGGGATAAGCAAGAAGTAATTCAAGCAGTGAATAGACTTGAGAATACAGGTTATTTAGAATCTAGAAACATTAAAAATACAGTTTTGTATAAAGAGCAAAATAAAGTTCAAGACCGCATACAATTTTCAAAAATGATGGAGACTTTTGTAATTAATCAAAAAAAAGAAATTGAAGATATCAGTACAATTCCTACAATTATGTTAAGTGACGGAAGTCAATTTGGATTTAGTAAAAAAGGTCTAGAGTTATTGGAGCATGTTCAAGAAGAAATAGATAGAGCCCACATGATAATTATTAGAACAGATTATCAAGATAAAATAAGATCTTTACAGCATCCAATTGCACATCAAAGAATAAAGAGATTAGAAAAACATATCAATAAAATTATGAAAATAATGTTAGACACATACAAAGATGTACGCTCCAATGTTGCAATACAAGAATATTTTCAAGATCATACAGACGAATTAAAATTTAGAAAATAATTTAAAAATAAAATTAGTGTAAAATAAAATAGTTATTCTTTATCGATGAATTCACTAACAACAGGTGGATCTGGAGCTAATCCTTTTCTTTTTCTAATATCAGCAACAGCAGTTGCCAACATTGATTTTGGAACTTCAGTCCATTCCTTAAAGGAGGTATTCCATGTTGCACGTCCTGCAGTTTGACCTCTCATTGCTTCAGATAATGTAAAAGTTTCAGAAGCAGGTATTTCACCAATGATAATACTGGATGCACCTTTTTGTTGCATATCAATAACTTTACCACGTTTACCTGAAAGTATTGTTGCTACATTTCCAACTAAATCAGTTGGAACACGAACTTCAATAGCTAATGTCGGTTCTAAAACAGCAGTACCTGCAGTAAGCAATGAACCCATACATGCTCTACGAGATGCAGGGCCTAATTGAGATAAACCTCTGTGTGCAGTATCTTCATGGGGAACAAAGTGAGTAAAGATAAATTTACAATTTCTCATTTGCTCTTTGCAAAGAGGTCCTTCTTTCATCACATCATCAAATCCAGAATTAATAGAATCAGTTGATTCATTAACAAATTGAACACCTTTTGTTCCGTTAATCAAAACATTTCCACGGGAATCAAATCTCATAACTCGTTTAATTGTGTCAGTATCCCAACCAGCACCCTTTAACAATTCAGCAACAACTTTCTTATCTTTCATATCACTGATTTCTCCAGTTCTTAACATGTGTGCAATTGCAGGCTCTAATGGCTCTACTTTCATGAAAATTTTATTGTGTCTATTTGGAGATTTTGCCATAACTGGTTCACAACCGCCTTTTACGGTCTCCCTATAGTTAATCAAAGGTTCAGATGTAATAATATCACATTTTGCATCTTGTATTCTGTGAACTGCAACATCCAAGTGCAATACACCCATACCAGCAATAATTGTCTCACCACTTTCCTCATCAATTTTTACAATTAGATTTGGATCTTCAATAGTTAATTGTCTTAAAATATCTACAAGTTTAGGTAAATCCTTAGGATGTTTTGGTTCGATTGCAATTTGAACAACAGGTTCTGAGACATATTTTACACCTTCAAACATTTGAATATCTTTTACCGAAGAAAGAGTATTTCCAGCTCTACATTCAGTTAATCCCAACAAAGCAGGGATGTTTCCAGCGCCAAGTTCTCCAACTTGTTCTCTTTGGTTACCCATAAAGAAATTAACAGATTGAACTCGTCCTTCTCGCTTTTCATCTATAATGTGAAGAGTTTGTCCGTCTTTGATAGTTCCAGAAAATAATCGTCCAATAGCAACAGGGCCGGCTGCAGGATCTAATACCATATTTACAACCATCATGATTGTTGGGCCATCATCTTCACCAGCAAGTAAAGCCTTACCAATATCAGATTCTAAATCACCTTTCCAAATTTGTGGAATTCTATATTTGATAGCGTCTTGTGGTGCAGGATGGTGTTTTACAACCATTCCAAGAACAGCATCAGCTAATGGTGCTTTTTCTATAAGTTCTGGAAGTTTTTCAGCAGTATATGCATCAATTACATCTTTAAAATTAATTCCTCGTTCTTTCATTAAATCAGCATTAATTGCCCACTTGTCTTTAGCTGAACCAAATGTTACACTTGAATCCTGAATAGATACTTTCCATTTTTCCTTGTACTCAGGTTCAGCGTATGTATCAACTAATTGATTAAAAGTAGAAACAACTTCAGCCAGTTGTGCTTGCATTTTTTCAGGTGTTAATCTTAGTTCTTTGATTAATCGGTCTACTTTGTTGATAAATAAAACAGGTCTTACTCTTTCTTCAAGTGCCATTCGAGTTACAGTTTCAGTTTGAGTCATGATACCTTCAACTGCATCACATACAACTACAGCACCATCAATTGCCCTAAGACTACGAATAACCCTTCCACTAAAATCAACGTGTCCAGGAGTATCAATCATGTTAATTACATATTCTTCACCTTTTTGAGCAAAAAGCAAAGTTACGTTAGCTTGGTAAATTGTAATTCCTCTTGCTTGTTCTTCTTTATCAAAGTCCATTGCAAGGGCTTTTCCAGCAGCTGAGGGTGCAATAATTCCAGAATTAGCTAAGAGACTATCACTCATAGTTGTCTTTCCATGATCAACGTGTGCAATAACACCAAAATTGCGAATATTCTTTTTATTTTTAATAATTTTCATAACCTCTATAGTTGACTTGAATTTGGCCATTAACAGAAAATTAGATGAGCATTATATAATGTATCTGATATTTAGGCGTAAAATCATATAATTAATTTTTTAATATTTGGTATAGATTATTTTAAAATAAAATAACAATTACATAACATGAAAAATTATCGAATGGATCAAATTTTGAGCGCCTACGTGATTTTGATTTTTATTACGATTGTTTAGTAAACAAGTATGGAAATTTCTGTAGGCCATACACCCGATTCTGATGACGCATTCATGTTTTATGGAATGTTTACAGGAAAAGTACCATCACCAGAATTTACAGTGAATCATGTAATTGAAGACATAGAAAAATTAAACCTAAAAGCAACTAACCCAGAATTAGACGTTACAGCAGTTTCAGTTCATGCTTGTGCATACATTCCAGGTTACACGATTTTGAGAAGTGGAGGAAGCTTTGGAATTAATTACGGTCCAATAGTTACAGCAAAAAAACAAATGACAATTGAAGAATTAAAAAAGTGTAAAATAGCAATTCCAGGTAAAATGACATCTGCATTCTTGTTACTACAATTAATGATTGGAAAGTTTGATTATGTTGAAATGAATTTTAGTGATATTCCAAAAGCTGTTGAATCAGGAGAAGTTGATGTGGGTCTAGTAATTCATGAAACTCAGTTATCCTACGAGCAAGAAGGAAATGTCAAAATTTTAGACGTTGGTGAGTGGTGGGATAAAACAACAAATGGGTTACCAGTGCCATTAGGAATTAACGTCATGAAAACAGAATTAGGCATGGAAACCATTGTAAAGTTTGATAAATATTTACAATCATCAATTGAATTTGGAATAAATAATTTTGATGATGCGCTAGAATATGCAATGCAATATTCCAGAGGAAAAGAAAGAGGTTTGATTGAAAAGTTTGTAAAAATGTATGTAAATCAAGTTACAGTTAACATGGGAGATCCTGGGGAGCAAGCAATTAGAAAATTATTTGAAATGGCAAAAGAGAAAGGATTAGTTCCGGATTTTGAAATCAGTATAGCCACCAAGTAATTATAGAACTGAAAAAATAATTATACCATGTCAGATAAACTTGATGGGGATGGAATTGGGGGAGCAGTTTTAGAAATTTTAACAGGAAATGCATTTAGATTACTTGTAAGCCATACCAGAAAAGACAATGTTGGAGATTATGGAAAAACTGAAAAAATAATTATGGGTTTAATTAAAGATTCAGAAGAAGGACAAAGACCAGAACAAACTAGAGAAGATTTAGAACGAGCACTAAAAGGAAAATTTGTTACATGTAAAGTTCAACATAGAGATACAAAAACAGACGCACTTGTCTGTAACGTATTTGTTCAAAGACCACCAGAAGATTCAGTT
>LIAL01000055.1 GCA_001437625.1 Nitrosopumilus sp. BACL13 MAG-121220-bin23
TTAGAAAAAAATAATGCATCAAGATCAGCAAAATTAAGATTTGCTACGCGTAGTAAACAAGAATTTATTTATCCAACAGATTTCATAGAGAAATTTAATAAATATTTACAGGTAGAGAGTTACTATGCGCAATAAAAGTATTTTTATATTTTTAATTTATTTCTAACAAGTTTTGATTTAAAATTATTTTTTAAATATTTTTTTCCTTAAGATAAACACAAACAATGATGCAGGGATACCAATCAATATAGAAATTGCAATTAGAAAAGAAACATAGTCATTAAAAAATAATTTTGTGTCAAACCAAGCTTTTGGAAGAGTACTAAAAAAATCAGAACCAGAAAAATCTTCAATCGTACCTACTGCTAAAGCATATTTTCCACTTTGATTTTTCTCATCCAAAACGAGAATAAAATATTCTCCATCTGCAGGAATTGTTGTTGTTACTTCTTGTCTTTCCCAGTAAGTCACTTGTCCAAACGGTTCATAAAATTCATTTCCAGGATAATCACCCTCGTAAAGAAATTTTTGTATGTTTGATTCAATATCTAATGATGATGTCTCCCCAGTAAACAAATCATCATTCATTAAAACTAAAGAAGGGGAATAATTTTCAAGACCTTCTAGTTTAGGTATCACAATACTTGCATAAAATGAATCATCAGCCTTAGCGTCAAATTTATAAAATTTTGTTTCACTGACACCTAAATTATCATAAATTGCCCATGAAATTTTATGATCAGGTATCTGTAGTGCTGAATCAAAATCTATGTGAGAGCCATCATGGCTAATTAATTTGTGGCCATATGCAGGACTCGTTGAAATAATAATCATAAGAAAAAATAGAATCGGAATTTTATTCATAATAATTTTTTTAAAAATTAGTATTTTAGGTCAACTGTATAGATTTAAGATTGGCACTATGTAAAAATTATAAAAGATTAGACACGCCCCCATTCCTAAATCTAGAGATTGAAAGTAAATTTAGCACTAGAATATATGATTACCACTATTTTAAATAAAATGTTGTTCAATATAGAATGAAGACAAATGCAACAAGCAATACAAAAGAAAACACCTCAATCAAAATTCATAGTGATGGTGGCAATTGCAACTGCAGTCATACTGGTGTTCACAGTAACACCTTGGAACATACTTCCAACATCAGTAACTGAGCAAGTACAGGTTATCGCCACAACGGATTACGGTTGTGTTGCTGAATCAGTTTTAGGACATTCAGTTGTTGTTGAAAACTGTCAAGCAAAAGTTGGAGATGTAATTTCTGCAACATTCTATGTTCCAGCAATGGAGCAAAACGGATACTATGACAAAATCCATGAAAAGTTAGAAAAAATAACTCCATAATTTTTATTTTTATTTAAATCAGGTTAAGAAAAACAGATAAAAGATAAGGGAATGAGGTTATTGCGTTGTCAAATAAAGTAAAATGTTCACACATACTTGTTGAAAAACAAAGCCAAGCAATAGAATTACTAGAGGAAATTAAAAAAGGTAAAAAATTTGGCGCAGTTGCAAAAGAAACATCCACATGTCCTAGTGGAAAAAAAGAAGGAGATTTAGGATATTTCACAAAAGGACAAATGGTCAAAGAATTTGAAGATGTTGCTTTTAAATTAGAAATTGGAGAGATATCTGAGCCAGTTAAAACAGAATTCGGATATCACATTATCAAGCGATTAGGATAATAGAATCTTAATAAAAATGACAGTTTTAACTGAAAAAAATTTAAATGACATTTTAGAATATTTAGAAAAATCAATCAGTAATTTAGCAACAGATGCATTTGATAATTTAGAAATAGAAGGAGGGATTCAAGGGGTGAAAAGTTTTCTAGAAAATCAATTTGATATCAGATTGGAGAATTTGTTAATTGCAAAAAAAAGTAGTATACATCATTTAGAATCTGGAATGAAAAATAAAGTAATAATAAAAAAACAAAAAATCATAGAAAGTGTTTCTAAAAAATATGATAATTAAATAAAAGCATCAAGGCCAGTTTTTGGAGATTCTCCAGTTTTATTTTTTTCTAAGATCTTAGTCATTTTAGAACCCATTGATTTTGCTGCAGCAATTTTTCTTTTACCAATCCAATAGTATGTCTCGTCAATAGTATTTTTAGCAATCAGTACAACCAGTTTACCGGTATCTTTTCTGCCAGTTCTCCCCCTTCGTTGAATGAATCTAATTGAACTTGGAACATTATCATAAAAAATAACCTGATTAACTTCTGCAATATCCAGCCCTTCCTCCCCAACACGTGTTGCAACTAATACTTTGAATTCACCATCTCGAAATTTTTGTACAACCTCTATCTGTTTTTTTTGTTTTAAACCAGTATCACCAGCTTTTCCAATCAAAATACCTGCAGGAATTCCAAGTTCGTTGAGTTTCTTAAAAATCATATCTACAGAATCACGGTAACTAGTAAAGATCAAAGCTTTGCCAGGAACAGAATCTAAAATTTCTTTTAATTTTGGTATTTTTGAATGCTCTATTCCCTTCGATTGTGCTTCTTTTGCAAGAGTTACTGCTTTAGTAAAATTAGGATCAAGTTCAAAGAGATCTTTCACACCTACTCCTTTTTTTGCCTGTGCACGCTTGCAAAATTCTAAAAACGGAGTAATGCCATGGGCTTCAAGCATGTTAAGAGCATAATGAATTCTAATTCCAGAAAATAATGGTTTTGCAGATTTTCTACTTTTTGACAATACAAACGGTCTCAATCGAAGTAATGCTGAAAGAGATTGTTGATCATTTAGATTAAGGCCATTTTTTCTAAGAGTATCATACCGCTCATCTAAAGATAATTTTAATAATTTTTGTATGGATTTTAATTCAGGAGGTAGTTCAACATTAATCCATTCAGTTTCAGTTTCTTGGATGTATGGTTTTACATCAGGACTGTTTTCAGTTCTCTCAGCAACGCTTGAAATTCTTAATCGTGTTAAAATCTCAGTAGCTTTTTCTTGCTCACTTGGAAGTGTTGCAGTCATCCCTAAAAGTCGAGTATCTGAATCTTCAAAATGTTTAGCAATACTAGAATATGCATAATCTCCAGTAGTGCGATGCACTTCATCAAAAATTACCAAACTAAATTGTTGTGAAGTTATAATTTTTCTATTTAGATCATTTCTAGCAACTTCAGGAGTAGCACAAATTATACGGCTATTCCAAAGTTCAGTTCGTTTTTCAACTGTATCCTCTCCAGTGATCAATGTTATATCATCAATGGTTAGATTTTTTTTTAAAAAGTCAAAATGTTGATTAACTAAAACACGAGTTGGAGCTAAAAATAAAATTCCAAATGATTCTTTTGACAAATATTCTGCAATTACATATAATGCAATAGTAGTTTTTCCAAGACCAGTAGGTAAAACAACAATGCAGTTTTCATTCATTGCCTGATTTGCAAGATTAATTTGATAATCTCGTTTTTCAACAGAATTTTTTTCTATGTAATTTTTTTCAATATATTCAATCAAGGTATAAAGAAAAATCAAAATTTAGGAATTTTATGTGTTCCCTGTGTAAAATACTACGTGTTGATCAATATTCAATATAAAAAAAGGATTCAGGCACAGATATTTGTGAGTAAATAGCAATTAGGGCAAGATAGATTTAGATGATTTGCTGAAATAAAATAATTGTGATTTCCAAAGGTCTTATTTTAGGAATAGGTGTGATGGTAATAGGTGCAATTCTACTAACAATAACAAGTTTGCAATTATAATAAAATGAATATTTTATATCTAAATTTCTTAACAAAACAAAGTAGATTTTTAGATATCGTGTTGAGGTTCTAGTAAATCCCTTACACAATCACCGCATAATCTGTCATCTTCACTCACAGATGATGGTATGCTCATTCCAAACATGGATTCTAAATTTTCTGATGAAAATTTATCGATTCTTTCCAATTCTTTTTTGCATTTGAAACAATTAATCATTCTATTTTCTAATCATTTCTAGTGAATTAATGATTTCTCAATATTTTTCAGGCATAATTTTAGTAATCATCAATATGAAATTCTATATTTTTAAAAGGTTAACAAAATCAACCTCATTGGATACGCAAGGTTACTTGCTAACACACCATATTCAACTTTTTTCTTAAAATCAAAACCATATAATAACTCGAAATTATCACATTAATTCATGGTTGATACACTAACTACGTACGATGAATTGAATGAAGATATTCAATTTACTGAAGACGAAACAAAATCACTATTGAAGTTAAGTGAAAAAGAAATATTGATTCTAGTGCTTTCTGAAATGAAAAAACAAACTGAATTAATGTCAAAAAAATAAATATTAAAACAAAATTTATTAAAAAATTGCACTAGTTTCAAAAGTAAAAAGACGAGATAGAATATTTATTAATTTTTTGATTTTGCTAGTAATTCCTTTATCACATAACTTCGGACATTAGCAAACTCCCATTCTTTTAGTTTTGCGTATCTACATTCTTCCTTAATTATAAGACCTGCAAGACCGTCACTCCAAATATGTCGATTTAAATCATAAACTTCAACAATTTTGCCATGTTTTGTGATTTTAATTGCTCCGTGACATCTTTCAATAATTTTTAATGCTACTCTCAGATAGATTTTCTCAAAATTGACCATAGTGTAAAGTCAATTGTTCATATGAAAAATGTTCTGATTTAGAATACACTAGTATTTTCTTATTAATTGAGCATATGGGCCTATCTTACTCAGGTGAGGGAGGATGTGGCTGCATGACAACTTTATCTGAACCCTTGCAAGGTTTGTCAGCTTTGGAATGTTTGTGAATTTTCCAATTTGCGCCCTTTGTAAATTTTAGAACTATGTGCCCACTTTTCCATTGTTGACACCATGCACAAAATATCTTCGGAGAATTTGATTTCTTTGAGTGAAAATTTCCAGAATTTGCCATTCTATGTTGTAATTGTTTTAGGTATTTATGAAATTACTCTAATTTTAAAAATAATATGTGTTCCAACACATATGAATTCATGGTGAAATGTAGTCTTTAGATTCTTTTTCTATTTTAATCAATCCCAGATACTCTGATTCCATTACACCTGTGATTATTTCTTTCATGTTTTCAATCATGTGTGTTATTGGTGAGAATGAATAGTAAACATTGTTAAACATTATCATGAATTGTGTACCTGATACTGTTTGTAGAAGTTATTTTGATATATAGTAAATATGTTTGAAGTTGATATGCGCGATAAGCGAAGTAAATTACAAATTTATTTTGATGTTTTTTCTGCAATTTTATTAGAAAAGCAAGATAATTCAAATATATCTAAAACTAGAATTCAACATAAAAGCAATACCTCTTACGATAAATTATTAAAATATCTTGATGAGATGAATTCAAAAGGACTTATCAAAATGGGAAATGAAATTAATACTACGGAATTGGGAACTAAATTTCATAAAGACTATTCTAATGTAAATAATTTAATTAATGAAATTACTCAAAGATTAACTTAGACAAAACTGTATTTTTCAATTTTATCATCTTTTGTAAGAAATAATATTTCGTGATGTGAATCTAGTAAATTCTTCATAAACTGCGGTGCTAATTTTTTATCTACGCTTGGTACGTGAAATGAACAGATAAAATTTCCTGGGATCTTATGGAACCTGTCATCCACACATTGTTCAATTTCTTCCATTGACTCTGTTTTTTTATCTGTATTAAAATCAAAATAATGTGTAGATACCACTCTAATCTTTACATCCTGTGGTAATGATTTCACTTTACCCATGATCATTTTTTCATATTCTTCAAATTCCTTTGGAATTGGAACGATATTTAGTAATTGTTTTTCAACATTATTTTTAACGTCAATTCCAAATTTCTCCATGTTTTCCTTTAATTTTTCAGGATCATTTGTTGTGTAGAAGCAAGTTTGTTTTTTTTCTAAACCTGTTTTAATAAATTTAAATTCTATTTCTTCAGCTTTTTTTTGTTCTTCGTGAAATAGTAAGATATGTGTATCTTCTAAAGTTTCTAAATGCTCATTGCTGATTTCTGTATAACTCATTTTGATGCATTTTTTTATTGATTCCTATTATTAAGGCATTTTTATCCATACTCATGGTGCCACAGTTTTTTCCATTTTACATATGATCCGGTATTGCCATTTTATGATACTAATTTTATGAAATATCTAGATACTCACCAAGGTGCGTAATTGGATTAAATGCCAAAACACTATGCTATTCATTGGCATACATGAGAGCAAAATCAATTCGCGGACAAAAATATCTATATCTAGTTGAAAGTAAATGGGATTCTAAAAAAAAGACATCTAAACAAAATATTATCAAATATCTGGGAGTAGAATCTAACGTGTCCCTTCATGATATTCCTGAAAATTATCAAAATTCTAAAAAAATAATTGATTATTTTATGAATCAAAAATATTTTCAACCTACAGTTCAAAATGAAATAACTGAAAAACTTCAAAAAGATCTACTCATTTTATTCCAAAATGGCAACCACGTTCATGCAAACTCTGCACTTCAATCTTATGAGGAAATTTATGGATTTGAATCATTTCTTACAAATGTTTTAACCCCCTTAATTCAACAAATAGAGTCATTAGGAACTTTCAAAAAAATTGACTTGGGAACACAAACAACATGTTATAACACAATTAAAGATTTAATGAATTTAATTTTAGAAAATAATCCTATGGAATTAAAAAAGAAAAAAATTCTAATTTGTGTCCCTTATGGTGAGCAACATACATTGGGTACTAAAGTACTTGAATCACAACTTACATCCAAAGGAAATACAGTTTACAATCTTGCGCCTTTTACACCTGCTTCATCAATCCTTGAATCTATCGAATTGAATAAACCTGATTGTATTTTTATTTCTGTTACACTTGATGAGAATATGCTATCTGCTAATAGAATGATTCAAAAAATCAATGATCAATATAACATCCCTATTATTATTGGAGGTCAAGCTGTGAAAAATGATTCAGAAAATGAGAATGTTTTGATGGGACAAAATCTTTCAATTGCAAAAATTTTAAAACTTATTCAATACAAGAAATTTGAAATTATTCCAAAAGTACTAACTATTTAGGAAATTATTTCTGATTTTAAAAAAGAGATTTCCCTATACGTTACGTATCGCTAGGGCGGAGTGAGTTTTTTAGATTCTCTTTT
>LIAL01000056.1 GCA_001437625.1 Nitrosopumilus sp. BACL13 MAG-121220-bin23
ATTTTAATATTCCATCAATTCCTTTAAGATAATTATGAATTTGTGTGTGAATTGTGTCATAGTTTGTTGGCTCAATTGAATAGTGGTTCGGGGTGGTTTTATTATCTTCAAGAATAAATCCCAAAGGGTTAGATTTATTTTTAATATTACTTTGAATGGTTTTTGCCAAATCATCTTTTTCACATTTGATTTTTAATTCTATTTCATCAAGTGTTGCAGATGCAGTTTTTGTCAAACATAAAAATATATTTTTCTCAATATCTGGTTTGGACATATGTCTAAAATTATGTAAACACTGGCTATAAGGGATAACACTAATTTTACATCTAAACTGGAAGTATTACCTTACCTTCAAATTTTTGAATGTTGTCTTTTTCAAATATTTTTTCTAAATTTTCTTTTTGTAGTTGTGTTACTCCCTGAACTATTGTTTTTGAAGAACCTGATTTATCCACTAAAGCAAGAATATACCCACTGTTGTCAGTTAAAATAAAACCTGCAGATTCATCTACAAACGCATAGAGATTTTCTTCTCCAACTGCTTGCCATACATTAGATGTTGTAGTGGCAAGTGCTAAAGCAGGCATTGCTTTTCCACCAGTTAAGGTGTTAAGATACTCTCGGGACTCTGCAACTCTTTTTTGTCCCAGTTTTAATGCCTGAAAATATTGCATATTTGACAAAGAATTTGTTTATTATAAAAACAATCTTGCCTCAAAAAGACAGTTATAGAATCATAATTGAAGTATATTATTGCCTCTTACGAATAATGTGATAATAAAATTGAACGAAATTACAACAATGGTTGAAGATAAATCAAAAATATCAGAACAGGAAGTTGAGGAAATTAAAATTATTTTTAGAGAACTAGTTAAAAAAAATGAACGGTATGATCTTGATGAAATTGAGTTTTGGTTTGAAAACGAGGGAAGTTGGAAAATAAAAGAGTCAAGAGTGCGCATAACTAATCTTGCAAATTATGTTCAAGACAAATATCAACAAACGGCTCATTTGAGAATTATTTCTGATGATGACTGTGGTTGTTAAGTTTCTAACTGTTCTAATAATCTGCCAACAATTTTAGAATTTTCTTCTCGTTCATTTGTTATATCCTGAATTCTTTTATTGTTTTTATCATCTTTTTGCATAATTTCAAAATACTCTTGATCAAGATCATTGTTTGTTTGAAGTCGTTTTATTACCTCAAACAAAATACCAATAACTTCTTTTTGAGCATCAATTAATTGATCTTTTTCAGATTCAGACATTTTCTCATTTTCTGACATTCTAACTATTGTCCTTCAATAATCTTTGTAAATATTCCTTTTAGTTTCAACATATCTTGTATGTACAACCATTTTTCCAAGATTATTCTTATTTCCAGATTGTAATGCTGGAGCAAAGTGTATTTTTCTACAATTTCCTTAAATTCTGTATTTTGGAAATAAAATTATGACGTGGGTTTCACTTTTTTATGTATCATCACAAAATTTTGATGAGGATATAAAATCACTAAAAACAGTTTTTTCCCAATTTGAAAAGCAGATTCATGAAAAGGACGGTTATAGATTCAGTCCAGAAGCTGAATTTGCAATGGGGTGGTGTTTTTACACAATTTACGTCAAGATGGGTTTTATCAAAAAACTCGTAGAGTATAATCATACACGTGATCCTAAAGTTAAAGATGAAAAAGCAATTCTAAAGATTGTTCAAAACTATCTAAAAATACAAAAAAGTAAAGCTAGGATAAAGTTTGATAGAGACAAACCAACGCTTGAGGGATACTATCATTGGTTACTAAAATAAGAATTTTTAGTTTTAAAATATAATTTTTTGTTAATTGTCATCATGAAATTGATCATATTCTTTGTCTGTAGGAAATAACAGTTCTTTATCTGAAAGTTCAGCATTCATGTATCGGTCTATTCGCTGATGTATGTCTGCTCTAATTTTTTCAATGTCATCATTTGAGTAATTCAAGTCCATCATATCTCGAGTGAGGATTTTAACTGCCTTGTATAATTCTCTATGCTGTCTGTCTACTCTGTCTCTAATGTCTTTGATTTCTTCTTCGGATACCATAAAGTAATTATGAAAAATAATGTCTTTAAACCTTCAATGAAATCTTTTTTAAATTATAGCTGAGGGCATGTAGGTACATCAATTCTCTTTAATTTGTGCCTGTAATGAGGGGGTTTTTGCAAAATATTAGAGATTAAGGTAACTAACTACGTTATCGATTTGTTTTTTTATCAAAATTATTTCATCCTTCTCTTTTCCATCATACAATTTAGCACAATATTCCTGAATTGATTTGTTAGTGAGTTTAATCAAGTAAGTCATTTTTGCATTAAACATTTCATTGACAGCATTGTTAGCTGATAAAGTCATAGAATCATCATCATAATCAGAATTATCCCTAGTGTGAAGTAAGTTAGTATAGAATTGTGCACTATCTTCAAGGGCTACAACAAACCTTGTAAAATCTGCATGATTATCTTGAACAAATTCTTTAGTTTTTGTAAATATTTGTTTATGGTCTAATTTCTCCACATGTTGTTTTAGAATATCTCTTTTAGCTTCTGTTACGTTTTTTAAAAAATCCTCATAACTATTATTAGCAGATGATGTAAGAGAAAAAACTCTAGTTTGTTTATTTCTCATTTGCTCTTCAATCAGTTCTTTTTCAAGGTAATGCTCTAAAGTGAAACCAATGTCATTGCTTGCATATCTTTTGCCTTTTTCATTAATAGTATTATTGTAAATGTTAGTCCATGTTGCTTTATCATCCAACATGCTGATTATTGGAAAAATTATTTCTTTAGGAATTATTTTACCAGTTCTAACCATAAAAAATAACATTTAGAATATCATTTAATGGTATACTACAAACTGCCATCATGTCAGGGTAGTTTTCCATTACATCATTCTTTAGTTTGAACTCATATTGATTTGATGATTTTTCGAGAAGAGGGTATTGTTTTCGTTGATTTGTGCCTATAATGAACAGATTTTAAACATTTAACCAAACTTAATGAAGACCAATTTTATTTGTAAATTATGCTTGGCAAAATATCATACTCGTTGATGATAATTGGAATAGCAGGGATATTACTTTCAATTACTCTTATCAGCGATTACAGTGAAACAATAATACTTGTAGTTATGATTTTTGGAATAGTTATGCTCTCAATAGGTGCATTTATGAAAAGTTTCATAAACCAAACAAGAAAAATAAACGAGAAAAAAGATTCACAATAACATTATTTTTTTCCGTTTATTACTATGATTTGTGTTTTAGTTAATCTTTGATCAAATCTAATGAAGATATATTTTATTTGTAAATTATACCATAACACAAGAAAAAGCTTCCAACAAAAATTAAATGATTTGCCCATAATTACATTTATGATTTTGGACAGCATGGATATTATCCCATCAGATGATAAATACTCCCTTCAATTAATTAAATTCTGAATAAAGAAAATACAAAAGGAATTCGCGCATGGTTGAATCCATCGGGGTACGGGGTAAGTAGGGTATCTTGGTTACTTATGAGAATTTCTGGAATTTATTTACTAATATTTTTCGTTGTGCATGTAATTCATGCAATGTCTGTTCTTGATAGAATGACTTGGGGGCAATTATTATTTTTGACATATTCCCCACTAGGTTTTGTTGTGTTATCTGTAATGATTGCTTTAGGTGCATTTCATTGTCTTAACGGTATTAGATTAATGTTAAATCAAGGCGGAATAGGAATTGGAACTCCAACTAGACCTGACTACCCATATCAAATTCAATCCATGGGTAAAAAGAACAGGTTGTGTATTTACGTCACCATGGGCGTCTCAGCATTGGCCTTATACGCTGCATTAGGGGTGTTTTTCAAATTTTGAGAATTAGAGAGAGTCATATTCGAAAAATCCATTATGGTACGGCTTTGGGTGCCATAGGACTAGTTGCACTGCACATTTCTGTAAGATTTGCAACTGGAAATTTTGCAGCGTCATTATCCTATGAATATGTTATTTCTAACTATCAAAATCTTACGTATGCACTACTTTTAGAATTAATATTGATTCTAGTATCAGTTCATGGATTTAATGGTCTTCGAGGAATCTTACTTGATTACAGAAGTGGATTAAAATATGAAAAAGCTGTGAATTGGGGCTGTTTTATTTCAGTACTTGCTTTAGTTACGTATGGAACTATCACCATAATTCTTGCAAATAAAATTCAGATTTAGAGATGCAACTAAAGTTAATCAAGAACAATATTTTTTGTAAATTATGACAAAAGAAAATAAAGAAAAAGACGATACTGAATTTTTACTTGGATGGGTTGACAAAGGTAGTGTATTGGCCAAACAAGAAAAACACAAAGAGGCTATCGCTTGTTTTGACACTGCAATTAAGATAGATCCTGAAGATTCACAAGTATTTTTTTGTAAGGGCAATTCATTAAAAAAATTAGGTAGAAATGAAGAAGCAGAACAGTGTTTTGATAAAGCCGAAGAATTAGAAAAGTTAGAAGAAACAGAGGAATCAGAAAATGAATGAAATTGATAATTAAATTTTTACCATTATAATTTCAGCATGATTAGACAATCTGATTCATTTTTGAATGTTAGTCTTGTATGATTTGATTAAACAATTCTTTTAATTTTGGATGAGTAATCTCATTTTCTGCAGATTTAAAAAATGACTCAATTGCCTCTTTAGATGCACCCTCTTTTTGATACATTTTTGCTTGTAATGCCATTTCTAATTTATCAATTTGATGCACAATTTTAGATTCAGGAGATTCCTGCTTTTGATATTCTTCCCAAATTTGAGCATATTGTAATTTTATGGCATCGGGCAAGGCGTTAATTATTTCATCATATGCATTATTTTCTATTTTTATTTTATTTTCTTTACTTATTTGATTGGGAGTATAATCTCCAATTTTTGATTCAGCCAAATCATGTAGCAGTATCATTTTTAGTATTTTCTCAGAATTATAATTTTCTAAATCAGATATCACCATACCCATTATGGCCATAGAATAACTGTGATCAGATACAGATTCGGGGTGTTTTAGAGATAATTTGTTTATCCATCCCTGTCTAGAAATATTTTTTAAATTTACTGCAGTTTTAAAAAAATCTAAAATCATGATACATTATACATATTATTTTCTCCTAATGAATTTTCATGTTTGATTTTTCGAATCACATAATAATTAAGTCAAATTAAACAAAATATGAAAATTTACACAAAAACAGGAGATGATGGAAATACAGGTTTACAAGGTAATTTTAGAATTGCAAAATCACATCCACGAATTATGGCATATGGGACAGTCGATGAAGCAAATGCGGCAATCGGTATTGTTTTAACAAATGTACTAGATGAGGACGTTAGTCAACTTTTGAGTCAAATTCAAAATGATTTATTTTTACTTGGTTCTGATTTATCCAACCAGAATCTAAATGATCCTAAAAACAGAGTCTCATTAGAGATGATTGAGAAATTAGAAAAATCAATTGATCTATTTGAATTGGAATTAGCCCCACTAACAAATTTCATTCTACCTGGGGGAAATTTAGCAGCTGCACAGACACATCAAGTTAGAACAATTGTAAGACGGGCAGAAACACTAGTAGTAAAATTAAGCGATAAAGATGAAATTAATTCAAATTGCATAAAATACCTCAACAGGCTGTCTGATTTGATGTTTGTATTGGGTCGATTGATCAATAAACGAAAAGGGATAGAAGACATCCTCTGGAAACCATAAAAAGACAAACTTTAATGTCTCACTTGGAGTATTTTTTTTAGTGCCAGGGTAGCTCAGCCTGGAAGAGCACTCGGCTGAAGACCGGGCTGTCGCTTGTTCAAATCATGCCCCTGGCACTCTTAGTTTTACAAGGAATCTAAACGAAGTTGATGGAGTTTTAAGCGTAATTACGACAAAGTTGAAAAGGGCTTGGGAAATGTGCGAGTCTAAGAGAGTTAGAGCAAATCTAGCATATTACCGATTTGATAATAAAATCAAGTACCGGCTAAAATGCAGCTATTTGTTGTGTCATCAAATATAGTTCCGGCTCCACATTGTGAATTAGTTTGAGTACCGGCTAAAATGCAGCTATTTGTTGTGTCATCAAATATAGTTCCGGCTCCACATTTAGAAGCAGAATCAGATTCTACAGTAATAGTAATTTCTTTTGGCAATGGTTTGTTATCTCCAATTGAAGATATTGTTTTATCAAATGTACCTCCCATAACAACATCTGCGCCAATTATAGCTAAAATTGCTAAAACTCCCACTACCAGGAGAATATTTTTTTTACTTCTATCTGTAGATTTGTGTTTAGATATTCCTTCAATTATGTTCTCAGATGTATCTTCAGCAACAACATCATCTTTTATTTCAGGTTTTTTTATATCACTACCACAATCAAGACAAAATTTTGAATTTACAGGAATAGACTTTCCACATTTCCAACAATAGATGTGATCTAATTCCATTATATCGTCTTTAGATTTATTTTCAACATTTTCCTCAGAAGTCATATCCTCAGAGTCTTCTTCAAATAGATTATCGCCACGAATTTTTGCAAGTTGTTTTTGAGTTTTGATTTGTTCAATATACTCATAAATTAAATGATCAAGATATACCCTATCTGAACCATATACGGTTCTTTTTTGTTTTAACATTAGTTTGATGTGCTCTAATCGATAAGCGTCTCCCACGTTCATGTTGATTAAGATGTTTACTTGATCTAGTAAAGATTGCAATAATTTTTCATCGTTATCCTAGGACTTAACAATACGCATTACAAGGTAGTGGATTCAGGTTTAGATTGTTAATGAACTGTATAGAATGTCTTTAGATGTGGCCATTCTATTCCATAATTGAAACATTTAGAGAATTATTCATATTTTTGTGCCTAATTTTTAAGTATTAATGAACACGTTTGAGTTAGATGTAGTTATCATTTCTACGGACTGGACTGACATGTTCTCTTTTTTTGAAATTTTTAGTAATTCCTCCGAATGTTCTTCCTTCAAGTGTTTCAGAAATTCTATTTCTTCAACATTATTACACTTAAAATTACACGAGGGGAATACACAATCAAAATTCAACAAATGGACTATACCAGTCTAGTAAAAAAATTCATCTAATGATAAAATTTATTATAAATTA
>LIAL01000057.1 GCA_001437625.1 Nitrosopumilus sp. BACL13 MAG-121220-bin23
TATTAAATTATAACAATAATATGTCAGTACAAGAAAATGCAGTGTTAGTAAAAATAACTTCTGCAGGTACAGTTTCAATACCAAAACAATATAGAAAATTTATGGACATACAAAAGGGTGAATATGTAAAAATGACACTTGGAAATAATAGATTAATTATTAAAAAAGTAACTATAACTTGATAATTTATTGTTGTTTTTGAGCTATCTTAATTGATTGATAGGTCCATTCTCTACCAGTTCTTACTCTGTCTACCCTACCTTTTGCTGCAAATCTGGATAAATATGTGGATATTATACTAAGTTTTACAGGCTCATTAAGTTCGTCTTCATATTTTTCAAGAATATTTGTTGAAGTAAACTTGCCCGTTGGAAAGAATTTATCCACAATGTGCCAAATTTTAGACCCAGTTGAATCCATTTTTACAGTTGATTGTGGTTCTTCTTCAATATTCATCAAGTCCATCATTTCAAATATCTTGAGAATTTTCTCCCTAGTTACATTACCCTCTACTTTGATATCATATCTTGCACCATCTGCATCCTCTACATCTATTCGTATACGTTTTTTTGCCATCTTTGAGATCTAAAGGATCTAATGTTAACGGTTCAACTGATCTGATCAGTTTTGTTAACATTGTAGTTTGTTAACATTGACTGCCTAACTCATGCCTAGCCAAATTTTTGTTATTAACATTTTATTCTCAATCAAGTCCCCTAGTAAAGAAATAATCATGCCTGGAGTGGAAATAAGGGGGTAATTTTGAGATATTCACATTGTTAATATCATTTTTTACGCCTGGAAAGGAAATAAGGGGGTCAAAATTAGGTTTTTTTCTATTTTCTTCACATAATTTTAACAATTTGTTAACAACTCTCATTTCAAATAAGAACTCACACACCAATATTTCCACTCTATCTTTTTTTAAATTTATTTTTTTTAGAAAATCTAAATCTAACTAAAAATAACTAATCATAAACTAAACTAGAATTACTATTGTATTCTATACTCTCTTAATTGAAAGATGAGTAAGATGAAGCAGTTAGGAAATGAAGGTGTCTGAGTATGTCTGACC
Source organism: Nitrosopumilus sp. BACL13 MAG-121220-bin23 (assembly GCA_001437625.1). Classification (GTDB taxonomy): domain Archaea; phylum Thermoproteota; class Nitrososphaeria; order Nitrososphaerales; family Nitrosopumilaceae; genus Nitrosopumilus. The sequence continues at coordinate 1,076 of LIAL01000057.1, forward strand.
CGATTGATAGAATGCTTGATGCAGCAGAATCTGGTAAATCCATAATTAAGAATAGAGACATTCTCCATTTTACATATATTCCAAATATTATTTTTCATAGAGATTCTGAACAAGAACAAGTTACTCAATCATTACTACCAATTCTAAAACAATCCAGACCATCCAATCTTCTTGTTTATGGAAAGCCTGGAACTGGTAAAACTTTAGTTGTTAAAAAAGTACTTTTTAAAATTCAGGAAAGAGTTGAGAAATCAAATTTTCCAATTAAACTTGTATATTCTAATTCTAAAAATGAGACAACGTTATATGGATTATTAGTCAGTATAGGCAGGCAATTAGGCCTAAATGAGAAGGAATTACCTACAACTGGGCTTGCTATTAGTGAAGTCTTTAAAAGATTACTAAATAGAATTAATACAGAAAAACTTAACGCAGTTTTTGTAATTGATGAGATTGATTATCTTGCTCAATTAGTAGTAAAAACTGGTAAAGATATTCTATACCAATTAACAAGGGCAAATGAACAATTAGATCAAGGAACTCTAACTATGGTGGGAATTTCAAATGACTTGACGTTTAAAGAAAAACTTGATCCTAGAGTAATAAGCAGTCTAGGTGAAGAAGAAATTGTATTTACTAATTATAATGCTGAGCAAATAAAAAAAATCCTTGAAGAAAGAATTACTGAATCTTTTATTGAAAACACCGTAGAGGAACCAGCATTAAATCTCTGTGCTGCCCTTGCAGGAGGAGAGCATGGTGATGCTAGAAGAGCCATTGATTTACTTCGAGTAGCTGGAGAACTTGCCGAAAGACAGCAATCTGATAAAGTCACAGTTGAACATGTTAGAGAAGCCTCTCTAAAAATTGAAGAAAATAAAGAAGAAGCCTCTCTAAAATCATATCCACTTCATGAAAAAATAGTACTTTTAGCCATAATGAAGGCTAATGGCTCCTCCACTGGTGAGATTTATTCTTCTTACAAAAATCTCTGTAAAGCAGTTGGAAAAGATGAATTAACTCAAAGAAGAGTAACACAAATGTTAAGTGAAATTGAATTATCAGGAATTATTTCTGGACGATTAATTCATCAAGGAATTCATGGAAGAACAAAAAAATACAAACTAACAGTTTCATCAGAAATGATAAAAAAATCTTTTAAAGATGAATTAACTTTGCAAGATATTATTTGAGTTTGAACTATAATTCTCATGAAATACTTGGAATGTTTTTAAATTTACAATGATGGCAAGACCTGGATTTGGAACCATTCCAACACTTGCTTGAAAGGGTGTTTGTTTTTGCCAAGAACCTGAATTAACTAGTAAAATTCCCTTGTACATGTCTAATTGTGCCTTATGTACATGCCCCACATGAAAAATATCTGGAATATCTTCAATTACTAAAAGATCCTCTACTTCTGGTGCTATTGGTGTTGAACTACCATAAATTGGACTTAGATGTCTAGCTCTAAGAAGATTTTTCATAACATCTGTAGGTCTATCATAACTTAGACCTGGAGTGGTCTTTACAATATCGTCTATACTTTGACCATGAAACATCAATACTTTAACTCCGTTTAAAGAAATTAGGGCTGGATTTCCAACCATTTTAATATTTTCTCTTTCCCATAAACCCGAATTATATTTTTTTGGTATTGCTGGTTGAGGTAAAGCTCTTCTTCCTGGATCGTGATTTCCAGGCATAATGATAATTTTAACATTCTTTGAAATTTTATCTAGTAAATTTTCTGCCTTTTGTAATTGTTCTTCTAAAGTTTGACAAACCAACTCTTTATTCTGATTTGGATATATTCCTACACCATCAACTATGTCACCTCCAATTAAAACAAAACCCACTTTTCTTGCAACAGGATCTGGACTAGATAGCCAAGTTACAAATTCAATTAATTCCTCCTCCATGAAATATTTACTTCCAATGTGTAAATCAGACAAAAATACGGCATATACTTCACTTTCTGACTTGTTAATTTTTTGATCTGGAATATCTGGAAAAATTAAATCTTTAATGATTAATCCTGAATTTTTGCCTAAACCTACTCGTGCCATAACAAATTGATCAATTAATAGAGTTGCAGCAGTTTTTTGTAATTCCTCATCAAAAATTATGCCCTCAAGTGAGCCTGAAGGGTCTTCTAAAACTAATTTTGTAATGTTTCTTTCAGCATTTCTTGTATCAACTAAACCGCAGATATAGACATCTTTTTCAACTTCCCATTCTTTTTGAAGTTTTGATTTAACAACTGCCATGGATTTTATCTTCTTTGATTCTGGCCTGTCTGAGATAATTTTCTTAAGTTTGTTAAAACGACTAGAAAACAAGGCATTGTATCCTTTAACCCCCTCTCCTGATGTAATTTTACTAGTAACATCAGATAATATTTTTAATTCATTATGAAAATTAGGATCATCTTTAATTCCAAGATATGTCTCTAGATCATCTTGATTAATTTGAAATAGTTTTTGTTTAGTTTTTTCTTGAATAATTTCTTTAATAATTTTCTCTAATTGTTTAACATCTGTAATATCATCTAAAATTTTAAATGCATCTGGATGAATTTGAAATCCTTTGTTTAATGCATAGTTTAATGCAGAAGATAACTCTTTTTTCATATCAAAGAACATCCTTTGGTTTAATTAAATCTGCTCTAAACTAACCCTCAAATATTGTTTGTAAAAACAAAGTGATATGAATAAAATTAGAATTATTACATTTTTTGCATTTTTAGTAATTTTTACAGTTATTTTCCAACTTGGTTCAATGTCTACTGTAAGTGAAGTAGAAGCAAATTTGTTTATGGAAGAATTTGAAAAATTAGTTTTAGATATTGATGCATTTGGTATTTTTGTACATAATACAACCATATCATTACCAATGTTTATTCCTGGATTTGGTATCTTTTGGGGACTCTTTGCTTCATGGTCTACAGGATATGCTTTTGCTGCAATTGTAACCTCTGTGCCTGAAATAGGTGATATTTCCCCATTATCTATTCTATTCTTAACTCCGTTTGGGTTAATGGAGATTTTTGCATATTCATTAGGAATTTCTAGAAGTTTTATTTTGATTAAAGCAATAATTAGAAAAACAAGTTTATCTCAATTTATCAAACCAACAATTATTGAAATTGGAATTGTGGTTCTTCTTCTTTTAGTAGGTGGATATGTTGAATTCTATATGATAGAATTAGCTCAAAATGAAAGTATTGAAATACCTGGATTATAATTTAGATAATTAATTTTCCCATTGCCATCTATAATTCATGTAAGAATCTAAACTTGCTTGATTAAACACCATTACAGATAAATCCGAAAATTCTTTTCCTTCTAGATCCTTTACAGTTCCCTCAAAATTGGTTTCATTTTCATTTGTAATTGATTCAAAAACATGAACTTTCATTTTAGCAGTATCAAAACCATTTTCTCGAAGATAAATTGCTATTTCAGATGGCATAAAGTGTTTGTCTGGTTGTTTTGGCCATGGTCTTGGAACTAGAACTACACTAAAACCATCTATTAGTGCTTTTTGTAATTCTAATTTTTTATCTTCAATTGGAGTTGTAACATGCATTGTAATTACTTTTGATTTATCTAAAGGTACTTTGGTTCTTGATGCAGCAACTTGAATTGAACTTATACCTGGAATAATTTCTACTTCTCCAAAAATTTCTATTAATCTATCAACTACTTCAGACTCTGAAAAATTTACATCTCCTGTAAATGGAATTACTAATGTTCTATTTCCAAGCTCAGGAAGTATTTTTTGATAAGATTTTTCTTGATCATTCATAGTTATCTCATAGATTTCTTTTCCTTCAATTAGTTTCTCGATTGTTTTTAGAGTGTATTTGTAACCAATTACAATATCACAATTTTGAAGAATTTCTTTTACAATTTCTGTCACATATTTGGGTGAACCTGGCCCAACACCAACAGCAAAAACTTTTCCCAATTTTATTTAGTAAATTTTTGCCTTTCTTTAATATATTGGACAAATGGTGCCCAATCCACCTTCATGAATTTTGTAGGCTCTTTTATAGGATATTTTACCCAATCTTGGGCTATTGCATATTGATAATTTTCTTTTTTACCATCTTTTTCATATTCTAAATACAAAGCACTACCCCAAGTTTTTTCTTCAAAACTAATTTTCTTAATATCATCAAATACTAATTCAACATTTTTACTATTTTCTAAATCCTTTGAAAGTTCTTCTTCAGCATAACCATCATGATGAATCATTGTATCTTTTGATTTTATAAAATTAATTACTTGTCTTTGAGTAATAGCTTTCCACCAATTCATTTTTGATTCTGTTTTATGAACATATGTCAAATGCTTATCAGTTAAAACCAACATTCCTTCTCTTCCACCAACTGAGAAGAATTTTTTAGATTCCCTCCAGACTGAAACTAAATGTGCTTGAATTTTTTCATCATGTTCCATATTGAAATATTTATTTGACTTTGTTAAAAACTAATACAATTACCTTTTAAGTGAGATATTTTTTTTAAAAATATTGAATAAAATTATTTTTATGTTTACCATTTTTTTAATTTTAATTGGGTTTGGAAATTATTCATTTGCAATCACAGCGGAACCTGTAGTTGTAATTGAAACTAATCTTGGAAATCTTGTAATAGAGCTATTTCCAGCTGATGCAACAGAACATGTCAAAAATTTTCTTTTTTTAAGTAGTAATGGATATTATGACAATACATTATTTCATAGAATAATTCCTGGATTTATGATTCAGGGTGGAGATCCTAATACGATTAATGGTGAACCAAATACTTGGGGACAGGGAGGTCCTGATACAAAATTAGATGCAGAATTTAATTCAATAAAACATAATCGTGGTATTGTTTCAATGGCAAGATCAGCAGATCCAAATAGTGCGGGCTCACAATTCTTTATTGTTCATCAAAATTCAAATTTTCTTGATGGAGAATACACTGCATTTGGAAGACTTGCAAGTCAAGAAAGTTTTGAAACACTTGATAAAATTGCAGCAGTTCCAACTGGAACTAATGATAGACCAATAGATCCAGAGCAAGTTAGAATTATCAAAACTACAATTATAGCTACTGCTGATGTTTCAGGATACATTCCATATCTAGATCCAGAACGAACAGGAACTGTAACTCCAACAACCGAATCTATTGGTCAACAAATTTTTGAAAGTCAAGAACTTGGTATAACATTTAGTGCACCCGTAGGTTGGTTATTACAACAACCAGATAGTACTATTAGTGGAGCACCAGATGTTGCCGCAGTTGGTCCTAAAATTAATGGAATAAATCCTGTAATTTCATTAACAATTAAAGATCAAATCAATAAAACTATTGATGATTTAATTACAGAAAAAAATAATGTTCTTGCTGAAGCAGTTTATTTAAATAAACTAGAAATACTTTCACAAGAAAAAATTAAAACTAATGTTTATCAAACAGAAGCTATTGGAAATTTTGAAGTTGATGATAAAACATTACAAATCAAATTTTTAGAAGTAATGATACTTTCAGAACAACAATCATACACGTTTGCATATAGTAATACAATTGACAATTTTAATAATGACCTACCAAAATTTCAAGAATCACTTGATTCTTTTAGAATACTTTCACAAGAATCTCCTATAATGACATCTTCTGAAGATAAAT
>LIAL01000058.1 GCA_001437625.1 Nitrosopumilus sp. BACL13 MAG-121220-bin23
GGGTATAATAGGAGGTAAAATCTAGTCGTATCGTGTCAAAATATCAATCAGCATCACCTAACGTCAACATGGGTGGAGCTAAAATTCTAATTTCAGCAGTTATCATTCTTATCATAATAGCCGTAGTAGCATCAGCATCTGTAAAAATAGTTGATTCTGGTAACAGGGGAGTACTAACGCACTGGAGTGCAGTGGATCTTACAAACCCACCTTTAGATGAGGGAATACACTTTCTTGTCCCGTTCCAAGATGATGTAGTCCAACTTGAGGTTCGTACACAAAAGTACGACGCACAGACTAGAAGCGCATCAAAAGATCTTCAAACGGTTGAAACAACAGTTACTGTAAACTATCATGCAGATGAAGAAAGAGTACACATACTTTACAAAGAAGTTGGTTTGGATTATGAAAATAGAGTTATCCAGCCAGCAATTGAGGAAACAGTAAAACAAGTTACTGCAAATTACAACGCTGAGGAACTAATTACAAAAAGACCTCTAGTTAAGGCAGACATTGAAAATGCAATTAGAGAGAGATTAGATTTGTTTAATGTAAAAACAGAGGTAATTTCAATTACAGACTTTGATTTTTCAGACTTGTTTTCAAAAGCAATTGAATCCAAAGTAGAGGCAGAACAAAAAGCCAAAAAAGCAGAAAACGATTTAATTAGAATCGAGGTAGAGGCAAGACAATTAGAGGCTCAAGCAGAAGGTTTGGCATCAGCCAACATGGCAGAAGCAAGAGGTGAAGCTGAAGCAATTTCAATTATCAATCAAGCACTGTCATCAAACCCATACTATCTAGAGTGGCTAAAGACTCAAGCATGGGATGGCAAACTTCCGCTAGTAGTAGGTCAAGGTGGAACTCCATTCATTTCAATTCCAGTAACACCATAAAATAACAGGTAATTTTCGTTCTCTAGTTTTATCATAAAATTACAAAGTAGGAATTATTATTTTTGTTACACTTGATGACGATATATTATCTGATAGAATGATTCAGAAAATGAGAATGGTTTGATTGGATAATCTCTTTCAATTACATTTTTTTAAAAACTTATTCAATAGAATACATTTAAAATTATTTCAGAAGTATCAAGAATTTAGAAAATTTTTCTGATAAAATAGAATTTGTTCATGCTTATCCAAAAACTCTAGGCATGAATTATTCCATCAAGTTATCAAAAATAACTTATTAAGACATTTTAAAATATGGTGAAAAATTAAATTAATAATATGGAAACTATGACTGGTGCAAAAGCCTTGATGACAGCTATGGAAAAAGAAGGCGTTAAACAGGTATTTGGTTTACCTGGAGGTGCAAATCTTCCAATGTATGATGAATTTGCAAGGTGTGATATTAGACATATTTTGACAAGACATGAACAATCTGCAGCACATATGGCTGATGGATTTGGTCGTGTTAGTAGAAAACCTGGAGTTTGTTTTGCAACTTCTGGTCCTGGTGCTACAAATATTTTAACTGGACTTGCAACTGCACAAGCTGATTCATCTCCTATGATTGCTGTAACTGGTCAAGTACCTGTTGCAATGATTGGAAAAGATGCATTTCAAGAAAGTGATATTATCGGTATGGCAAATCCTGTTGTTAAATATTCATTTCAACCACGATTACCTGGAGAAGTTCCTGAAGCTGTAAGAAAAGGATTTTACATTGCAGAAACTGGACGTCCTGGACCTGTACTTCTTGACATTCCAAAAGATGTTCAACAAAATGAAGCACCTATGGATTTTCCTGATGAATTTACAATACGAGGTTACCATCCTTGGAATGATCCTGATCTTGCTTCTGTTCAAAAAGCAGTTGATATGCTAGTTAATTCTGAGAGACCAATTATTTTAGCTGGTGGTGGAACTATCATCTCTTCTGCATTTGCTGAATTACAATCTATTGCTGAAACTTTAATGATTCCTGTAGTTACAACCTTTAAGGGAAAAGGTGCATTTCCAGAAAATCACCCTCTATCTTTGGGTCCAATTGGAATGCATGGTCATGCTGAAGCAAATAAAATGATGGCAGAAGCTGATTGTGTTTTAGCTATTGGAACTAGATTTTCTGATAGATCTGTTGGAACTTTTGAGGCATTTGAAAAACGATTAAAAATTATTCACATGGATGTTGATCCTGCTGAAATTGGTAAAAATCAAACTACGAGTATAGCTGTGGTTGGAGATGTTCGTGCATCACTTAGAATTATGGTAAAAATACTTTTACAAAGATCACTTAAAAAATCTGAAGACTCTGTTTGGATTAAACATGTTAGAGAAACTAAAGCATACTGGAAAGAGAATTTAAAAATACATCCTGGTGAAATGGGAGCTGCAAAAATCTTACGAAAACTTAGAGAATTACTACCAAAGGAATCTGTTGTTACTACTGAAGTAGGTCAACATCAAATGTGGGCTTCATTATTTTATGATGTTATCCAACCTGGAACTTTTTTTAGTTCAACTGGTCTTGGTACTATGGGTTGGGGATTTCCTGCATCTATTGGTGCAAAAGTTGCAAGACCTGATGTACCTGTTGTTGATATAGCTGGAGATGGAAGTTTTAGTATGACTGAGAACTCTCTTGCAACTGCGGTATTGGAAGATATACCTGTAATTGTATTTGTTTTAAATAATTCTACATTGGGAATGGTTGCTCAGTGGCAAAGAACGTTCTATGATAGACGAATGGTTGGAGTGGATCAAGGTGGATGTCCTGATTATGTTAAATTAGCTGAATCTTATGGAGCTCAAGGAATTAGAGCACAATCTATGGATGAACTTGACAAAGCAATAAAATCTGCATTAAGTAGTGATGTTGCAACTGTCATTGATATTCCAATTGATCCTGAAGAAGATGTATTGCCATTTGTAGCACCTGGAACTTCCCTTTCGGATATGATTTTACCTTCTTAGTGATTGATAATGTGGGCAATTCTTTCTATTTTAGTTGAAAACAAACCAGGAATTTTGTTTAAAGTAACTCATCTTTTTAGATCCAGAAATTTTAATATTGATAGTATCTCTGTTGGAGTTACTAATAATGCAAATTACTCTAGAATGACTATTACTACATATGGTGATGACAAACAAATTATACAAATTGTAAAACAACTTGATAAAATGATAGATACTGTTGAGGTTAAGCAATTAGATGAACATAAAACACTATTTCGTGAACTCTGTATTTTTAACATAAAACTAAGTAGTGCTAATGATAGTATGGAAGTTAATAAATTGGTTAATGCATATGGTGGAAAAGTGCATGATGTGAAAAAGGATTCACTCATGGTTGAATTAACTGCCACTCCTGCTCAAATCCAGGCATTTGAAGAATTAGTAGAACCCTTTGGAATTATTGCTGTCGCAAGAACTGGTGTTGCTGCTTTACAAAGGAGTGGAGTTTGAAAGTTAGAATATTTGATACAACATTAAGAGACGGCGAACAAACTATTGGTGTATCTTTATCACCTGAACAAAAATTATCTATTGCTAAAAAACTTGATGAACTTGGAGTAGATGCTCTAGAAGCTGGTTTTCCAATAATTTCTAATGGTGAAGCACAAGCAGTTAAGATGATTACTAGTGAAGGATTATCTTGTGAGATTGTAGGATTAGCTAGAACTATCCAAGGTGATATTGATGCTGCCGTTGATGCTGGATTAAATTCTATTCATACATTCATTGCAACTTCTGATATTCATTTACAGTATAAACTTCAAATGACTAGAGATCAAGCACTTGAAAAAGCAATTGAGGCTGTAGAGTATGGAAAATCTCGTGGATTACAAGTTGAATTCTCAGCTGAAGATGCTACTAGAACTGACAGGGAATTTTTGAAAAAAGTATTTGGTGAAGTTGCAAAAGCTGGAGCTGATAGAGTGGATATTCCTGATACTGTTGGATATTCTACCCCTGAATATATTGCAGAAATTACCAGAGATACAATTATTGCAACAAAACTTCCTGTAAGTGTTCATTGTCATAATGATTTTGGATTAGCTGTTGCAAATGCATTATCTGGAATTCATGCTGGCGCATCTTGTGCACATGTAACAATTAATGGTATAGGTGAACGTGCTGGAAATGCTTCATTGGAAGAACTTTCTATGGCATTACAATGCTTACCACAAGATCAAAAATATGAGACTAATATTAAATCTGAATTAATCTATGATACTTCAAGATACATCTCAAAAATTATAGGCATTAAAGTTCAACCAAACAAGGCTATTGTTGGTGATAATGCATTTGGACATGAATCCGGAATACATACTCATGGAGTTTTAAACAACCCTCTTACTTACGAGCCAATTAGTCCTGAATTAGTTGGACGAAAAAGACAACTTCGTATTGGAAAGCATGCTGGAATTCATGGAATGAATGCAATGCTTGAGGAATTTGGAGTTAAAACAAATGAGAATCAATCTAAACAAATTCTTGAGAAAATTAAAGTTTTAGGTGATCAAGGAAAACAAATCACAGACGTTGAATTGCTTTCTATTGCAAGTGATGTCTTGGGAGAAAAAGGAATTAAAAAAATTGTACAGTTATCTGGATTTTCTGTATCTACTGGAATTGGAATAATGCCTTATGCATTTGTAAAATTAAATATTGATGGTGAAGATTTTATTGGAACTGATTATGGTGTTGGTCCTGTGGATGCAGCATTAAATGCCATTCAAAAAATTACAGGAAAAATTTCTGAATTAAAAATAACTGATTATAACTTGGCATCTATTTCTGGTGGCGCCAATGCATTATGTGAAGTTACAATTTCTGTTGAAGATACTCATGGAAATCGTGTTTCTGCAAAATCTATTGGTCAGGATATTGTTACTACTAGTGTACAATCTGTTGTTGATGGTATTAACCGAATTATGCTTAAACAAATGCTTAAAGAAAAACAAATAAACTAAATTTTATTATTGATGTGGTATGGCATATAAAATTTCATTAATTACTGGTGATGGGATTGGACCTGAATTATCTGAATCTGCTATTTCTGTATTAAATGCAATTAATGATAAATTTGATTTAAAATTTGAAATCACAAAATTATCTGCAGGGGATAAAGCATTAAAAGAAACTGGTAATGCCCTTCCTCAAAATGTCATCGATATCATTAAAAATTCTGATGTTTGTTTGAAGGCACCTGTTGGGGAAAGTGCTGCTGATGTTATTGTAGTTTTGAGACGAATCCTTGACCTTTATGCTAACATAAGACCTGCAAAATCATACCCGCACATGCCTGCATTACGTGATGATATTGATATGGTAATTGTTCGAGAAAACACTGAAGATCTTTACATTGGTAAGGAATTCAGTCTTGGTAATTCTGCAGTGGCATTGAGAGTTATTTCTGAGGATGCATCTAAAAGAATTGCAAAATATGCTTTTGAAACTGCAAAACAACGCAATTCCATGAAAAAAGTAACATGTGTTCATAAATCTAATGTATTGCGAATCACTGATGGATTATTTGTTAAAGCATGTACTGAAGTTTCAAAAGACTATCCTGATATTATTTTTGAAGAAATGTATGTAGATGCATGTGCAATGAATCTAATTCGTCAACCTCAAAAATTTGATGTGATAGTTACAACCAATCTTTTTGGTGATATTTTATCTGATGAATCTTCTCAAGTTGTTGGAGGATTGGGAATGGCACCTGCTGCAAATATTGGTGATAATTTTGCATTGTTTGAACCTGTTCACGGTGCTGCATTTGATATTGCTGGACAAAATATTGCAAATCCTTCATCATTTTTACTTTCAATTAAAATGATGCTTGATTGGCTTGGTACAAAGTATAATGATCCAAAATGTTTTGAAGTTGCCACAAAATTAGAATCTACTATATTTGATTTAGTGAAATCTGGAATTAAAACTAAAGATATTGGAGGGGATAGTACTACTTTTGAATTTACAAAACAAATTACTGACAATCTCTAAAAATAGTAGCCCTCTCCATTATACATAAAAATATGATGGTGACTAGAACTGTGACAAAGTAGTTTTTGTTGGAAATTTGTTCATCAAATTCATCAAGTGTTTCATCAAATTCATCAAGTGTTTCATCAAATTCATCAAGTGTTTCATCAAATCAAATTTATTATTATTAACCCTGATTCGTGCGTAAATACAACTGATATGGATTCCATAATCACTTGATGAAACACTTGATACACTTGACGTATTTGATGATATTCTTGACAATCTTTGAGAATGATTTTTGATTTTTTTAACTGACAATCTCTAAAATTACCAATTTTTATTAATTGCTTATTTTACTAATTTTACATGGTAGTTTGCTGTATTTGTAAAATTGCTCCTGGCACATTAAAAATTAAAGACGGTAATCCTGCATACAAAGGTAAACCCCTTTGTGTAGAATGTGATGGTTACAGAAAACTTTTGAAAGAAACAAAATAGGAATTTATCTGTCTATAAAATATGCCAGGCACAAAAATTAGAATCATTTCTCAAAATTACTCGCAAAAATATTAGCACTTTGTAACTGAATAAATA
>LIAL01000059.1 GCA_001437625.1 Nitrosopumilus sp. BACL13 MAG-121220-bin23
GATGGGTTATTCAATTGATTGGAGACGAGAGTTTACTACTATCGTTCCAGGTTATCAAAAGTTTATCGAATGGCAAATTACAACACTAAAAGAAAATGGTAAAATTATTCAAGGCAGTCATCCAGTTGGTTGGTGTCCAAAGGATCAGAATCCCGTATCGCAACACGATACAATGGGTGATGTTGAACCAAAAATTGATGATAAAAATTTCCTAGTCAAATTTTCATTTGGTGAATTTGTTTTTCCAGTTACAACACTAAGACCTGAAACAATTTTTGGTGTAACTAATTTGTGGGTCAATCCAAATGTGATATACAAAAAAGTTACAGTAGATAATGAAACATGGATAGTTTCAGAGCAGTGTGCACGTAAAATAGCATTCTTTGAAAAAGAAGTAAAAATAATTGGAGACATTGCAGGTAGTGAGATTATAGGAAAATCAGCTATTGCACCAAACAGTGGTAATGAGATTCCAATTTTGCCTGCAGAGTTTGTAGAGCCTGGAATGGGTACAGGATTAGTAATGTCAGTGCCTGCACATGCACCAAAGGATTACCAGGCATTGATGGACTTGAAGGCTAAAAATCACGAATTGGCCTCTAAAATTGAGCCTATTCCAATTATTGTAACTCCAGGATATGATGAATATCCTGCAAAACAGATTTGTGAAAAACTAGGAGTATCAAATCAATCAGATGACAAACTAGAGGAGGCTACAAAGGAATTATACCTCAAAGAGTTTACTGATGGAAAGTTAAATGAAAAATGTGCACAATTTAACAATGAAAAAGTACAATTTGGTAGAGACAAAGTAAGGGAATGGCTACAAGAAAATAACCATCTAGAAAAATTCCCAGTGTTAGAGAATGCACCAGTACATTGCAGATGTGGTGCAGAATGTGTTGTTAAAATATTGAACAATCAATGGTTTTTGAATTATGGTGATGAGGAATGGAAAGAACTTGCAAGAAATTGTTTTGATGGGATGAACATTCTACCAAGTAATATTACAACAGAGTTCAAAGAAGTAATTGATTGGTTGCATGAGCGAGCATGTGCAAGACAACAGGGGTTGGGAACTAAACTTCCATGGGATAAGGATTGGATTGTAGAATCACTTTCAGATTCTGTGATTTACATGGCATACTATACAATTTCACGATTTGTAAATGATGGAACAGTTAATGCTGAGAATTTAACTAGAGAATTCTTTGATTACATATTATTAGATAAAGGAGATTTGGCTCTAGCTGTATCAACATCCAATCTTACAGAGGATGTAATTGGTACCATGAAAAAAGAATTCAATTATTTCTATCCAGTAGATTCAAGACATTCAGGTAGAGATTTGGTACAGAATCACTTGTCATTTTTTGTATTAAATCACGTTGCAATATTTGAGAAAAAATTATGGCCAAAAGAAATTGTTGTTAATGGTAGTGTAATGATGGATGGTGCTAAAATGAGTAAGAGTATGGGAAATATTATTCCACTACGAACTGCAATTAGAGAACATGGTGCAGACCCCATAAGACTAGCTATCATATCATCAGCTGAATTACTTCAAGATGCTGATTTTAACATGGAATCAGTTTATGGTATTTCAAACAAGATTGAAGCGTTACTAGAGGAGTGCTCTAGGCTCAAAAAGGGAACAATTGTAGAGTTACAAGCAGAAGACAGATGGATTTTATCAAAAACTCAGAATATAATTTCACAAGTTACAGAAGCAGTAGAAAAAATGAGATTACGTGAAGCACTACAGGATATTTTATTTACATTTGAAACTGACTTGAGCTGGTATAGTAAGAGAGTAGAAGCTAAAGGAAGAGAGGACGTATCAGGAATATTACATTACATCAATTCTGTTCGTGTTGCAATGTTGTCTCCATTTGCACCACATGTAGCAGAAGAAATGTGGGAGAATCTTGGATACTCTGACGTAGTATCAAAGTCAGCATGGCCAGAATTTTCTAAAGATAAACTAGATGCAACATCCATTCAATCCGAAGAGTTGTTAAAATTAACTATTAATGATATTGCAAATATTCTTAAAGTTACAAAGATTGATCCAAAGAAAATTGTAATCTATGTAAATTCAGATAGTATGAAATCCAAAGTGTATCGTAAGATATTGAGTATAATGGTTGGTGGTCAGAACAACATGGGAGTTGTAATGAAGGAATTAATTGCAGATCCTGAAACTACAGAGGCTAAAAAGATGCCAGACTATATTCAAAAAGTAATCAAGGATTTGCATTCTGAATCTGAAGAAATTAAAAATATGAAATTAGAATCAGAAGATTTTGATGAGAAAGAGTTTTTGTCATCAGAGTTAGCTAGTATCGGTAAGAAAGAGTTTGGTGTAGATATTACAGTTTATTCAGAAAGTGATTCGGATATTTACGATCCAAAAGGTAAAGCTAGACATGCAAGGCCTTTCAAGCCTGCAATATTGATTGAATAGTGTTTAGATAAATTCCCTTCAGATATTTTATCGAATTGATGTAAGTTTCTACACTCGCCCGGGGTAAAAATATCCCAATTTTCTTAAGATCTTCTAAAAGTATTTTTGCTTTATCCAGTACTTCTTTTGGCAGACCCTTAATTCCTTCTTCTTTAATAATTTCCCATGTTCCTGATTATTTTTGGTAATTTCTTTATTTTTTAATTACAGTTAAAGTAACTTTGACATCTGTTTATCTAATTTATGATCGATTAATATAGATAAATCTATATTCGTGACTAATATAGATCGATATGATATCGATATTTAAATAGATCATATGCTCTAATCAATCTATGGTGCTATTGTTAATTGGCTAAAAAACCTGAAAAATTTATCAAATTTAATAAAAATAATCCTTTCATTGAATTTACTAAAAATAATCGTGAATTTCGGTGTGTTGAATGTGATAAAGATATTCTAAATGAAAGTGGGGCAACAGTTCATTCTACTAGAATTCATAAGATGAATCTTAATGGTGCTCCATCAAAGTCAAAAATCAAAAAAAATAAGTCTGCATCAAAAATTATTGATTCTACCTCTGAATCTAATATTGAAGAGGATGATCCAGATAGTGAGACTAGAATGACAATGAATGCAACGGATGATGCAAAATCTGCTGCAAAAATTCTCAAAGATATTCCATTAATGTACACATACTATATGCTAAAGAACAAAAGAATAATTGATCCTAAGTGGTCTTTACATGATTTTTTACGAGAAGCTGCATACATGTATGCTAATAGATATGGTGTCATTCAGAATTTTTATCAAGATGATAAGTTACTTGATGAGGGGATTCAACGTAATATGGAATTGATTCGAGAACATTGGGCTGAATATGATTTAGACCAACTTGTTGATTCTGTTAAAAATTAAATACTCATTTTTATTTTTTAACTATTTCAAAACTGTCGCATATTGAGTTTTATCAGAATTAAAAATAATTTTAACCCCCATGACCAAAGGATGTGGGAACATGAAACAAAGAACAAAGGATCAAATTCTAAATTATCTTCATGATTGTTATTCACAAAATGTGAATGCGGTTGTAACAGTATCACAAATTGGTGCACATCTTGGAATAAAGGGGACCATCATAAAGCCAATTTTATTAGATTTAAAAAAAAATGGTTTTGTGGGTGCAGTTCGCAGTGAAATAGGAGAATCAGGATATCAAATTATTTCTAAAGGGTTGGACAAAAATAAATCTAAACTTTCAGAATTAAAAGGAAATAATTAATCAGATCAAAGAAATAAAATAGTAAATAATGAACCAGTTACACAAGCAAGTCCAGATGTAATTGCAAAATTTCAGCAAACAGAAAATATTGAATAGTCATCAATAGGTACTAGAATTTTATTAAGATCCATAAAAAAACTATCTAATATTAAGAGTAAAATTAATTTTCAATATCTAAATCAACATGAACTTGTGTAATACATGAATTAAGTTGCTCTTCATTGCCAAGCCAGGTTTCACGACAATTTTGAATTTGCTCTTCATATGTATCCCAAAACTGATTACTTTGAAGTAGAGAATTTTTTCCATCCTTTGCCATATGATAAACTTCAAGTCCGGTAAACCCCTCATACCTTACAATCATTTTTTCATGAGATTCCTCAAATCGTTTTAATTCAATGTAACATGTTTCTTGAGAATAACCAGATAGTTCTTCGCATTGATCTCTTTTCATTTGTAATTCATAGTATGATAATTCTAAATTTCTCAATTCTCGTTCTTTAACAAAATCACCATAATCAGCAGTAGCTATAATTCCAATGAATATACCAACTACAATTACCATTGCAACTACAACGATTGTTTTCATAATGTATGGCTATTCCTCATAGATATTATCCCTTTTTGAAATATACACAACAATAATACTCCCTATTAGGGATTATTACAATTAGAAAAATAATGGAAAATGACAGATTATCTGAATGGTTTGTTCCAAAATTTGGTTCACGAAATTTTAGATTATCAATAGGAATTTTGTTTTTACCTTATACGGGAATGGTGGTGTCATTTGCAATATGGGGTTCTCTTTCAGTAGAATATGATCTTAATCGAATAGCATCTATTGGTTTACTCTATTTTTTTGCAATTGGAATAGCAGCACATTGTCTTGATGCATTAGGAAGTAAAAAAAAGCCGTGGGGCCACATATCACATACAAAAATTTGGATTGTATCAATTATCTCATTAGCCATATCTTTTTCAATTGGGTTGCATTATGCATTTTTAGATTCATGGTTATTATTTCCAATAGGAATAATTGAAGGATTTTTTCTTTTTGCATATAATCTGGAATTATTTAAAGGGAAATTTCACAACAACGTATCATTTGTAATATCATGGGGTATTATGCCTGTTTTTGCAGGAGCTGCAATTCAATCAAACACAATATCAATTGAAACAATAATTTTATCGGCAATTGCAGGTTTTGCAAGTTATCTCCTAATCATTACATCAAAAAAATATAAAATTCTAAAACAGCAAAATGCAAATTATGAAATATATTATAAAAAAGAAACAATGCTCAAAATTATAACATCTACTGTAATAATTGGTACAGTTTTATTTTTTTTCACAACATACCTTTAATTCATTAAAATAGATTATACAGTATTGAATAAAACTAAAGATTTGTTAAATAAAATATTAGATGCGCCTGTAGGTCAAGTTGTAGCAGTTTTGGGTGAAGTACTAAATTGCAATATTAAGTTACAAGTTATAGAGCAAAACACAATTTCTCCTAATCAATTTGTGAGAAATATTTCAATCACAGCACAAGAATTTCCCGTGATAAAAGCCAATGTTAAATTTGATTCTACAGTCTTGCCTGAATTAATTATGACAGATCTTTTAAAGAAAAAACGTGGTGTTGGAACAATTCTAAATGTAAATAACATTAAAACCATCCGAAAAATTTTGTCGTTAAATCAAGATGAAAATAGTGCGTCAAGAGAATATCAAATTATTCATGATGGCATAGTTTGGTTTACCATAATTGAAGAAATAAAGTTAGGCAGTTTTGGTTCCAACAATAATAGTTGAAGTACCCCAAGTCAAATCTTGTCTGTTGACTGTCATTCCATAATCTCTCATAGTTTCTTCATATTCTTTAACCCAATTTGTGGCCCTTATCAGAGAAGGCAGATCATCAAATACATTTTTCCAGTTAGGAATAAAAAATCCTAGAAAATAAAGTAGTTTAAAATACAAATTCCACATTTTTTGTACAAAGAAATTTTTTGGATATGTAAAATCATGTAAAATTATTTTCCCACCTACATTCAGATGTTCAATGCAATTTTTTATCAAAATTTTAGTTGAACAATATTTTGGCAGATAAGATGCTGTAATACAATCAAATTTTTTTCCCAGATTAAGTTTTTCAGCATCTTGATTTACAAAAGAGATATTTGGATATGACATTAATTTTTTTTTTGCTTTTTCAAGATAGGTTTTAGTAATATCCACACCAGTAATTTTGGCTTGCGGTAATTTTTTTGCAATTTGTTTTGTAAGGATTCCAGTACCACATGCAAGATCTAATACTGTTTTTTGATCAGATAATTGTTCTAAAATCTTATGTTTCCAAAGAGAGTCTTTTCCAAAAGTAGTCCAATGTACTATATCATCATATGAATTAGAAGTATTGTTAAAAAATGTAGGAACCAAATCTTTTGGGTTTTCCTTAATCATCATTATCCAATATTACACATAGATATTATCACTTTTTAAAAAATAAAAACACAAAACCGGCGGGCTTAAGATCAACACCAACGAGGTGATCCGATGAGAGCCCATTTCACTTAAGATCAGAAAGTGTCCTTTTCTGATGACAGTGATTTTGTCTTAAGATCTGAAATTATTATTTGCAGATGACAGACTTGGTCTTGTAATTATGTTAAGACAGTTTAACTATATTAAAAAAACTACTAATTTGTACTAGTGGTAAATTAACGCTAACTAGTGCCATGAAGTTTGATTTCAGATA
>LIAL01000060.1 GCA_001437625.1 Nitrosopumilus sp. BACL13 MAG-121220-bin23
TACTATTTTATGATTTAAATTTTAAGTAAAATTAGATTATACTTTAAATATATTAACTGAATAAATGAAACATGAAAATTGGAGTAATGCAATAATGGTTACAGCATATGTTCTCATAAATTGTGATCTTGGATCTGAAGAATTTGTAATCTCAGAACTAAAATCATTAGAAGACGTTGTTGAGGTTCATGGTACTTTTGGCGCTTATGACATACTAGCAAAAGTTGAAACAGAATTAGTTGAAAAATTACGTGAAACTATTACCTGGAAAATTAGAAAAATTGACAAAATTCGTTCAACATTAACACTAATGGGAATTGAAGGGCAAGAGTAGATTGGCAAAAGCATATGTCTTAATGAATTGTAATTTGGGTACTGAAAAAAATATAATTACCACATTAAATGCAATTAAGGGCATTACAGAAGCTCATGGTACTTTTGGTCTTTATGACATATTTGCCAAAGTTGAATCTGATGATGAGAAAGAAATTCAAAAAATAATAACTCATGCAATTCGTCAAATATCGGAAATACGTTCTACAATGACTTTAACTCGTTCAGAATGTGAGGACTTGTTTCCATCAGTAGAAAAAATAATCAATAAAAAGCCTGGAAAAAACATATCTCAAGCATATGTCGTGCTGCATACAGACAAGGGAGAAGAGTACAACGTCTTGCGAATGTTAAGTCACATTCCAGAAGTAACAGAAGCAGATGTAGTGTTTGGATTTTATGATGTTTTATGCAAAATTGAATCCGATGAATACGCTTCTTTAGAAAAAGTGATTACAAAGACCATTAGATCATTACCACACATTAAAACTAGTATGACTCTAAATGTTATCTCAGAACAAGACTAGGATAATATTTTTAAATTCTTTAAATTTTAATTTCTTAAATCACAATAGGCTAAAAAATAATCAATTAAAAAGATTTACAGCATATTTGAAATGTATGATGCACTGCTCAAAAATACAATAAATAATATAAAAAATGGTTTATCATCTTAGTAGAAATTTTGAAAGGAAAATTAACATTTTTTTAATTTATCTCACATTTTACATAGAAATCCATTGAATGTATTTTATTACCATTGAGTGGTAATGAATGGTAATGATATATATAGAGATTAATGTACTAATCAGTATGAGTACACAAACAACAAATACAAATCAGTCAAACAATGTATTTACAATTTACAAACAAAATGTACAAAAATGCTTTGATAGTATATCAAAAAATACTCCACAGTATTTTCAAACAACAACACATTTTCAAGAAGAATGTATGAAAGCTGCTCAAAAATCATTTGATGCTGCAATCACAATGCAACAAGAATTTGCTCAAAAATCTGGATTATCAACAGATATCCCTGAAGCTGCAAAAACTGTAATTGTTGATTTCAACAAACAAGTTATTCAATCAAGTAACATTCAAAACCAAATTGTAAAAACCATAGTTGACACAACTACACAAAATGTAAAAACATTCAATGACAATGTCACTACATTTACTGATTTGAACAAAAATATTATCCAATCTTGGATAAACACATGCACTCCTACTAGAAACTAGGGTGTTTTTTTATTTTATTTATGATATGATATATCTAAAGCCAAGAACTTATCTAGTAATTAACTTGATGCTAAAACATTGGTAGAAAAATTTGTAGATATTGATGGAAATAAAATTCGTTATTTTGAATCTGGTTCTTCTAAAAAAACACTTGTACTTGTTCATGGCTTAGGTGCTTCATCTGAACGATGGCAGTATGTTGTACCACTTTTTGAAATTGATTTTCATGTCATAGTACTTGATTTAGTCGGGTTTGGTTATAGTGATAAACCTCTTGCTGATTACACAATTGATTTTTTTTCAAATTTTTTAGAAAAATTTTTGATATCTTTAGGTATTAAAAAAACTAGTATTGTTGGATCTTCCCTTGGAGGTCAAATAGCTGCGGAATACACTTCATCACATCCTCAATCTGTTGATAAATTAATTTTAGTATCCCCTTCTGGAATAATGAAACAATCTACTTTTGCTCTTGATGCCTATGTCATGGCTGCATTATATCCAAACGAACAAAGTGCAAAAAATGCATTTGAAATAATGGATGGTTCTGGTAAAAAAATTCCTATGAATATCATTAATGGATTTGTAACTAGAATGAAATTACCTAATGCAAAATTTGCTTTCATGTCTACTTTATTGGGGTTAAAAAACTCTAAGTTAATTACAAAAAAACTTGAAAATATATCATCCCCCACATTAATTATTTGGGGATCTGATGATCCCGTAATTCCAGTTAATTTTGCAGATGATTTTGTATCTTCTATTAACAATTGTACATTATATGAAATGAACAAATGTGGTCATACTCCATATGTACAGGAGCCTGAACTATTTGCTTCTCGTGTTTTAGAATTTTTAAATAATTAATAAAAGGATTTAAATACAATTTTGTCTACTGATGGTAGTGACTGGTAATAATAACCAATATGATCCAACTACAATGTTCAAGGATTGGATTCAAAAAAGTGGTCAAGCTCAAGCTGAATTTATTAAAAATTTTGGTTCTTTAATGACTAATCAACCTAATCAAGCATTCAATCCATTAGAAACTCTACGTGATGTTTCTGATAAAACTAGACAGACACAATCAGATATTATGAATAACATGTCATCCATGCAAACAAAAAGTATGGACACCATGTTTAACATCGGACAAATGCTTCCATCTTTTATGAATTGGGGGGCATACAAAACAACCATTAGTAGCAATGGTAGAATTTCAATTCCTGAAGCTGAACGTACTGCACTTGGTCTAGATGATGGCGACTTGATTCAAGTTATTATTTTACCAATTGTAAAAAAATCTAAAACTAAAAAAGTTAAAAATTGAGTAAAAAAAATAACAATAGTAAACTCTAGAGACATATTTTCCAGTCACCAAAATGTAGATAAAATGTTAAACAGATTAAAAAATTAATACATCTACACCGTCAATTAATTACTAATGTATAACAAAAATATTTTACAGTCATGGATTTCTATATTTAGTATAAAAAATTAATTTTTAATATTCTCTTCTTCACTCTTTTATGATCTTTCAGCTAACCATTTTCCCATTTCAGGTAAAACTTTTTTTTGTGAAAATGAACTAGCAATCATACCTACATGTCCTGTTGGATATATTTTCAAAGTCTTATCATTACTTCCTACTGCATAATGTAATGGCATGCTGCATTCAGGTGAAACTAAATGATCTCCTACTGCTACTTGTGTGAACATTGACATATTAATTCTCTTTAAATCTATGAGTTCTCCACCTACGTACATTTTATTTTGAATGAGTAAGTTTTTTTGATAAATGTCTTTTATCCACTGTTTGAATAATTCTCCTGGTATGGGTGGGGTATCCCCTAACCATTTTTCAACTCTCAAAAAAGTATCAACATATTTTTTATCATCAATATTTTTAAAAAATTTGATATATTTTTCAATTCCCTGTTCAAATGGTTTGAGAACTGAAAAACAATAATACATGAATTCTGGAGGCATATTTCCAATAATATCTACCATTTTATCTACGTCCATGTGCTTGGCTAGATTACTCATTACCGTTGTATCTTTCCAGCCATCAATTACAGGTGCTGTCGCAATGTAGTTTTTTACATTTTCGGGATGTAATGCAGTATATGCCGTAGCAATTGTTGCCCCTGTACAATATCCTTGTAGTGAAATTTTTTCTATAGATGATTGATTTTTAATATATTCTACTGATGAGTCTAGATAACCATTAACATAATCATCAAAATCTAAATATTTATCCATACTAGTTGGAGTTCCCCAATCTAACATGTATACTTCAAATCCTTGCTCCAATAGATTTCGTACCCAACTTTTTTCTGGATGTATATCTAAGATATGATATCTGTTAATTAACGCATATGATATTAACAAAGGTGTTTTATGTTTAGTTTCAATGATTGGTTTGTAATACAATAATCTGGTTTTATCTATTTGCTGAACTACTTTGTGTGGGGTAACTTCTAGATTTATTTCATCTGGTGCAGATGCGAACTTTGGAGCTTCAATTACATTTTTACTAAATTTTAAAATTTCCTCTATTATTTTAGGATCAATTGTGGATTCATTTAGCATTTTTTCTTTTCTCCTTTGTTAATTCCAATTCTAATTTTGAAACACGTTTTTTTAATGAATGGATTTCTTTATACACTTCATCGACTTCTTCTTTGTTTGGAAGATTAGCTGATTGTAAAATTACATTTGTGATGTTATTCCAATGTTTTGTTAATTCCAATTCTTTTGATACTAAGTTTCCATAATTCTCCCCAAATTTTTTAGAGTCAAACAATTCTGTGAAATCATTATCAAAAATATCTATCCAAACTCTTTTTACTGCTTCAATATGTTCTACGTCTTGAGGAATTTCTGGAGATTTTAGGTTTACTTTCTTTTGAGCTATACCCCAGACATCTGCTAATTGTTTATAATATTCTGTAAGGTATTGATTAAATCCCAACAAAGTTTCATTAATCTCGATTAATTCTACAGATATTTTTTTTGAATTTGCAGCAAATGATCTCATTGGACCAATTGATGTTAGTGCTTGGGGTTTACTTGACATTAGATGCATTATGTCTGTCCAAAATAATGAAACATGTTTGTAATATTCAGTTATATCATTAGGTGACTCGGCAGAATTTTTGGATGATTTTGATTGCACCCTTATTGATTAACTTAGATCGCAATAAATAGTTCTATCACGTAATTATATGTATGAACAATGTGGAAGAACTTGAAACCATTTGTCAAGACATTCTGAAATTAGATCCTAAGATGCGTTCTGCTAGATTTATCAATGCTAGGGGGCATTTGGCAGCCGGAGGTATGAAGGATGGTCTACTTTCACTTGAAGCAAAAAAACAGGATGAAATGATGTTCATGGAGCTTGCATTACGTGTAAGAATGAGACATGAATTTGATACGGAATTTGGCATAGTTCATTTTTCCTTATCTTACAGAGATAAGGTAATTGTAATGAGTTTTCCATTAAGTGATGATGATGTTTTATTGGTATCTCGTGAAAAAGACAAAGATTTTGTGGACATTCCATTTAAAATCCTAAAAATTATTGAATGTCTTAAAAAAACTCCAATCAAAACATTTTGAATTAAAGAATTGGATTCCCTTTATTCTTTAATTACTTCTTTTAATTTTAAAACAAAATATTAGTTGGAATAATATTCCATAGATTCACTTAACAACCATGACTATCTTTTAAAATTAATGTCTACTAATTCAAAAAGTAATGAATGGAATTCATTGTGGGGAGAGTATTCAAAATCTCTTGAAAATTGGAAAGCAATATTTGAACAATTCCAAAATGCCAGTAATGAGATGCAAACAAAATTCAATAAAGTTTGGGAAAAAGCAGGTGCAGAATCTAGCACTAAAACCATGAAGGATTTTACAGAAAAATGGCAAAAATCTATGAGTGATGCTGGAATAACATCATTCAAAGATTTTACAGATAATTGGCAAAAATCTATGAGTGATGCAAATACTTCCACATTCAAAGATTTTACAGACAATTGGCAAAAATCTCTTAATTCTTCAGGGATGGAACAAATGAATGCTTATGGAGAAATGATGAAAAAATTTTCAGAAACTTGGAACTCCATGTGGCCAAAATCCCAATAATTTTTTATTTTAATTTCTACTCTATTTTTTAATCATCAACAAAATACAATTCATTCCTAGAGTTACATCATCATTAACCAAAACCACTCAATGAGTAGATACAGTATGACATGTTTTGGTTAATCTTGGTCTCTTAAGTACATCAAACCACAAATCCAAAGAAAAGTAACTTTTTTAGGAAATTAATGAATTATTATACCTGATTTTAAGAATTTTTGGAGTAGTCTAATCTGCTTTGATTATTACTGCTTTGATTATTACTGCTTTAACTAAAAATTCAATTATAAAATAGTATTAAACCAAATTAATTTACAATAAAATAACTTTTTTATTAACATATAAAATCATGCCAAGAAAAACAAGCCAACTATTTCACACCCTTAACGTAATGTAACAAGTTGGTGTACATAGTAATACATCTGAAAGTTATTTTAAGAATTGTGTTGGCTTCTAACTATATCATGTATCCACGTTATAAAAAAATGAATAATATTTGTAAAATTAAAACAACAAGAAAGGTGGAAAACATGGAGAACGTAAATGAACCCTAACATGAATTGTTTTCCTTACTCATCATTCTACGACGCAGAGATAATGGTTTCTTGTTAACTCTATTATGCACATGTTGTATTTAATGATGATCAAGAATGATACAATTAGAAATCATATGATTGAATTTATCTAAAAATAGATAGTAATCAAAACCAAGTAGTCATCTATCGACAACTCTATGTTATGGTCCAAACATCAAACTTCGATTGATG
>LIAL01000061.1 GCA_001437625.1 Nitrosopumilus sp. BACL13 MAG-121220-bin23
TAAAAGAATTTTCTTTTTCTTGTCTTGAAATTCTTTTGTAGTAATTATTCCAGCATCTTTTAGTTTTGCTAATTTTTCTAATATTTCTAAATTTTCTTTTTTAGATGTTTTTAATTTCTTTCCAGCATTGACAGTTTCTTGAATTTTAGATTTTGCAGTCTTTTTTAATTTTGAACTTAAATTTCTATGCGTAATGCTAATTTTTTCACCTATGGTGTATCCTTTTCTTTTAGCTTGCTCAATAATTTCTTGAGTTTTCTGTTTTGTTAAATCATCTACAGACGTATGTTTTTTTGCCAATTTACCAATTTCCTGTGTTTTTTTAAGAGCTAATTGTGTATGATATTTTAAATCTTTAATAATTTCATTTTTGCTTTTTTCTTGAAATCGTCTAGCATATTCTTGAATAAGTATTATTGGAAATGGAGAATATTCTACATCAGAATAGTATTCAATGATGGTTTTATTAGGTAATTTTTTTAAATATTCTTTAAAGGATGCTTCAGATTTTAGTACCACATTTTAGATTGGTTTGATCATCATAAAAACATTATACCAAAAGTAATCAGGTGAAACTTTGATGGTTTACTCATTCCAAATGGATTGAGTCTTTAACCATTTAATTAAATCAGTATACAGACTACTTTTTTGCATATTCAAAACACCAATTTCAAGATTAGTTGTTGATTTTACTGTTTTTGAATAATTTTCATATACGGCAAAAATAACTTTGTCCAAAAACATTTCATTGTTCATTTCTTTTTTAGCCAGTTCTTCAGATTCAGTCATTGCAAAACTAGCAAACAATACACCATCAACCCAATATGCATTTGCAGCTTCTAATGAAGACATCATACCAATAAGATCATCAAGGCTAAGTTTGATCATATCTCGAACATAAATTTTATCATATGGTTTATGTTCAAATTGTGTCATGAAAATTACTATTTTTTGATACTAATGAACATTATGGAAATGCCATAATATCATTTAATCTGTTTTGTTAAAGTTGATAAATGAAATAATAAAAATAATTATTTGTTTCTAATATCTTCAAAAAATCTCGCAATCATCTTAATGCCTTGAACCATTTTTGGTGCATTGCTTTTTACAAATTCAGTTCTTTCAGAATGAGTTTTAGGCTTTTGTTTTTTATAATTTTCATAAACTTTTGCACCATCATAATCCACATATGCAATTCTTGCACTAAAATCAGTTCTCTCCAAAACTAAACTATCACCTCCAACTATTGCTGTGTGGTAGGGATGAACCATTAGTGATTCTGATAATTTTTGAGATGTGGTAATTTTTACTTTTTGTAAATCTGTTGCAAATGCGTTAAAATCTGCCAATAGATAGAATGTGGCCTCAGGTTTTGTTACTTTAACCCCTTCAATTTCTAATAATGAATTATGAGTATATTCACCCATTATGTGATGTATGTTGCGAGTAATTTCAAAATATTCGTCCATGTCTTTACTAATTTCAAATCCTGGAACAGCTGCATGTTGAATTGGAGTGGATACTGCAGTGTATTCAGTTGCAAGTATTTTTTTAAATTGAGCTTTAAGGTCCACAGCATGTTGTGGAAAGACAACATAGCCTAATCGATATCCACCAGCAGCATGTGACTTAGATAATCCATTTGTTACAAAAGTTCCTTCAGGGTAAATTTTTCCCATACTAACAAATTTTGAAAAATTAAAAGTGGTTTGAGCATAAATTTCATCAGAAATTACTACAATGTTTTGTTCTCTACAGATATCTGCAATTTCTTCTAATTCTAATCTATCATATAATAATCCCGTAGGATTGTTAGGGTTATTTAGAATCAGTATTTTTTGTCTATCTTGAAGTCTCAGTGCTAATTTTTGTAAATCAGTTGGCGATATTTTTTTATTTGCTCGTGTAGGTAGCATGTGATAGTTTTTTTGTAAGAATCTAATTTGTGGTAAATACCCCAACCATGCAGGAGTTGGCAGGATTACTGTACCGTGTAATATTTCTAAAAGATTAAAAATTAATTCTTTAGTTCCAGGACCAACATAGATTCTTTCAGGGGCCACATCGATTCCAAAATAATGTTTATTGTATTTAGATATGGCACTGCGTAATTCTGGGATGCCAGGTACTGCAGCATATGCACCTTTATCTGCATTTTTAATTAATGCAGTTTGAATTAATTGAGGTACTGGGAATGGGGATTGACCAAAAGCAAATCCATAGAAACCAAAACTACACTCAGGTTGATCACAACTAGAATGAAATTCTTGTAAAAATGTGTTTAATTTAAGATTCTCAGGCATTTCAATATCTTCAACTTGCTGATCAACTATGAATTTCAATAATCATATTTTTCCTAGCACCATTTAGGCATTAAACGTGAATTAGAAAATATCAAAGGGGTAGATTTTCTAAACCTAAATTCAATAATTTTTTGAACAAATTATACAATAATGACGTACATCGCCATAAATCATAGAATATCAGTTACAAATGATAACTAGGGCGTTTTTGACTATCGTTTGCTTTCAGAACCAATTCTTTTCTCTTCTGAAATTCAAGCTGTTTCACAGTACTAAATGATTCAATTTTCTTTTGAAAGTTTGCAATTATTTTTTCATTGTCTGCAGATGAGATCATCATCATAATAGAACGTCTAAATTATATAACATTTTGTGACTTTATTTTTTTATTTTATATCTCATCTAAGACATCAGGGTTTTCTAATGATGATAAATCGCCTAATTCAGTTCCCAATAATTTGGCTTTTAGTAATCTGCGCATAATTTTACCTGTGCGTGTTTTTGGTAAATCAGATAATTGAAAAATTTGTTTAGGTTTTGCAATTTTTCCAATTTTTTTAGAAATTTGTTCTATAATTTCAGATTCTAAATCAACATCATTTTTATCATTTGGTACAAAAAATACAACAATTGCCTCACCTGTTAATTCATCAGGAATAGAAATTGAAGCTGCATCTGAGATTTTCTTATGGGAGATTACGGCATGTTCAATTTCAGCAGTACTCATTCTATGACCAGATACATTAATGACATCATCGGATCTGCCCCGCATGTACCACAAATTATCTTCATCTGCAAATACATAATCACCATGAAACCATATATTTTCAAATTTAGACCAGTATGTTTTGATATACCTATCATTATCATTCAACAATCCTCTAGTCATTGCAGGCCATGGTGATTTTATGACCAAATATCCATTTTTTCCGCGTACTGAATTACCATCATCATCAACAATGTCTAAATCCATTCCAGGTACTGGAATACCAACAGTGGATGGTTTTAATTTCATTCCAGGAAATACAGATAACATCGCACCTCCAATTTCTGTTCCTCCAGATAAATTCATTATTGGTATTTTTTTATTTCCCACTTTTTCAAACAGCCACCACCAAGAATCTTCATCCAAGGGCTCTCCAGTTGTTGGAATATTTCGTAATTTATCTAATGAATATTTATCAAGTGGCCGAATATTATTTTTCTTAAATATCCTTACAGCAGTTGGTGAAATTCCAAATATTGTCGTATTGTATTTTGACAGTATTTCCCATATTCTATCCATGTTGGGATAGTCCAGAGCACCATCATAGATTACTGCACTTGCCCCCATGATCAATAAACCGTAGACATTCCAAACTAATCCTGTAATCCAACCAATATCAGCAGGCCAGAATAATATGTCATTTTGATGAATGTCTACCAAATATGATGCCTGGTGACCTGCAAAAACAGAAAAACCGCCATGTGTATGAATAACGCCTTTAGGTTTTCCAGTAGTTCCAGAAGTATACAAAATGAATAGAGGATCCTCTGAATCCATAATTTCAGTATCGCAAGAATCTTTTTGGCCAGATACAAGCGCATCATAAAATTGGATTTTTTCAGATTCTAAATACTGGTCAATTCCTTTGTATGAAACTATAATTATTTTTTCAATATCAGTATTTTTAGTAGCAGTTTCCACAGTTATTTTTTGCGATATTGATTTTCCTTTTCGGTGAAAACCATCTGAAGTTAATAATATTTTTGCGTGGCAATCTTGTAATCGAATTTGTAAGGACTCTGAACTATATCCTGAAAAAATAATAGTTTGAATTGCTCCAATTTTTGCTGCTGCAAGTATGGATACAATTGCTTCCTCTATCATAGGTAAATAAATTGCAATTACATCTCCTTTTTTTACACCTAAGGATTTTAAGCCATTTGCAAGTTTTGAAACTTTTGAATTTAATTCAAAATAAGATAACTTTGTTTCAATTCCATCTTCAGATATGAAATTATATGCAATTTTTTCTGGAAATATTTTTGTAAATTTTTCTACAGATGATTTATAGAGATTAGTTTTACCGTTAACAAACCATTTAGACCAAGCAAGCCCATTTGAAGTATCTAATGTTTTTGTATATGGTTTATCCCATATTATTCCAATGTCTTTATCCACAGATTCCCAAAACCATTCCAAATTATTTTTTGATTTTGTACATAATTCATCTAATGATGATATGTTATGTTTTTTCATAAATTTGCAAATATTTGAATTTTGAAATTGTTCTTCATTTGGAATAAATTCAAAATTAGACAAGTTTCAATTTTTTCAATACGCTGCAGCGTAAAAAGATTTTTTAATTTATGAAATATCTATTGCAAGCCATCTTACACATGCAATATCTTATTTACACCGTCTCATGTAATTCTAAATTTTATTAATTACTCAGTATGCATTGTCAACGTATTTTGAGTATTTTCTAGGCACAAAATTATTTAAGATATTAGTAAAGTTAACAAAATACATAATATCATTTTTTTAATTTCCAGTATGGTAGAATCATCTAAAGAATCATCTAAAGAATCATCTAAAGAATCATCTAAAGAATCATCTGATCATGATCTATTTGTCACTGAATTTCCAAAAAAGGGTTTTGGAATTGTTGACTACCTACAGGGTCGTATGCATTTTGCATTAATGGATCAAATGAAACTTATGAGTAAGTCAGGAATGAAACAAGAACAAATCAAAGAGTCAATTATTAAAACAATAACAGAAATTGTAGATAATTTTGAACCTAAAAAAGAATCAGAAAGTTCTTGATTCCATTTTTGCAGATTCCATCATGATGATTTTATGACATTTACAATAACAATTTGTGTGCCGTAAATCATTCTCAACTCGATATTTACATTCTTTAGTATGTTCAACCATCAATATAGGCACTCATCAACATGTTATCAAATTTAATTATTTATAAAATAAAGTATTGTAAAAAAATAAGCCTACAGGCATAATTATGTTAAATTCATAATAAAATAATTTAAAATTAGAAATCCACTCAAATGATTTTTATTCCTTTAGAAATATTGTTATTTGTTGGCTTGATGAGTACTACTTACTTGTCAAGTTGACATTATAATATCACTTAATTTCTAATTATAGTCATAAATTAAAAAAGATGAGAAAATAATAAAAATAATTTATCAGGATAGTAGAGAAGAGACCCAGATAGGCTACAATTATCCAGTTCTTCTCACAACTATGATTAGTTATTGTTATTTCAGTAAATTTGCATAATAATTAATTATACATTTAATAAATAATCTAGAGGCAATAAGTGATTTAAAATTAGAAAAGAAGTTTGTAATTAACCACCAAAGTCAATCCCTAGATAAACAGGGTTAACCAAAATTGTTCAATTACTCTTCAGATATTAACCAGGATGAGCCCATTGCATCTTCCCATGTTGTGGAGTTATCGTTATCATTCATAGATAGAGTAAAGCAATTTTGCATTTAAAAGAGATGAATGATTGATCAGTGGTAATGTTATGAATGATTTTATTTTTTGAATCGTCATCATTGTTTTTTTTCTGAATGTGCCGTTTTTTCATGATAATATTCTTGTCTTTTCAAATCTTTTTCAGAAATAATTCTACACTTTCTCATTGGAACCAATCTAGACATTTGTTCATACGTAGACATGTCTCGAACATCTGCAGCGTATGCAATTTGTAAAAGAGGTGATTTTTCTTCAATCATAGGTTTGGCCTGTTCATAACCTCCATTTTGAATCATTCCAGTTCTAAAAAGCCCAATACGCTTAGAACTTTTGGATATTTGAGGATCCTCATAGCAACAAATAGAGAATTCACCATTTTCTTTTTCAATAATTGTCAATCTAGTAAATTTATCACTCCATTTTTCTATTTCTTGGGATACCATGGTTGCTTCTGTTTTATCTTCAAAAACAGTTGATACTACGAGTCTATCTTTTTCATATGCCCACGATATTCCATAGAAATTATCATGCCAATCAATTTCAAATGACATGATTTGAATGAAAATAATATCAAATTAACGCTTTCGATTTGTAA
>LIAL01000062.1 GCA_001437625.1 Nitrosopumilus sp. BACL13 MAG-121220-bin23
ATATAAATAAAAAAAATAAAAAAATAAGAGAAAAAAAATCCCCTAGAGACTAGAAGTCATCAGATGTGATATCTTCACCATGATCTTCCATAGCCTCAACTTCAGTGTCTACTGTAGCCTCAACTTCAGTGTCTACTGTAGCCTCAACTTCAGTGTCTACTGTAGCCTCAACTTCAGTGTCTTTGGTTTTTTTAGCGATTACTTTCTTTGCTGTCTTTTTTGGTTTTTTGTCTGATTCTTCAGGATCAATAACACCGGCTTCACCTAAAGCGAAGATTACTTCTTCTTCAGGATGATGAGGGCTATCCACCATTCTAGCAATTCGTTTTTTACCAGATTTCTTAAAGTAGATTCTGTAAGTACTTGTATGTGCAACTACATTTCCACCAATAGGTCTAGTTGGATCTCCAAAGAAGACATCAGGGGATGCCATAACTTGATTGGTTGCAATTGCAGCACAATCATATGTTTCTGCAATTCGAACCAACAAATGAACAAAATGATTTAGTTTTTGTTGTCTAACAGATAGTGTTCCTCTTCCAAGGTATTCAGCACGGAATAATCCAACTGCAGAATCTGCAACAATTAACTTGACATTGTGTTTTTCAATTATAGCACCAGCTTCTTCAAGAATTAAAACTTGATGTGCACTGTTGTATGCACGTGCTACGATGATATTATCTAGAATTTTTTCTGGATCCATATCATGAGCTTGAGCAATTTGAATAATTCTTTCAGGTCTAAATGTTCCTTCAGTATCAATATACAAAACACCACCTTCAAGTCCGCCTTCCTCTTTACTTTTCTGAACCATCACAGACATTGTGTGAGCAAATTGTGTTTTACCACAACCAAATTCACCATAAACTTCGGTTAAAGCTCTGGTTTCAACACCACCATCAAATAAAGTATCAAGACAATTTGTACCAGTTGTAATTTTACCAATACTTTGTCGAGTTTTATACAGTTCACTTGCACTAATGAAATCCTTAGCAAGTAAACCATTTTCAACTAAATGTTTTCGGGCTTTTTCAACAATTTTTGCAGCTGTATCCTTTTCCATACCAGTGATTTCTGCGATATCAACAGGACCCCTAACGATGAGGTCCATGACGTTGTGGACACCTGCATCGGATAATTTTCTTGTAGTTACAGGACCTACGCCCTCTAGACTATCTAATCTTAAATCTTCAACCATACCGTATAGTACGGTACTAGTACTTTATAAAAGTATGGATTTTAAAATTGATCGTAAAATTATGATAATTAGGAATAAAGATTAACGACGTTTTCTTCTTTGTCCAGGTTTGTTTTGTCCTGGATATCTACCTAAAGCAAATCGTTTTTTGAAATTACTTTTATTTGCAACACTAGAACTATCTCCTACAATTTTTCTTCCTTCTACTTTAGGAGTTTGACCTCTAACTTTACCAGCTTTGGTAAGTGAACCGTGTGTTGCCATAATTTAGGATAAGAATTAGTGAATTTATGTATTTGGATGACTACCAGTACTTTGCTTTGATCGTTTCAATTACTCTCTCGTGTTCAGGACTCTTTCTACGAGCATATTTTTCCATTGCGCCAAGTGGAACACCACCAAGTGATCTTGCAATAGCGTTAAAGAAGTATCTCTGCGGTCCTTTTGCACCTGTTTTAGTCATGAATTTTTGAATTGCATATTTGAAATTATGCTGCCATGTTTTGTAAAGAACTCCTAATTGTGCAGGGGTCATTTCTTGTCCGATATTAAAGAATTGAGATGATTCTAACAATCCAATTGGAACAAAAGTTAGAGCAGTAGCAGTAAACATAGAATCAGGTTGTTCATGTTCCAATTCACTAAGTAATCTAATAGTATCCCATGAATCCTCAGGAGTTTCATCGTTATCAAGACCCATGATTAGTGTAAATGCAGGAATCCAATAATTTTCATTCATTGTTTTTACACCTTCTTTTACAACCCAGTGCCATTCAGATGGATCGTATGGTGCAAGTTTTCTATCAGCATATTTACCGATTAATCTAAGACTTCCAGTTTCAAGTCCAGCTTGTACACCAATCATGTTATCAGGACCAGCTTTCATTATTCTAGATAAATTAGGAAGAAGTTTTTCATCAGCAATTGCTCCAGCTAACGTTCCGTGAGTTGGATTAGTATGTTCAACACCAGTAGACATGATTGCAGTAAACAATTCCTCTAATGCTTCTCGATTTGGCTCCATTCCTTTTGCAGTTCTTGGATCCATACCATAAACGAAAATATCATCACTGTGAATCCATGCAGATTTTGATCCACCTTTCTTAATGTTGACTTCAATTTCTTGTTTTACTTTCTCTGGAGGATAATATCTTAATGATCTTAAAGTAACATCACAAAATTTACATCCTCTTCCACAGCCACGCATTACCTCAACCATTCCATGCATGCTAGGTTCTACAATATTTGGAATCTCTTCTAAATCAGGTCTATCCCAGAAATTTACAAAACGTGCATGGATTTTTTTGCCTTCGCTTTCAAATTCTTTTATGTTAACTTTAAAATCACTTCTCTTTCTAAAAGGATCCATGTTTTCAAAATCACCATTGATCAAATAATTAAAAAATCTTCCAGCATGTCCATCAATTTCAGGTGCAATGCCACCCAACTCTCCTTCTAAAATTGCATAAATTCCAAACTCCTCAATTTTTGCAGGATCATAATTATATTGCCAGGTACCAGACGCACCAGAAATTACTTTAGCTTTACTTCCAGTTCTTGCTTTAGCAGCTTTAATTCTATGATGTAAATCTGCATTATAAAATTCATCATAAGATGTTTGTTTTCGTCCATAAGTAAATGTCATAGTAACTGGACCCATTCCAAGTGGATCCATTTCATAAGTTCCAATAACTTCAGTTTCAGGACCAATGAATTTTTCAATATGATTTGGATGAGCAACAACTACATCTTCTCGTGCAAAGCCATCACGTAGTAAACCAGCTTCTAATTTTCTTAATCCATACGGAGCATATTTTGCTGCACCGTTAATGTCAGGTGACCAATTACAAATAAAATCAAATAGAACTTTTGGGGTTACTTGTTTACCCATAATTTTATACCAAAAACTCTTTGGATCTCGATTAGGATCCAATGCAGGGGCACATCCAAAAAATGTTGCTAAAGATAATCCCCTATATGGAGACATCAAAGTTCGGTCAGCTGTTAAAACAATTTTAGGTGTTGCCATGCTCTTCACGCAAAATATTTAATGATGGAGTTTAAACCTTACGGGTAAAAGTCAATAATCTTCTAAAATTCCAGCCTTATTTCGATGAGAATAGCCAAATTCCTTGTTTTTGGAGAGATGATCACCATCAAAAATAGTACCATCCTTACAAGCAAGATCCTCACCAACACAGCAACTACCACAAATTCCAACACCACATTTCATCATACGCTCAAGACTTGCTTGGACAAAAATTCCCCTTGAATGTGCAGATTGTACAGTTTTGTACATCATTTTTTCAGGTCCACAAGTGTATACAGCGTCAAAATGAGATTTGTTTACTAATTTTTCAACAACATCAGTTACAAATCCGTTTTCACCATAACTTCCATCATCAGTAGAAATAATCACATTGTGAATATTATTTTTTAAAAGATCATTTGCCAAAGATTCAAAGAAAACTTCATTTTTGGATTTTGCGCCAATTAAAACAGTTACGTCGTCAGTGGGTTTTAGAAAAGTAAGTAACCTCATCATCGGAACAAGTCCAGTTCCCCCACCAACTAACAAAAGTTTTCCAGACTTGATATCAAAGGCATTTCCATATGGGCCACGAATTCCAATTTTTTCTCCAGATACAATATTAAACAATCCAGTAGAAGAGACACCATGTTTTCGTACAGTAAATGCAGCCTTTCCAGATTCTTGTGAAATCATCACACTCATAGGTAATTCATTAATTCCAGGAATCCAAACCATTGCAAATTGACCAGGTAAAACATTTGACATGACACTATCTGAAAAAACTAAAGTTCTAACAGTAGGAGTTTCATCAATTACTTTTTCAATTGTAACAATTGTAGTATGATTAGAATTTCTTTGCAAGTCCCACCATCTCATTTACTGTAGAATAATTTTTTTGTTTCATGTATTGCAATATGCCTTTGTTGATATCATTAAAAACATTAATCCAATTATCACCTATTGCACTACCAATTTGAATTGCAGATGCACCGGCTAAGAAAAACTCAATCGCATCCTCCCATGTAGAAATTCCACCACAACCAATTACTGGAATATCATATTTTGAAGAGATTTCATAAACACATCTCAGTGCAATTGGTTTAATCGGAGTACCAGATAATCCTCCAAACTTGTTACTAAGAATTGGTCGTTGAGTTTCAACATCTATTGCCATTGCCCTAACAGTGTTAATTGCAGTAATAGCGTCAATTCCAGAATCAATTGCAGTTTTAACAGTATTCAGATAATTAGTCGTACCCAAACCAACTTTTGCAATTGTAGGGATATTAGTAGAGTTTTTCACAGTAGTCACAATTTTCTTAACTAATTCAGGATCATCTCCAACTTCTAAACCAACTTTTGCGACATGCGGACAGGATAAATTTAATTCAAATGCAGTAACATTGCAATTTGTAAATTCCTCAATCATCATTTTAAAATCATCAGGAACAGAACCAACTAAACTCACAATTATTGGAACATCATGATTAGATTCAATCATTTTAGCAAAATTTGGAGCTCCAGGATTTGAAAGTCCAACTGCATTAATCCATCCACCCCCATTTACACTGAAAATAGTTGGATTTGGATAACCTTCCCAAGGCTCATTACTAAGAGACTTGCTAACGACGGCTCCAGCTCCAGAACGATATAATCGATTAAACACGTCCAAAGAAATGCCTAAAATTCCAGATGCAAGCATGGCAGGTCTATCTAATTGAATTTTACCTATAGAAGTTGTAAGACTTGGCTCCACCTTGATAAATTAAGGTAATTTCGAATATAATAGTTGATTTGAGGTTCTAGTACATTTTTTAAAGGTAATCTAGGTTCAACTAGTCATGTATTCAGTAATTTTAACAGAATTAGGGATTTCAGTATTAAATGAAGATAAGATAGACAAGGCATTTCCATTCTCAAATCCAGTTAAAGAATATCTTGCAGTAAAAAATAAGGAATCAAAATTAAATGAGATAATAGATTATTTAGCTAAAAGTCAAAGAGGTTTTTCAGTTAGTGATGAATCATTACTTGCTATTTTGAAAAAATTTTCAATTGATTGTCACATCATGGATTCAGAAGAATTGGAAAAAATCCAATCAACAAAACCACAAATAATTGTTGATTCAGGATTTGCATCTAATCTTCAAGATACATTAGGAAAGTTAAGAGAATTTGCTTTAGGATTTTCGTCTTCAAAAGTTACAGAAGTATCACAAAGTCCAGATCTTCACATCATTCAAGCAATTAATTCATTAGACGAAATTGATAAAATTGCAAATGGATTAAGTTCAAGACTTAGAGAATGGTACGGATTACATTTTCCAGAATTAGACAACATGATAGATAGTATTAACGGATATTCACAAATTGTAATGGCAGGTAAACGTGAATCATTATCAAAACAAGTTTTTGAAGAAGCAGGTTTTCCAGAATCAAAAGTAGAAATGCTATCATTAATTTTAGCAAAAAGTAGAGGGGGAGATATTTCAGACATTAATTTAACAATAGTTCAATCAATTGCAAAACAAATTTTAGATTTTCATGAGTTACGTAAAAAACTTGAAGAACATGTTGAATCAGAAATGCATGAAATTGCACCAAATGTTACAGCCATATTGGGTAGTGCTGTAGGTGCAAGAATTTTAGGAAGAGCTGGAAGTCTCAAAAAAATGGCATCAATGCCTGCAAGTACAATACAAGTGCTAGGTGCTGAAAAAGCATTGTTTAGAGCATTAAAAACAGGATCACAGCCACCAAAACATGGATTGTTGTTCCAACATGCAATGGTACATGCAGCGCCTAGATGGCAAAGAGGTAAAATTGCACGAGCAGTTGCTGCAAAAGCAGTAATTGGTGCAAGAGTGGATGTTTACGGCGAAGGATTGAATCAAACTTTATTGGATAAACTCAATATCAGAGTGGATGAAATAGGTAAAAAATATGAAAATCCAACTGAAAAAGACCTGAGACCACCTCAACAATTCCAGCATGATGATGGAAACTTTGGAGGTAAAAGAAAAGGCGGTAGAAGAGAAAGTAGTGGCGGTAGAAGAGAAAGTAGTGGCGGTAGAAGAGAAAGTAGTGGCGGTAGAAGAGAAAGTAGTGGCGGTAGAAGAGAAAGATCCAGCTATGG
>LIAL01000063.1 GCA_001437625.1 Nitrosopumilus sp. BACL13 MAG-121220-bin23
CATAAATTATTCCAGTGGAAAAATCGGAAAAAGTAAACAAAATAGTATCGATACCAAATAATTTTGCAGCATCTAAATTTTCTTGCTTATCGTCAATGAATAAAATATTTTTTGAAGGAATTTTCAGACATACATGTTCATAAATCACTGCATTAGGTTTTGACATCTTTAAAGAATTTGAATAAAAAAGATAATCAAAATCATCTAACAAAGATTTTGGAATACAAGTAGAAGTTTCAGGCGTTAAATTAGATAAAATTCCAATATGATGTCCATTATTTTTTAATGATTTTGCAAAATTTAGAAAATCATAATTAATACTAGACATTTTTAAAAATGTTTTACTAATTATTTTATGATCGATTTTATTATCAGATCCAAGAACCAAATTCCAAAATTCTTTTTCATTAATTTTAGATTCAAAAAGACTACAAAGATGAGCATTAAATTTAGATTCTATTTTTTCAAAGGGTATTTGTAATTGTTTAGATATTTCTTGATACAACCACTCATCTTTCCAATTAATTAAAACTCCACCTATGTCAAACAAAATAACTTTAGTCACAATAAAAATATGAAAAAGACACACAGTTAAAGAATTATTTAAAATAAAATTATTTAGCACTAGAAATTAACTTTATTTGCGACTTGGTTCATGTAAAATTTAATTAATTTCACCCATAGCACGTTTATTCATACCAGAGAAACAAAATATTACGGATTCATCGTCATAGCATAAACAATAATTCCCAATGCAAATACCATTCCAAGTATAAGAGATTTGGACACCACGATAGTTAATTAAATTTAAAATAATTAAATGTAATCAAAAAATAAAAGTCACAATGTATTATAATTGGACACTAGAAAAAATATGAAAAAAGAAGTAAAATATTGCCAAAATGTTCATTTCAATTGTACAATACAATGGATAATGCAAAAATTGCTATAATTACAGGGTTTGGGGTGGTTGTGGTATTATCTGTAATCTTAGGGTTAATTAGTTAATTTTACAAATTTAATAATTTCAGTACATTTGTTAACTAGAGATAATGTGGATAATTATGACAAAGTCATTAGGAGATTATAATATTGAAAAATCTTCATCATCAGATGTAAATAATATCAGTTGGTCACAAAAAAAACAAAATGATGATAATAAACCAAGAAAGAAGAAAATTGTAAAAGAAGGTCAAATGCCTACAGGGATCAATATTGTTTACAAAAAAGATAGTGATGAAGATAAAGTAATTGTCAAGAAAGTGTTCATAATAGAAGATGAGCAAAAATCAGATAAAGCTAAAGAAGAAGTGGGTAGAAGATTTGAAAATACATCTGCAATATTAGGTACAGTAAAAGAAAGAGCCTTCAAAAGACCCGCAAGATAAAACAACAGTAAAAACATGAAATAAGGTTATTTGTTTTTGTAACAATAATTTTATTGGTTGAATTATTTAGAAGCAATGTTGCCGTTAGAATCAAGTAAACTACCACAATTTTGACATTCCCAATTAGTACTAGAATTTTCTTGTGTTGTACTCTTAGTAGCATTACAAACTTTACAACGAAGTGACATTACTTTGATGAATTCAATCTTCATCCTATAAACCCAAGTATAGAAAATCAAACAAGGACCAATCAGTATGTACTCATGTGGTTTTATTCAGCAGTCTTGTTAGAATAAACAGTTTTTATTTAATGTCAAATTCAACATAGTTAGGTTACAAAATGTCCAGAATTAAAGAAAAATTTGATGAATTAAAAAGAAAAAATGAAAAAGCACTGATATCATATATCATGTTAGGATTTCCAAATGAAAAAGCTACAATTTCAACAGTAAGAGGTTTAGTTAAAGGCGGAGCAGATATTATTGAATTAGGATTTCCGTTTTCAGATCCTCTAGCAGATGGACCAGTTATTCAAAATGCCAGTACAGTGTCACTTGAAAAAGGAACCAATATTTCTAAATTTTTTAATATTGTAAAAAAAATTAGAAAAGAAACACAAATTCCACTAGTTTTGATGACATATACAAATATCATATATCATAGAGGGTACGAGAAATTTATTTTAGATGCAAAAAAAGCAGGTATAGACGGATTTATTCTCCCAGACATGTCAATTGGAGAATCAAAAGAATACCTTGAAGCTGCAAAAAATAATATAGATACAATATTTTTGATATCTCCAAATACAAGTAAATCTAGAATAGAAAAAATATCTAAAATATCAACTGGATTTTTGTATCTTGTTGCAGTGTTTGGAACAACAGGGGTAAAAACAGAGATCAAAAATTATACATTAAAAGCAATTAAAAATGTGAAAAAACAAACAAAAGGAAAAATTCCAATAGGAATAGGATTTGGAGTATCCACACCAGATGATGTAAAAAAATATATCAAAGCAGGAGCTGATGCAGTAATTGTAGGAAGTGCATACTTGAAATTAATTGAAAAAACAAAGCCAGTGCAATTAGAATCAAAAATAATATCATTTACAAAAAGTTTGAAAAAAGAAACATGTCAGCAGTAATTAGGATACTCAAAATAGACAAAACATACAAAAACTAGATGTTTAATTCATTAATGTGCAGACTAAATTTATTTTTGTTACAGGTGGTGTAATGTCCGGCCTTGGAAAAGGAGTAACTTCATCATCAATTGCAAAATTACTACAATTATCAGATCAAAAAGTATCATGTATCAAAATAGATCCATATCTAAATTATGATGCAGGAACCATGAATCCAATTGCTCACGGAGAAGTCTTTGTTACAGAAGATGGCGGAGAATGTGATATGGATATTGGGAATTATGAGAGATTTCTTAATCAAGATATTCTAAAAAGTCACAATATTACAACAGCTCAA
Source organism: Nitrosopumilus sp. BACL13 MAG-121220-bin23 (assembly GCA_001437625.1). Lineage (GTDB taxonomy): Archaea > Thermoproteota > Nitrososphaeria > Nitrososphaerales > Nitrosopumilaceae > Nitrosopumilus. Next base: position 2,870 of record LIAL01000063.1, read on the forward strand.
GTGTATTCCTCGGTAATAGATGCTGAACGAAAAGGAGAATATCTAGGAGCCTGTGTACAGATAATTCCTCACATTACAGATGAAATAAAAAATAGAATTAGAAAAGTTGCAGAAGATGAAAAATTAGATTTCTTAATCGTAGAATGTGGGGGAACCGTAGGAGATATTGAATCACTTCCATTTTTAGAAGCATTAAGGGAAATGAAAGTGGAAGAAGGTCCACAAGGGGTAATTTTTGTACATGTTACATTAGCACCATCGTTAGATGTTGTAGGAGAACAAAAAACAAAACCAACACAACATAGTGTTCAAGAATTAAGAAGAATAGGAATTCAAGCAGACTTTTTAGCAGTTAGGTGTTCAATGCCATTAGAAGAAAAAACAAAGAAAAAAATTGCAATGTTTACCAATGTAACAACAAAAGATGTATTATCTTGTCATGACGCTAAATCAATTTTTGAAGTTCCTCAAATGTTGTATGACCAAGGAATAATGGATTCAATATTTACAAAATTTGGAAAGGTTGGAATGGTAAATACATCAGCTAACTGGGATAAGTGGAATAAAATCGCAGAAACCATGGTCAATCATGAAGATCAAAAAATAAAAATTGCAATGGTTGGAAAATATGTTACACTTGCAGATAGTTATGTTAGTGTAAATCATGCGTTAAAACATGCAGGTGCAGAAATCGGAAAATCAATAGATATTGATTGGATAGATTCAGAATTAATAACAAACTATGATGAATTATCAAACTATGATGGGATTTTAATTCCAGGAGGATTTGGAATAAGAGGTTCAGAGGGAATTATTAAAACGGCAAATTATGCAAGAGAGAAAAATATACCATACCTTGGAATATGTTTTGGATTTCAATTAGCAGCAATTGCATTTGCAAGAAATGTTTTAAATTTAGAAGATGCAAATTCTACAGAAATTAAAGCAGATGCAAAAAATCCTATTGTAGATTTACTTCCAGAACAAAAAGATATTTCAGATATGGGTGGTTCTCTCAGATTAGGTGCAAATGAAGTGATAATTCAATCACAAACAAATGCTGAAAAGATATACAATTCAACAAAAATCAACAAGCGTCACAGACACAGATATGAAATAAACAAACAATATATTCCAGAATTTGAAAAGAATGGATTGATATTTTCAGCTAGTAGTGATGATGGAAAAAGAATGGAAATGTTGGAAATTCCAGAACATAAATTCTACATAGGGGTTCAATTCCATCCTGAATTTAATAGTAGACCAGGATTTCCAGAAAAAGTGTTTTCAGCATTCATCAAGGCATCATCAGAAAAAGAATTTTAGAAAGATACAATTTTAAGAGTTATTCAATTTTAGAAATTCTGTAAATTTTTTGCCGAGCATCACGGATAGAAACTTTCTTTTTTACATATCCTTTTTTTAATAAATGACTTAAGGCTAAACGAACAGTTCGATCAGGAAGCAATGTTTTATTTGCTAAATCTTTTTGAGTTAATTCTCCCTCATACTCCAAAGTTTTTAATAATAATTTAGAGCTAGGAGGCATACTGAGTAAATCTTTAGCAAGATGAACTTTTTTTGCCAAGGCGGAAATTCCCGTAGTATCTTTTTTGAGACGAATAATTTTTGCAGGTGGAATGAACTTTGAGCATTCAACAGTTTTTTTAACCTTGTACCTATCCAATCCATCTAAAATAACTTCACAATGTAATCTTGCAGAAATATCATCAATTTCAATAAAGCTGGAATTAGAAACAATAATAGGTCTTCTAGTAACATCAAGAGAATTTACAGATATTATTTCAAAGACGGCAGAATCTTGAAATAATACAGGTCCTCCAGCAGACATAGAATATGCAGAAGAGCCAATAGGAGTAGATATAATTATTCCATCGCTGTTATCATGCCAAACTTCGTCACCATTAACACGCAATGTATGTTCCATCAACATTGCACTTTTGGATGCAAAAATAGCTACATCGTTTAAAATAGGATAGACATTTTTTCCATCGATTTTAACACCGAGTCTAGGAACTTCTTCAACAGTAAAATTTTGTTTTTTTAATACATTAACAAAAGAAGAAAATTCTCGAAGTTCAATTTGAGCTAAAAATCCACTTGCCTCACCTTCACTGATACCCAATACAGGAGAAGTAGAATCAAAAGTTCTATGAAAATAATTTCTTACGCCTTTGTCTCCACCTAAAACAATTATACAATCTGCATTCTTATTCTTAGATTTTGTAATGTTGAATGATTCAATATTTGAATCATCTAATATTTTTTTAATCGTTTTTGAAGCAGTATCATGGATTGCAGAACCATAAATTCCTATTTGCATCAAGATCTAATTCCTAAATGGGGAATAAAAGAATAATGCATTATATCTCGTCAATTTTGGGTAGTTATGTCTAGGTTCTAGGCATAGTTAATTACAAACTTCTTATCTAAATGAAAACCATTGAATGAAGTATGGCAAACACCACATGGTTAAGATCTATTTTTCACATCATTAGGTCTTACACAAAAGGCATTTCTTCAAGAAGAGATTATGTGGGTTATGACGATTAAGCATCATGGCTTTTACTAGATGTATCAAATGTGGGGAATTGAGATTTGATAAACACGTTAATCGTTGTGGAAGTTGTGGAAGTTCTGGCTATCAAGGATAGATTAGAAAGTGATTGGAAATGGCATTCTAATGAATACGGCCTCAACATATTCCTCATTTGCCTTACTTGTTGAATGTACTAATTTTGCAAATTTGTTTATTTGTTTGATTGTATCTTTAATTATTGTAGAGTATGTTAGGATCAGTTTGTTACTACTGGTAGTTTCTCTATTCCACATTAGATTTTGAGTAATAACAACAATTGAATCAAATTCTTTAATCCATTTTTCTAATTCTTTAGATGGTTTTGGTAGTTCATCTTTTTTTCTAGTTTTTAAAAATAGTTTTTCCTTATCTAATGTTTTCCAGTTATCAGTTATGGATTTGAATTTCTTTGCAAGTAATGGTTTGAGTTCTTCTTCAAAATAATCATAATCATCGGTATTAGTTTGATAAAATTGTGGTTGCTCATTTTCATGCTGTTTCTTAAAAAAATGCCCTAATTCACAATAATATTGCAAGTCTAAGAATACCTTATTTCTATTTCGCCCACCTTCAATTTTATTTTTTTGGAATAATTTGTATATCGCATGAAATTTAATTCCAGTTTCCACTTTAGCTGCACCGTCTTTTTGTAATCCAGTTTTTGATTTAGGAATTACCTTAAGGTAATGCTCCAATGAAATATGATTCATAGTACAGCATCATCTACAAGTTAATTTAAACTTTAAATAAATAAAGTGTATCAAATTAGATACACTTTATTTCTATCAGGTGGATTTAAAATATTATAAAATTATAACATATATGTAT
>LIAL01000064.1 GCA_001437625.1 Nitrosopumilus sp. BACL13 MAG-121220-bin23
CTTAAAAATTAAATAATTCATTTAAAGGAAAATGAAATGCAGCGTCTAATGCAACTGCAACAAAAATTATAGTTAGATAAGGCGCAGTTACTTTGTATGCTTTCCAAGCAAATGCAGATGTAGGTGTTTTTGTTAATTTATAATGATATACAAGCATCAAGCCACCAGATACAGATGCAATTACAGTGTAAACAACTCCCAGCCCATCAGGAATTAATACAAGTAACAAAGAATATGGGATTAAGATCAAAGTATTTCCTAAAATAAATTTAGATGTTTTTTGCATTCCAATTACAACAGGCAACATAGGAACTCCAGCTTGTGCATATTCATCTTTAATTTTCATTGCAAGACACCAAAAGTGAGAAGGAGTCCAGACAAATACTAAAAAGCCAACTAGAAATCCTAGTAAATCCATACTACCAGTTGCAGCTGACCATCCAGCCCAAGCAGCAGCACTACCAGCAATTCCACCAATTACAATGTTAGATGTATATCGACGTTTGAGCCAAACTGTGTAAATTATCACATAAGAAAATATTCCTACAGCAATAAAGAAAGCAGATAATGGATTTAATGCAAAGAGACCATAGATTACAGAAATACAACTTACAACCAAACCATATAACAAAACACGGGATGCAGTCATACGTCCAGAGGGGATAGGTCTAGTACTAGTTCTAGTCATTTTAGGATCAATATCTCTATCATAATAGTGATTTAATGCGCTGGATCCTGCAGATGCCAAACCTCCAGCTATTATAATATGTAAATAGTCAAGATATTGTAGTGGTTCTGAACCAGAAACTAATTTACTTGCAGCATACATGGATGTAACTGCAGTAATTACTAAAAGAACAACAATTCGAGGTTTAGATATTTCTATTATTTCATTAATTCCCAAGTTAATTGACAGAGTTGTAAAGCCGTTTTATTCCTTGTTGTAGATCCACCAGATTTCAAAAGGAATAAGTATCTCACACCTACCAGCTAATTTTAATGAGTAATTGGGACTTAATGATGCCAGGAATGGGTCTCACAGGTATTGGATTAGCAGGCCTCATACTATCATATGCAGGAATTGCACATACATTCATCGACGGAATGCATGCATTAACAGGTCTAACCATGTTTGTAGGATTAATTTTCTTAGCAGCAGGTATCTTAGACGGAGGAATTTCAACAAGTAAGAGAGCAAAAATAACAACTTTGATAATTGTAGCAATTTCATTAGGATTTGGATTATATGCATTAGTTACCATGAATACTTCAGACTTTACACTTACAGTAGTACTAATTTTATTAGCAGTTGCACTTCCAGCATTAATAATCGGATATCTTGCAATGAAAAAACCAGGTAGTATAAAACCAATAGGATTAGTACTTGGGCTGGCAGTAGCTAGTGCAATGGTAATTTGGGTTACAGCTGGATCAATGAATTCAGAGGATACAGAAATGGTTCAAGAAATGATAGATGAGGAAGTAGCTGAGGGATTAGCAGTAGCACCAATTTTTACAATTGATATTCTTAAAGATTCAGCTCAACAAGGCAATCCAGACTATAGTCCAGATAGAGCAATAGTAACACAAGGGTACACAATTGAATGGGTAAATGAAGATGTTGCACCACATACAGTTACTAGTGGAGTAGATTATGGAGAAACATTTGATTCAAGTTTAATCAGTGCAGGGGGAAAATTTACTTTAGATACAACTAATTTAGAAATTGGAGAACACGAATACTTGTGTATAGTACATCCTTGGATGATTGCAACAGTAGTAATTGAAGCCCCAAAAGAAGCAACTAAAATTATAATTCCAGAAGGAGCAGCAATTCCAGAAGATGGAAAAATATTCTACAATCCAGAAACAATCAACATTTCAACTGGAACAACAGTTGAATGGGTAAATGAAGATGCAGCAATGCATACGGTAACATCAGGAATTCCAGCAAGTGGATCTGACGGAGTGTTTGATTCAGAAATATTAAACATTGGAGATACATATCAATTTACATTTGCAGATGTAGACAATTATGATTATTATTGTATTTTACATCCATGGATGATTGGAACTGTTAACGTAGAATAGATTTGCAGAGAATTATTTTAAAACAATCAGATAAAAAAATTCTATCACAGTATTCAGAAAATCAAAAACCTAATGAAGCGTGTGGGATATTATTTGGTAAAAATAACCAAGTTCTAGACATATTTTTAACTGAAAATACGGATGAATCACCAGTAAATTTTACAATTTCAAATGAGCAATTAATAGAAGGGTATAAAATTGCTGAACAAAAAAAAATGGATGTTATAGGAATATTTCATTCACATCCTAATTCAGATGCATTTCCTTCAAGTACAGATAAAAAATTTATGCATAGTAATCCAGTAGTGTGGATAATTTATTCAGGGATTAACAAAAACTTCAAAGCACATATTCTTGAATCAGATAGTGTAGAAATTCAAATTGATGAAAAATAATATCATCTAAATATAATAATAGACAATTATCTTTTGGATTAAATATCCCCTTTTTTTAGTAAAAGTATGGAAATTCACGTATACGACACTTATGTCAAAGCAGCTGATGGTCACACCATGCACTTTGATGTAATTACTGGTGAAAAAGATCATCCTAAAGCCATTGAATTTGGTAAGGAATGGTTAACAGAGATAGGTGAAGCAGAAGCAGAAATGACACAAAATGAATGCACATTCTGTCACTCACAATCTTGCCCAGAACCTGTAGAACAGGCAATTAAGGAAAAAGGTTATTTCATTCAAAAGATGGAAGGCTGTCCTTAAACATTTTTTTTCTTTCTTAACAAATGGTTTTTAGGTAAAAATATCATAGAAACGTCATGGATGAACAAAAATATGCAAAGTGGACAGTTGAAGGAGATAAAAAAACAAAATGGAATTGTGGATGTTGTCAGACAGCAGATAATTATTTTAAATTTTGTAACATACACAATGATATTTTACAAAAAGCAATTCAAGATAAAATAGATGATTTAGATATGACGTTAGTAATTGAAAAAAAGAAATAGAGTACAGCAAGTATTGTAACAAACAATACATCATCAATATTGATGAAGGGATATGACAGTAAAATACCAATAGTAACTTCACATGTTAATAATCTAGCTATAATTATGAGGCTCTAAAATTCCTAAAAATATAAATCAAAAAGAGGAAGTTTTACTTCTTTTTACATACGGTGAAAAAGTTTTACCACGAAGCCCTTGTCGGACTAATTTATTGAATCTTTTTCCATGAGCAAGATAAGGAAATCGCATATGGATTAATTCATGAACAATGGTGTTTTCAAGGGTTTTTTCATCAGGGATTTTTCGAACATTGATAAAAACTAAATTATGCTGAAGATACGATACACCATAATATTTGTAAGCAGATGTACGTCTGCCTTCAGTCATTTCTTTAGGAGCATCAAGTACTTCTTTAGTTGCTAACAAAATTACAGGTTCAGAAATTGAAAACCTTTGTGAGTAAACTCCAACTTTCTCTAAAATTTTTAATTTAAGTTCAGGATCAAGTTTCACAATTATTTATGAAACAATTCATGTTTATCTTGAAATGTCAATTGTTGTGAGATGTTTAGTTGATTTTGATTCTACAGAATGAGTAATAAAAGGGTCAGAAGTTATGTGGGGTAATCATCAATCATACAGCCACCGTCTCATCATATCCCAATTACTTCATTAGATCAAGTAAAGCTTGGGCTTTATTTCTAATTTCTGTAGTAATTTGTACTAAAACCAGTCCTTTATTGGGTTGACCATACAAAATAACTGAATTTTCGGGAGCATGTATACAAACAGGTAATACAAGTAAATCTTCTTCACCATTCACAGTTAATCGAATAGGAGGATTCAAGCTAAATGCTTTTTTAATTACTTCAATACTTTCCAAAGTGATTTCAGCTGCAGGATTATCAATCTTTAATTCAAAGGCACTTCCAAGTTTGAGAATATCTCGTTTTATTCTTTTTTCTAAACCATCAATAATTTGCAATGACGGGATTAAATCAAAATCAATCATTTTTTCAGTAGTTCTATCTCCAACTGTAATTATGTAAGAGTCATCTGAAAGATATTTTTGAATATTTGCTTTATTGTCTTGGCCAATAGGCAATAATATGCCCAAAGGAATTTTCAATTGGTCTCTTAAAGAATCAGGTAATTTCACAGGAATCGCAATTAAGTGGTATTATCCTTAGGAGTTGTATCACCAGATGCTTCACCAGATGCTTCAGATGCCATCTCAGCTTGTAATTTAGATGCAATAATACTACATTGGGCTGCAACATTTTTTGCACTTGATCTAAAAGCAGCAGCACTAGGAGAATCAACATCAGTTATCATGATAGGTTTCCCTAAATCAGAACCAGACATAATTCCATAATTTAATGGAATTTCACCTAAAAATGGTATCTTGAATTGTTCGCTAATTTTCTTTGCTCCACCGTTACCAAAGATGTAATGTTTATCATCACAAGTTGGACAAATAAAGTGACTCATATTTTCAATTACTCCAATGATAGGAACATTCAATTTTTCAAACATAGAAACTGCTTTGACTGCAACATTACTTGCAACATCTTGCGGAGTTGTAATGACAAGAATACCAGTAATAGGAATTGTTTGTGCAAGAGTCAATGGTATGTCACCAGTACCAGGTGGAAGATCAACTATCAGATAATCTAATTCAGACCAATTAGTGTCAACTAAAAATTGTTTTAAAATTCCAGAAATAATTGGACCACGGTAAATTGCAGCTTGATTAGATTGGTCTGCAAAAAAACCAAATGAAACAACCTTTAATCCATTAGAATCAGCAGGTTGAAGTTTATTATCTTCGACTTCCATAGAGCCATCTTTCATCCCCAACATCAAAGGAATACTTGGTCCATAGATATCAGCATCAAGTAAACCAACCTTAGCTCCTGTTTGAGATAATGCCAGTGCTAAGTTTAAAGAAACAGTTGATTTACCAACTCCACCTTTTCCACTAGCAACACCAATTATGTTTTTGACAGTTGCCATTTGAGTATCAGCCTCAAGTGAACGTCCTTCCATTACTTTTGCAGTTACTTTCAAATCAAAATTCTTTAAATCTGAGAGTTCGGCAATTGCTTTTCTCACATCATCTTCAATTTCAACATTAAAAGGACATGCGGGAGTAGTTAATTCTAAAGTAAATTTAAGATCACCATCATTAAGTTCTAAATTTTTTATCATACCCATGGAAACAATGTCTTTTTTTAAATCAGGATCAATGACAGTGCTAAGTTTTTCTAAAACTTGATCTATTCCAACCATGATATGAAAAAGTCAAGATACAATATTTAAAGATAAGTTAGATATAGTAAAAAATTGGCTTTTATTTGAAAAACAGTCAAAATCTTTAGAAATTCAATACAATTCACCCAAAGATTCATAAATTCAAATTTACGAAAAATAATAGTGTTTTCTATATCCACCCTAGTTGATGTTGTTAGGATTCCTCCACGATTATTTGGAACTACGCTCAAAAAGGCAGCAAGAGATATTCTCAAAGAAAAGTATGAGAGTATGATCAATGCAGAATTAGGTTACATTATCATGATTTTAGATGCTAAAGTAGACGAAATGGGGAAAATGATTGCAGGAGATGGCGGAACATTCCACAAAGTACAATTTGAAGCATTAACATTTTATCCAAAATTACAAGAGATTGTTCAAGGAGAAATTGTAGATATTACAGACTTTGGAGCATTTGTAAGAATAGGTCCAACAGATGCATTGCTCCACTTATCACAAGTTATGGATGATTATCTTAAGAGTGATGTAAAATCTGGAATGATTTTAGCTAATCAAAGCGGAAGAACATTAAAAGTAGGTTCAACACTTCGTGCAAGAATTACAGCAGTATCATTAGGAAAAGCAGCTGCAATGGGTAAAATTGGTATTACTTGCAGACAACCATTCCTAGGTGCAGATGAATGGATTGCCGAAGAGATTAAGAAAGCTGATGATTCAGGTGCACCAACAAAAGAAGCAAAAGTAGAGGCAAGTTAAGATGGCACGAGAAATGGCATGCAGAAAATGTAAACGTGTAACAACAGAAAAAGTTTGTCCAGGTTGTAAATCATCAGATTTAACACCAGATTGGAACGGTGTGGTACTAGTTGTTGATCCTTCAAATTCAAAAATTTCAAAAACACTTGCAATTACTCAAAAAGGTAAATATGCAATCAAAGTAACATAGAAAAATTATAAATATTTAAA